>JACESM010000028.1 GCA_013911835.1 Porphyrobacter sp. | reverse complement strand
CAATGAGCGATACGGCACCCGCACCTGCCTCGCATCCGGAACAAGCGGAACACCCCGCGCCTTCGCCGGTCGCCGAGCTCAACGCCCGCACTGCGCGTCGCCAGAAGCTGCTGATGGGCGCAATCGGTGCTCTCGTCCTGATGGGCGGCAGCTGGTTCATTCTTGGCGGCGACGATAAGGCTGCCAGCAGTGATCCGGACGCTGCGCAGACCATCGATACTGCTGGCATCGTCAACCGCGACCTCGCCAACCGCGAGTTCGTCGCGACCTACAGCAACCGGATCGATGCCGTGACCCGCGAGCAGAAGGCGCTGCGCGATGCGAGCGTACCCCGCAGCGAGATCGAAGAGCAGCTGGCAGCGCTCAAGGCCGAGAACCAGGCGATGCGCACCGACGGGCAGGCGGCAATCGATGCAATCTCGGCGGAGAACGCCGAACTCAGAACCCGGCTCGCCAGTGGGCCGCCCACCCTGCTCCCTTCTGCCCCGCCGCCGGCCTATGGCCCGCAAGCCGGAGGCTACGACGCCCGTGGCAACGCGGGCGCGGCCACCCGGTCAGCCAGTGCAACGACCGAGAACGCCGGCCCCGCCTTCGCGCCCGGCGAGGTCAAGCTGATGAGCTTTGCCTCGGAGAAGGCGGGCCCTGCTGGACCGCGCACGGCGCGCCCTGAAACGCCGCCCGTCGTGGTCGAGGACTCGCCCGATTATCTGCCGCCCAACTCCTATGCGCCCGCGCGCGTGATTGTGGGCGTCGATGCCTCGGCAGGGGTCTCCAGCCAGACCGATCCGCTTCCCGTCGTGCTTCGGATCACGGGCCCCGCGCGCTCGGTGATGCAGAACGGCAAGGTGCTGACGACGCGGATCGAAGGTTGCATCGTCAATGGAGCCGCGCGCGGCGATCTCTCGTCCGAGAAAGTCTATGTGAAGCTTGCCCGCATGACCTGCGACCAGCCCGGTGGCCGGGTTGCGGTAAGCGAGGTCAAGGGCTTCATCAGCTTTGCCGGCAAGTCCGGCGTGCGCGGCCGCGTGGTCAGCCGCGAAGGCAATCTGGTCAGCCAGGCGCTGCTTCCGGGGATCGTCGGCGGGTTCGGACGCGGGTTCTCCGCCAACGCCAACGGGATCTTCGCCGGCCAGATCGCCGCAGGCCAGCAGCGCCAGCAGCTGTCGGCCACGGACATTCTGGCGGGCGGCCTTGGCCAGGGTGCGGGCGAGGCTGCCGATACGGTCAGCCGCTATCTCATCGAGCGCGCCGAACAATACCAACCTGTCGTCGAGATGCCGACCGGCATCGCAGTCGAGATCGTCTTTCTCGACGGCGTCTTCGTGAGGAATTCCCAATGAACAGTGAAACAAGCCCCCTCCCCCACAAGCGGCGAATGCGCTGGATCAAGCCAGCAGCCGGGATCGCCGGGATGATCGCCCTTTCGGCCGCAACAGGCTGGGCCGTCGCCAGCCTCGCCTCGCCCATGAAAGCGCCAGATACATACACCGTGCGGGCCGCCCTCAAGCTGCGCCTGCCCAAGACCCCGATCGACAGGATCGCTTGCGAGGGTCTGGGCGGCCTGTGCGAAGTCGCCTCCAAGTCGACGCTGTTCTACGTCGATCGGGCGGCGCGCTATCTCGTGATCGGGCGGGTCTATGACATGGAAGCGCGTCAGGATCTGACGGCGGCCCGGCTGCTCGAACTCAACCCAGATCTTCTGACGGCAGGCGCGCCCCGCGCTGCGGCAGCCGAGAAAGCCCCTCAGGCCGCGCCGCGCACGGCACCCAAAAAAGTATCGCTCGCGGGTCTTCCGTCCAATGGCGCGATCACCTGGGGCCCTGTGAACGGGCCGAAGGTCGTGGTCTTTTCCGATTTTCACTGCGGCTACTGCAAGAAGCTCGAAGAGGAGCTAAAAGCGATCGGCGCGCGGGTCGAGGAACGGCCCATCTCGATTTTCGGCGCCGAAAGCCGCCGTGATGCCGAACGCGTGCTGTGCGCCCCGCGCCCCGAACTCTCCCTTCGGCTCGCCTATTCAGGCGGCGCGCTCGTCAACCCCAAGCCCTGCGATACCAGCGGTCTCGATGCCAACGAAGCCTTTGCCAAGGCCAATGGCTTTACCGGCACCCCCGTGCTGGTGCGCCCTTCCGATGGCGCGGTGCTCGAGGGCTATCGTCCGGCGGCCGTGCTCCGCGAATTCCTTCGCCCTGCCGCTCCGGCGCTGACCCCATCCAAGAAAGGATAGACCCATGCGGCTCCCCTTCCGTTTCCTCGCCTGCGCCGGTCTCGCCGTGATGGCGAGCGCCTGCGCGACCTTTGGTACCAATGTCGAAGGCTCGTTCCAGTGCCGTGCGCCCAAGGGCGACTGCGCGCCCTCGCATGTTCTCGATGCCCGGGCGACGAGCGACATGACGGCTGAGAAGAACCCGCAGCACGCGATGCGTCCAGCCGTTTCTGTCGCGGCGGGTGATCAGGCGCGCACATCCGAGCGCACGCTCAGGATCGTGTTCCCGGCGCGGGTCGATGAAGCAGGAACGCTGCACGACGAGGCCGTCGCCTGGGCCGTCATCGAGAACCCGCGCTGGGCAGCGGAATTGCGCCGCAAGCCCGGCGAAGAGTCCGCTCCGCCGCTGATGCGACAGTTGAAGCGGCAGCTGAAGGCGGTGCAGGCCACGGCGCAAACTGACGCGCAACCGGACAATGTCCTTGCGACGGACAGGCTGGATGACGCCGGCATCGCGCCGTCAGGCCTGGGCGCGTCTGACGCCGAAATTCTCACCCAGCCTGATGACCACTCTGACCTCTTCCCGTTGGTCTCGCCGCCGGCATTCCCCTCCCCGGCGGACGAGACTGCGACCGGTGCTGATGCACCGGTGGCCGGGGGGCTCCATGCGACCGCGTCCCCGCATGACCCAGCCCCCCGGCTTTCCAATACACGCGCGCCGCTCACCTTCCCGAGCAATGAGGCGATCGAGTCAGCCAAGCGCGATGCAGCCGCCAGCAAGGCACAGCCCGAAAAGGAGCAAAACTGATGGCTCAGCGCCTCAACATGATCGTCGACCGGGTCCTTGCAGGGCTTCTGGGCGATGCCGAGCATTCCGAACCGGCGCGCCCTGCTCTGATGATCGATCAGCTTTCGGACTGGCTCCCGTACCGGGTCTCTGATCCGTCAAACCGGCTCTACCTCAATGCGCGTTCGAAGGGCTTTGTGCTGTCGGTTACGCCGCTGATCGGGGCCGACGAGCGCACGGGCGAGATCCTCGGACAGTTCTTCTCCGAAGGCCTTCCGCCGGGCGCGTGCCTGCAGGTGCTGCACCTTGCAAGCCCACGCATCAGTCGGATCATCGCGCCGTGGTTCGCCCCGCGCTATCTGCAGGGCGGGGTCTATGAGGCGATCGCGCGCCACCGCGCCAGGCGTCTCTATGGCCTGGTGTGGCAATCAGGCTCAGCCGATGCGCCCTTCCATGCCCGCCACCATCAGGTGATCGTTTCGGTTGGTGTCCCGGCTGCAAAAGCGGTCAGCAATGAGGAACTGAGGCAAACCCGTGACAGCCTGATTGCCATGCTCAAATCCCTCAACCTTGGCGTGGTCGAGGTCGGGCCTGAAGCCCTCATCGCCATCATCGATGATCTCACTGCCCCCACCACCGCGCCGCAGGAGGATGCTCTAGCCTATAATCCGCACGATGCGATCGCAGCCCAAGCGATCCGGCATGATATCGAACTGATCGTGCAGGAAGATCGGATGCGGCTTGCAACCGAACGCTTCCGTCCGACGGGCAAGCTTCACGACGGCGTGCCGGAAATCGGCACGATCTACCCTGACGCCTTCGATGTGCGCCACTTTTCGGTCCGCAACACGCCGGCGCGCTGGGCCCCCTGGGAATGCGCGCGGCTGATCGGCGATCTCTTCACCGACAAGCTGCGCTTTCCGTGTCCTGCGGCAACGATGCTGTGCCTCGTCTATCCCGATCAAGAGGCGGCGGCCGCCAAGGCCGGGTTCAAGTTCATGCGCACCACGAGCCTTTCCGAAACGCGCAGTGCGCGCTTCCTGCCACGGATCGGCGAACAGGCCGCAGAATGGCAGCATGTACAGGCCGAACTGCAGGAAGGCCGCCGGCTCGTGCGGGTGTTCTATGGCCTCACGACCTTCTCGCCGCTGGGGCGCGGCGACAGCGACGAGCGCGCGATCAAGTCGATCTACAAGGCGGCAGGCTGGGATCTTGCCGACGAGCGCTTCCTGCAGATCCAGGGCTTGCTGGCTGCCATGCCGATGACGCTCGCCGATGGGCTGGGTTCCGACATGGAGCGCCTCAAGCGGTTCAAGACTGTGTTGTCCACCACCGCCGCCAACATGGCACCGATGCAGGGCGAATATCTCGGCAGCGCGCATCCGCATCTCCTCTTCATCGGCAGGCGCGGTCAGCCCTTCTTCTGGTCCCCCTTCGAGAATGAAGCGGGCAATCACAATGTCGCGATCTGCGGCAAGTCGGGATCGGGCAAATCGGTGCTGCTCCAGGAAATGTGTGCCGCGCTGCGCGGCGCGGGCGCGCAGGTGGTGGTGATCGATGATGGCCGCAGCTTCGAGCACTCGGTCAAGCTGCAGGGCGGGCGCTTCGTCGAGTTCACGATGAAGGCGGGGTTCTGCCTCAATCCCTTCTCGATGATCGACGCCGCCCGCGCCGCCGAGGACGAGGATTACCGGCTCGACTTCTTCGGGATGGTCAAGGCGATCATCGGCCAGATGGCACGGCATTCGGCCAAGCTCACCGATATCGAGCGCGGTCTCATCGACCGGGCGGTCAACACGGTGTGGAACGAGGCCGGCAGAGGCGCAACTGTCACCAGTGTCGGCGAAGCGCTTGCCGGCGTCGGCCATGAGATCGCGAGCGATCTTGCCACCTCGCTTGCCCCTTACATGGCGGGTGGGACCTACGGCGCTTTCTTCGAGGGCGAGGCGAGCCTCGCGCTCGACAGCGACTTCACGGTCTTCGAGATGTCGGACCTGTCGGCGCGCGAGGAACTGCGCGCCGTGGTGCTCTCGGCGATCATGTTCATGACCAGTCAGGCGATGACCCGCACCCCGCGGCAAGTGCGCAAGCTGCTGCTCATCGATGAGGCCTGGTCGATGCTGAAGGGCGGCTCGATGGGCGAGTTCGTTGAGACCTATGCACGCACCTGCCGCAAATATGGCGGCGCGCTGGCGACCGCGACCCAGTCCCTGAACGACTATTACAAGTCCGACGGGGCCACCGCCGCGCTCGAGAACAGCGACTGGATGCTGATCCTCCAGCAAAAGCCCGAGACGATTGCCGACTTCAAGGCCAGCAAGCGCCTCGACATGGATGACCGGACCGAGACGCTGATCCGCAGCCTCAAGCGCTCGGGCAACGACTATTCCGAAGTGTTCATCAAGGGCCCCGAGGTCGAAGCGATCGGCCGGCTTGTGCTCGATGAGTACTCGGCGACCTTGTTCTCGAGCTCGCCCGAGACCTTCGCCGCGATCGATGCCGAAGTCGCGCGCGGCCATCAGCTTGCCGATGCGATCGAACAGATCGCCTTCGGCCGGTCGTGAACGGCAGCCCCCACAACATCACAAGGGACCCAGGAAAGCCATGGAACTCCATCTCGTCGACCCGGCGCATAAAGCACCGGTGCTCCC
This sequence comes from Porphyrobacter sp., assembly GCA_013911835.1. Lineage (GTDB taxonomy): Bacteria > Pseudomonadota > Alphaproteobacteria > Sphingomonadales > Sphingomonadaceae > Erythrobacter. The sequence continues at coordinate 12,974 of JACESM010000028.1, read as the reverse complement.
CCAGTCAGGCAACGCATCGCCGACATCCGCACCCAAGAGCATCTGGCGGCGGCGCGCCAGCGACCTCTGCTACATCGCGCTGAAGGCAAGCAGCTTTATCGCCTCGAGCTATCTCATGGCCCTGGGCGCGCCGCTGCTGTTCTTCCTTGCCCTGTCGGGCGGGGACGCGGGGGTGCTGTTTGCTCAGCTCGCCAACATCGCCGAGCGCTTCCTTGCGGCTGATCATGCCCGCCAGGTCGCATTCCTTGGCGAGGTAAAGGTCGTGCTGATCGGGCTGGCCACCCTGCTGATCGCCTGGCGCCTGCCGCGCTTCCTGCGTGATCTGGGCCGCGAACTCTCGGGAGAAAAGTCGTGAAGAACATATCGGCAACAAAGGGCCTGCGCAGCAGGCTGCCAGCGATCAGCCCGACGGCCCTCGTCCTTGGGGCAAGCATGATCGGCTCGACCCTCTGGGGCGTCTGGGCCACCGACGCGCTGCTCACCCTCCAGAAGCGTGAAGTGGTGACGGTTCAGCTGAGCCGCATCATGGGCGACTTCATCGAAGCCGAGGCGCGCGCGGGCCGCCCCCCTGACGAGACGAAGCAAAACGTCCAGCTCTACCTGAAGGCGGTCGAAGCCTCGGTCGAGGCGCTGGGCCGTGACGGGCGCACCGTGCTGGTCGCCGAAGCTGTGGTGTCGGGCAGCGCGCCCGATCTTACCGAAACCGTGCGCGCCGATGTCGCGCGGCGGGTGGCAGGCGTTCGCCATGCGCAGCCCTGATGTTTTAACCCGTTCGGCCACTGCGCGCCGCCTCGTGCTGCTCGCGGGCCTTGGCGCAGGCGCGCTCGCGCTCACGGCGCTCGGTGCCTTTGGAAGGAACCATGCGCTGATGATCAATGTGAGCCCGAGCCTGCCCTATTGGGCGCTCTGGACCACAAAGGGCGCGGTCCCGCAGCGCGGCGACATCATCCTGTTCGTTCCGCCGCCCTCCCCGCTGCTCGATGTGCATTTCGGCAAGGAGCCGAAGCCCTTCGGCAAGGTGGTGAGCGGCGTACCCGGCGATGTCGTAACCCGCAAGGACCGCGCTTTCTTCGTCAACGGACGCCTGATGGCGACAGCGAAACCGGTGAGCCGCCGCGGGGAGCCTCTCGCAATCGGCCCAACCGGAACAGTGCCGAAGGGCTGCTATTTCGTGACCACGCCGCACAAGGACAGCTTCGACAGCCGCTATGCGGCGATCGGATGGGTCTGCGGCTCCCGCATCCTCGGGGTCGGGAGGCCGATCCTGTGAAGGCGCTCCTCTCCTTCGCAGCAATGTGCCTCGCCTGCAGCGCGCCAGCGGCCGCGCGCGACTATGGCCAGCACGGGGCGCTCTGGCCCGTCATTGAGCCCGATCTTCTTACGCAGATCGAAGCGCGGCTGACCCATCTCGGGAAGAGCGGCGAGACCGCGCGGCTCAATGAGCAACTGAAGCAGCGCACGATGGCGCGGGTCAATCGTCCCGAGCCGGTTGCAGGCATCACGAACGCTGTGACCGCCCGGAGCTGGGACTTGGATCCGACGATCAGCGCGGACCGGGACATTGCTGACGAGAAGGGCCGCATCATCATTGCGGCCGGCACGCCGGTCAATCCATTGGACACCGTGCGCCTGCGCAGCGCCCTCGTGTTTCTCGACGGCGACGACCCGGCGCAAATCGCCTGGGCGAGCCAGCGCTACGGGACCACGTCGGCGAAGTTCATTCTGGTGCGCGGCGCGCCGCTCGCGCTCATGAAAGCCCGCCAGCGCCGCTTCTATTTCGACCAGGGCGGGACCCTCGTGAAGCACTTCGGCATCCGCGCAGTACCCGCCGTGGTCGAGCAGCAGGGCCGCGTGCTGCGCGTCAGCGAGGTTCCGATCAAACTCCGGGAGCGCAAGCAATCATGACCCGAAGAAATTGTTCCCTGACATGGATTTGCAGCGCGCTCCTGATGCTGAGCCTCAGCGTGCCAGCCAACGCGGATGCCGGCCCGGGCAAATGCACCGGGAAATTCGTCAACCCGATCACCGACATCTGCTGGTCGTGCCTGTTCCCGATTTCGGTCGGCAGCCTCAAGATCTGGCCTTCGAACCGTCCGGACCCCGATAATCCCGATCTCCCGGTGTGCCTGTGCGGCATCCGGCCCGGGATCGCGATGGGATTCTGGGAACCGGTGCGCCTCGCCGATGTCAGCATGAAGCCGTGGTGCTTCGTCAATCTTGGCGGGATGAAGATCGATCCGGGGTTCGATATCGGGTTCAAGACCATGGCCGGGCCTTCGGCTGTGGGCGGCGCGACGCAGTACCATTCGCAGTGGCATGTCCACTGGTATGCCTACCCGCTGATCTACTGGATGGAGCTTGTCGCCGACTTCCTGTGTCTCGAGGCAGGCTCGGTCGACATTCTCTATGTGAGCGAGATCGATCCGCTGTGGCAGGACAGCGAGCTCACCGCGATCATCCATCCCGAAAGCGTGCTCTTTGCCAACCCGCTGGCACTGGCGGCCTGCGCAGCCGACTGCGTCGCAGCAACATTGAAGCTGCCAAGCGACGATCTGTTCTGGTGCGCTGGCTGTCAGGGCACAATGTATCCGCTGAATGGCAATGTCTCGGCGACGATCGGCCATGTCCAAGCCTCGCGTCTCGCCTTGTCGCGCTTCTCCTACAAGCTGCATCGGCAGCTCGTCGCCTGGGGCACCATGGGCAGCAAGGGATTGTGCGGCAAGTACCTCATGCCGGTGATGAGGAAGCAGCAATACCGCTTTCAGGCCACCAACCCCAATCCGCAGACCAAGGGCCGCTATGCCTGCGCGCCGATGGGGGCCTCCACCACCTTCATGTCAGCAGGACAGGTCTACCCCGCCATTGGCGAGGACATGGGCTACCTAGTCTGGCGCAAAAGGAACTGCTGTGTGTGAGCGCCGTGACGGCGCAGAAAGGAAATATGTATGTAATTCAACATCATAATCCTTTCGATCGTCTTGCTGACGATCGACCGGTGGCTGCGATGCCACCCCACCCGGCGGAAGGAGTCGGGGCGGAAGGGGGTCTCCAAGGTTTGCCGCGTTCCGGCGGCCGACCTCAAAGCAGGAGACCTGAAATGTACCGGATGCGGCCCGTCAGCCGCATGCCGGGCTACCACAGGGCCTAAGGTGAGATACAAACGAATGACGTGTCTGAAGCCTCTTTATTTACAGTTGAACTCCCGATCACCTGACGGGGTGGGGAGATCGCGGTGTGAACCGGTTGGTTATGTATGCTGCCTTCTGGTGAATGCTTGCAAAGCATTCGTGTGCGGGTCGTCCTTTCTTGCCCACACGCCGGAGCCGCAAGGGGTTAAGCGTCGCACCTACGGGTCCAAGGTTGATCGTCGGAACACGGGAATCACCATCGTCCGCCTGCTTCGGAGCAGGCTATCCGCGGAGACCGGGGATGGGTGCTGGTGGGGCGGAGCCTGCGTAGTAGTCCGAGGGCGGGAAAGCCGTCCACATGGCGAAGGCGGGCAGGAAGTCGGTAGGCTTTTATGACGGAGGAACTACCAGTGGACTCTGGTAATCAAGCCCCACAGGCTTGGCTCCTCGGCGTTCAGAGAAAGCTCTACCAGTGGAGTCGGGAAAACCCCGAAGAACCATACTGCGACTTGTGGAATTGGGTGACCGATCCCCGCAACTTGTACATGGCCTGGAGGACGATTGCCGGTAATCGCGGCAAGCGCACTCCGGGGATCGACGGGGCGACCGTAGAAAAAATTGCCACCGGAATTGGCGTCGACAGATTCCTTCATGAGCTCCGCGATGAGCTCCGGGCGGGCGATTATCGTCCGTCTCCTGCACGAAGGAAGTGGATTCCAAAGCCGGGCAAACCGGGGAAGTTCCGACCCCTCGGTATCCCTACGGTCAAGGATCGCGTGGTGCAGTGCGCGGTCAAGCAAGTTCTGGAGCCGATCTTCGAGGCCCGGTTCTGGCCTGTCTCATACGGGTTTCGGCCCGGACGCGGCAGTCAGGCCTGTCTCGAACATATCCGTGTGACCATCCAGTCGCGGGGCAAGCCTGCGGCAGATGGCTACCGACACAATGCGCCGTACCAATGGGTAATCGAAGGCGACATTGAGGCCTGCTTCGACAATATCGGACATCATCCCCTGATGGAACGCGTGCGCCACGGCGTCGCGGACCTCAAGGTGAACCGGTTGATCGTACAGTTCCTCAAGGCCGGGGTCTTGGAGCATGTCACGTATAGCCCCACCGACACCGGCACGCCCCAAGGTGGCGTGCTCTCACCACTACTGGCCAACATTGCGCTGAGCGTAATCGAGGAACGGTATCGGGATTGGGTACGCCGCCCCGAAAGCCCGGAGCTGAAGTCCGATGGGATCAGGCTCGCGGCGATCAAGCGTGACAAGGATCGGAAGGCCGGTCGAACGGTCTTCTACCCTGTCCGCTATGCTGATGACTTCTTGATCTTCGTGTCGGGGACGGAAGCTGACGCTCTTGCCGAAAAGCAGGCGCTGGCGACCTACCTGCACGAGGCGATGGGTCTGACGCTATCGCCCGAAAAGACGCGCATCACTGCGCTGACCAAGGGCTGTCGGTTCTTGGGATGCCGTGTGCGGCTCAAGTGGGACAAGCGGTTCGGGCTTCATGCCCGCATCGAAATCCCCCGCGAGCCGATCAATGGCTTCCGCATACGGGTCAATCAACTGGCGCGTAGGCAAACGCTTCGGCGTTCACTCACGGCCATGCTTCAGGAACTTAATCCATACCTCCGGGGGTGGTCCGCCTACTACCGCTACTGCGTAGGGGCCAAGCGCATTCTTGCCAGTCTCGACTGGCATGTGCGCCAACGCCTCTGGCTGTGGCTGCGGGCCAAACACCAACGTGTTCCCGGGAGGAAAATCGCATCGTGGCGCAGGCCGAGCACCGCCCATCCGGGCAGCTCGGTCTGGGCCGAAGGTGGCACGGAGCAATTCTTGATGAGCTACGTGCCTGTTCGGAGGTTCGATCTCAAATGGATGAAGAAACCCGAGTTCGCCAAGGCTTCTGGAGAGCCGGATGCACAACGAAAGGTGCACGTCCGGTTCGGAGAGCAGGCGTGGGAAACTGGCGGTGGAGACACCCCACAGCGCCCACGTCTGACTCTACTATGAAAAAGCCCTTCACCTTTCCTGCACTTACGATTTTCGTAAGCCTTGCGGCCATCTTTGGCGCGGCCGCGCAGACCCTCGAGCCTCAGCTAGATCTCGCTGCGATTCGCGCAAGGGCACAGCGCGATGCGGGCGAGGCTGAGGCGCTGGCTGCCACAGCCCGGGCACGGGCCGAGGACGTCTCGCAAGAGGCCGACGCCAATGCGCATGCAGCGCAGACCCATGGCCAGAACTACACGCAGGCGGCAAGAGCGGCAGCGAAGCCGCCATCTAGCGACATCTTCGATTTCGACCGGATGGTGGTCGATGCCGGAGCGATTGCGAGAAGCGATCTCGGCGAAGCACCACGCTTCATTGCCTTTGCATCGCTTTCGATGCCGCCGGCTGCTCTCAAACAGATGATCCGCGACGTGAACGCTGCAGGCGGTGTGGTCGCGCTGCGTGGCCTTTCGAAAGGCAGCGCCAAGGCCTTCACCGAGGCGCTCGGCAAGCTCGCGCTCGATCAGGACACGCTGGGGCAGGTGGGAATCGACCCGCGCCTGTTCCGCGCCTTCAATGTGACCGCAGTCCCGACCTATGTGGTCGCGAGCAGCGACTTCGATCTGTGCGACGGGTTCGATTGCCAAACGATAGTCCCGCCGCATGACCGCGTCAGCGGGAATGTGAAACCTGCCTTCGCACTCGAGACCATCGCACACGGGCAAGGCCCGGCGGCACGGATTGCCTCCCAATATCTTGGCCGTCTTGAAAGGGCCGGACAATGATGCGCGCCATTCTCATCAGTCTTGCCGCCCTAAGCGCTTGCCTTGCACCCGCCGCCAAGGCCCAGACGGCACCCCAGGGCCCCATAACCACCGAAGCGGCCAAGGCCGAAGGCAAGGCCTTTGGCCGCGAGCAGGCTGCAGCCGCACAAAGCGCGGCAACCACCCAGCCCGATGCCAACCGGATCCCGAACTTCAGCAGCGCGCCCGCTGAAACCCGCTATTTCGATGATCCGGCGCGCATGGAGCGCGACGCGGCAAGCCAGGCCAATGCCAACACCGGCTATCGTACCATGCGCGACTCTATGGAGCGGCGCGCGCGCTTCACGCCCGAGGACCTCGATGCGGTTGTTGCCCGCAGCGGGCAGATCAGTGCCGACCCGCTCGCCTTTACCAGCGGCATGAGCGTCAGCGGCTCGCAGGGCCGCTGCGTCCCGCTGCCCCCCCGGAGCGGGACAGGCGCGCGCTACATGGCGACCTGCAATGTCGGCTATACCGCAAACGAAGACATCCGCAGCTGCACCATTCCGCTCGGCGTCGAGGTTACCAACGAGACTCGCTACATCTACTGGTGCAGTCCCGATGGCATAGGTCTCGAAGAGAACTGCGACAGGTTTCGTGCGACCTGCCGGCACATAGGCTGGGGGTCTGGTGCCTGCCTGCAATGGGCGGGAACAGGTCAGCGTCGGTACTGCCTCGAACCCGGCGGCCCCGTCAGCATCATGTCCTGCCCTGCCCAGGTTCCGGGCGCGCCGCTTCAGGATACTGTCATCGTCAGGAACGTATTCGCCCACCGAGACGAGGCGAAGTGCTCAGGTCTCTCGGCGGACGGCAACTGCCAACAGGCCAGCGAAACCTGCACCGACAGTGCCCCCGTGACCAGGATTGTCGGCGGCGTGTCGGTCACCCAGCCTTGCTGGGCCTGGTCGCGCAGCTACACCTGCGCGCAGTTCATCGAAGCACAGGACTGCCAGACCCTCGAGACGACACCGGGCTGCGCGCTAGTCGGCGAGGAATGCCTGTCGGGTGAACCCTGTCGCACCTGGGAGCGGATCTATGATTGCCCGGTTCCCGATCAGCCGGGCAGCCCCAACCAGTTCATCTGCGACGGCGATGTTTATTGCATCGATGGCTCGTGCGAGACGATCGAGCGCGAGGCGAATGACGAGTTCAAGGATGCCGTCGTAGCCTTGAATGCCATGGACCAGGCGCGCCGCGAGTTCGATCCCGACACGCTCACCTTGTTCAAAGGTACTCGCAACACCTGTTCGTCCAAGGTCTTCGGCGTCCTCAATTGCTGCAAGGGCAAGGGCTTTCCGCTGATCCCCGGTATCCAGCTCCTGGTGAGCCTCGGTTGCAGCCGCCAGGAAATGCTGCTGCACGAGCGCGACGCCAAGGGCCTTTGCGCCTATGTCGGCACTTATTGCTCCGACAGCTTTCTCGGCGTCTGCCTGACCAAGAAAAAGGCCTATTGCTGCTTTGAATCCAAGCTCTCGCGGATCCTGCAGGAGCAGGGGCGAAAGCAGCTGAACAAGCCTTGGGGCAAACCCAAGACCGAGCAGTGCCGCGGCTTTACGCTCGATGAGTTTTCCCGGCTTGATCTCAGCCAGATGGATTTCAGCGAGGTGTACGCCGAGTTCACCGAGGCTGCCCGTCTGCCCGACGAGCTCACGGCAGCCAGCGATCTCCAGCAGAAAATCGAGGACTACTATGCCCGTGCCAGCAATTAGGGCCCCCTTGCGGCCGCTCGCCACCAGCATCGCTCTGCTCGCTGTCGCGGCGACGCCGCTGCGGGCCGAAGAACCACCAGTCGCGCAGACCGGAGAGGAGCAGGACAGCTTCTACTGCCAGGAGCGCAAGCTCGGCTACTGGTTCTACTGCGACAGGCCCAAGCCAAAAAAACCAGAGGCCGAGCAACCGCTGCAGCAAAGTGCTGCCGAGCAGCTTGATGCTGTGACCGCCACTTTGCGCGAACTCAAGGCCAAGGCAATCCTCAAGCCGACCCCGGCCAATGTGACGGCGTACATCCGCTTTCAGCGCGAGCAGCTCGACCGGGCATCGCTGTTCAGCGATGTCTGGCAGCGCGCGATCTGGCAGGACCCAGAGCTCGACTACACGCTGCAGCGCCCGGTCTCGACGCTCGGCAAGCGGCAATGGCAGGATGATCGCAACGCGGAGCGCGATGCGGCAATGGCTCAGCTCTCGCAGCGCTACGGGCTGTTCTACTTCTTCGCGCAGAGCTGCGGCGCCTGCGAGGTCATGTCGCCCATCGTCCAGGGCGTGGCTTCGCGCTGGCGTATCACCGTGCGGGCGATCTCGACCGATGGCGGTCCGTCGCGCGATTTCCCCGGATACACGGTCGAGACCAACCAGCGCGCGCGGCTCGGGCTCGAACCGAAGATCACGCCTGCGGTCGTGCTCTGGGATGCACTCAAGAATCGCCCCATCCCGATCGGCTACGGCGTGATGAGCGCCGATGAGCTCCAGGACCGCATCTATCTTCTCACATCAAAGGAAGCTGGCCGTGACTACTGACACATCGCGCCAATCGAAAAGCACGGGACCTCTGGGCCATCAGTGCGGCACTCCCAGAAATGGGGTGAAGACCAGAGCTCTTGCGGCACTGCTCGCCGTCACCCTGCCCCTCACAAGCGCGTCGGCCGATGTCGGAAGCTCGATGGACGCGTTCCTCGACGATGTCAGCGGAGCGTCCAACGTCACGGGTCCCACTGCCTTCGAGGGTCAGTCAGCCGGCTATTACAGCCTCGGCAATGTCTGGACGCGCTTTCCGCAGAAGACGACCAACATCGCCAATCTGCAGTTGCCGCGCGCACGCGCCGGCTGCGGCGGTATCGACATATTCGCGGGGTCTTTCAGCTTCATCAATGCCAGCGAGATCGTGGCGATGATGAAGGCGGTCGCCAACAACGCGGTCGGGTTCGCCTTCAGCCTCGCGATCGACACTGTTTGCCCCGAATGCTCGAAGATCATGCAGGAGTTTGCCCAGAAAGCGCAGCTCATGAACAACCTCAACATCAACTCCTGCGAAATGGCGCAGGGTCTGGTGGGCGGGATCTGGCCGAAGGGCGACCTTGCCGACAAGGCGATCTGCGAAGCGATCGGCAACTCGGAAGGCATCTTCACCGACTATGCTGCGGCAAAGCATGGCTGCGGCACCAGAGGGCAACGAGCGAGCACCACGGCGCAAGGGTCGGGCAAGTATGACGACGTGAATCCGGGCGTCGCCAGAAACTACACCTGGACGATCCTCAAGAAGTCGGCCTTCTTCTCGCCGGGCGGCAACTTCGACCGCGAACTCGCTGAATATGCGATGACGCTGCTCGGCACGATCATCTACATCCCGCCTACCGACGATCAGCCGGGCAAGTTCGTGCCGATCGCGGGCGATGCCTCCTCGACCCTCGTCACCTCGCTGCTCGACGGCACGCCGGGTGCGGGTGGCGGCAGCAATGTGCTCATCTACGACTGCGACGAGCCCGACAAATGCCTCGATCCCGGCTTCAAGCCATTGAGCCTTGCGGCATCCAAGGCCCTGCGCCCGCGCGTCGCTGCACTGATCGCCGGGATGGTGGACGCGATCCGCGAAGACACGCCGATCACCGAGGCGCAGAAGGAACTGCTCCAGGTCGCGTCAATCCCGCTCTACAAGATCCTGACCGTGCAGGCCGCCTATGGCCGCGGCATGCCGACCGATGACCGCGAGACCCTCGCCGAGATCGCGAGTGTCGACCTGCTGTTCGCGGTGCTCGACCGGATCGTCAGTGAATCTGGCCGCTCGATGTCGAGCTTTATCGGCGCCGACGAAGCCAAGATCGCGATGTGGCAGGGTCAGGTCAATGTCGTGCGGCAGGCGCTGGCAGACCGGCAGGCCAACACGCATCTGAAGGTCGGCGCGATCATGCAGATCATCGAGAAGACCGCCTTCATCGAGAATGTGCTCGCCGCCTCGATGTCACCTGGCATGTCGGCTTCGCTCGACTGGTCGCGCGGTGTGCAGTCGCGCGCGCTTTCTCAATAATCCCCACAACCAGCCGCAAGGCCGCCTCGCGAGGAGCGCAGCACCATGGTCGAGATTTTCACGGTTGGCGGCGGCGATTACCTCGTCAACGTCTTCCAGGCGGTGGCGGCCTGGACCGGCAACGGCGGCTACAAGAGCCTGCTGCAGGTTGTGATGGTGATGGGCCTTGCCCTGTCGGCAATCACGCTGGCGTTCAACCAGGACTGGCGCGCGTGGATCAACTGGTTCCTCGGCGCGACGCTGATCTATTCGTGCCTGATGGTGCCGCGGCTCGATGTGCGGGTTACCGACCGGATCAACCCAGGTCTTGCACCAGCCACGGTCAGCAATGTGCCGCTCGGCCTTGCACTGATGGCGAGCTTCACAAGCCAGGTCGGCGACTATCTTACGGGCTCGGCGGAGGTCGTGTTCGCCCTGCCTGGCGATCTCAACTACTCGAAGAACGGGATGATCTACGGCGCGCGGCTCTTTGACGCGACGCGCTCGCTGCGCATCTCCGATCCGGAATTCGCGGCCAACCTCGATGAGCATTTCCGGCAGTGCGTCTTCTACGACGTGCTGCTCGGCCGCTATTCGATGAAGGAACTGGCCGAGAGCGGCGACATCTGGAACACAATTGCCCCGGGCAGTCAGGCGCGGGCGCAGCGCTTTCTGACGCGTGATGCAGCTTCGGGCGCCGTGACCGCGAACATCGTCACCTGCCGCGAGGCCCATGGCGCGCTCAATGGCGAGTGGGCGAGCCTTGTCGGCAGCATGGGGACGGTGTTCGGCCGTCAGCTTTACCCCAACCAGACGGCGGCCCTCGCCAAGGCCAAGCTGTTTGCCGACCTGCCGGTCGCGTACCAATACCTGACCGGCGTCTCGGCGAGCGCCACCGACATCTTCAAGCAGACGCTCACCATCAATGCGATGAGCCAGGCGATGCATTCGATGTCGGCAACCAGCGGTGCTGGTAACGTCGATGTCTATGCGCAAACCCGCGCCGACATTCAGACCGAGCGGACCTACGGTTCGATTGCCAGCAATGCGATGAAGTGGGTGCCGCTGCTCAACATCGTGCTGACCGTGCTGTTCTACGCCCTATTCCCTGTTCTCTTCCCATTGTTCCTGATGCCGAAGACGGGACCGATGGTCTTGAAGGGCTACATCACCGGCTTCTTCTACCTTGCTGCATGGGGTCCGCTGTTCGTGATCCTCCATATGGTGCTGATGGTCAAAGGATCGGCCGACATGACGGCGGCAACGGGCGCGAACGGCATCAGCCTTGCAAGCTTCACCGGCATGGCCGACGTCAACAGCGATATCGGGCTGTTGGCGGGATATCTCATCGCGTCGGTTCCCTTCCTCGCCGGCGGCGCTGCCAAGGGCGCGATGGCGATTTCGCACCATGCGACGAGCTACCTCAATCCCAGCCAGAACGCCGCAGAGGAGGCTGCCCGAGAGGCGAGCACGGGAAATGTCTCGCTTGGCAACACCAGCTTCGAGAATTCGAGCGTCCTCACGCGCCAATTCGCACAAGGCACGATCGCTCCGAGCTTCACCTATGGCGCACCGCAGACGCGCACGGTCAGCGACAGCGGCTCGGTGACCACGAGCTTCGGGGAGGCAAGCTTCGATCAGCTTCCGAATTCGAGCTATCCCTTCACCCCGACGCTGGGGCAGGAATTCACCTCAAGGCTCTCGACCATGGCATCGCAGGCGCGTGCCTACAGCGAGAGCTACGCCAACGTTGCCGCGGAATCGACCAGCAGTGCGGTGACCAGTTTCCGCGAGCTCAGGGAACAGTTCAGCAGGGGCAATTCCTTCGAAAGTGCCAGCGGAACGTCGAACTCTGACAGTATCCAGACCGCATTTAGCGAGGTTGATCAGGCTTCGACCAACCTGCAGCGGCAGTTCGGGCTCTCGCGCAGAGCGGCTGATGACATCTCTACCGCATGGTTCATTGGCGGCGAGGCAGGAGCGAAGGCTGGCCTGTCAAACGGGGTGTTATCTGGCACTATTGGTGGAAAGGGTGGTGGGACGCGGACCTGGACCGACAGTGATATCGGCATAGCGTCGGAGGATCGTTCGCGGATCTTCGGGAGCCTGTCCCAGATGTCGGATAGCAGAAATTGGTCGAGCACCCGCGACGGCTTCGTCCGCTCGGTCAGCACCTCATCGAGCTCTGCTGTTTCCAGCACCGCGAGCGGGTTAAATGCCTCGCTGACAGAGGCGCAAAGCTATACCGTGGAAGCACGCCGGGCTGAGGAGCTTGCCAATCGCCTTGAAAACCAAGCATCGTTTTTCGAGGGCGACAACGCAGCTGGCAACCTCAACCTGTCGCAAGCCTATCGAGACTGGGGCTTGGCCGAGATCGAAGGCAATCGCGATTTCTACGGCTCCGCCCGTTTCGATGACGTCGCTTTCCAACTCAGCCCGGAAGGACAGGCACTGCAGGCCAAATTCATCGAGAGCTATGCCGAGCAACTTCGCAACGGCATCGTAGATCGGCTTGCTTTACCCGCCGGACAGGCAGTTTTTCGCCCGTCGATTTCGGGCGCTGATTACGTGCGAGGGCACGCTCAGATTGGCAGAGGCAATCAAGCAGGCGTGCCTCAGGAGGACGCCAGCAGCATTCAGGAGGAGGTGAAGCAGGCTCAGAGTGTCGGTCGCCAAGTGATCAGCGGCTCGCGGTCACGCCTAAACGCCGCGACAAGAGATGCGAAAGGGGCAAGTGCAAAGGCAGCGGATGATGTGAAGGATTGGTAACTTCTCTTTATCACTACAATTCGAGTGATGCGCCACCAAGACAGGTGAAACCAACGGCAATCGCGGTCAAAGCACTTACAGTCTGCGTTCAGCTCCGGGGATCGGCCGAGGACTTCTTGGTCCGGTACTGCATCATGAAATTTTTGCGGCACTCCAGAGCACCCTGTTAACCTTGAACTTGAAGCCTACTTTTATGAATTTTTGCTTCAAGAGCGCTTTGGCTGCCTCCACCATCTTTGCCATTCTTGTTATGACGATGGCCCCAGTGACCATCGCGCAGACGCTT
>JACESM010000027.1 GCA_013911835.1 Porphyrobacter sp. | reverse complement strand
CGGCGCAGGCCCCCGGAATGCTTGTCACCATCACGCCCGCCGCGCGCGCCTCGCGCACCAGTCGGTAGCCGGGATCGGAGATCAGCGGCGTGCCCGCATCCGACACCAGCACAACCGGCGAATGCCTCGCCTCGTCGATCACCCGCGCGCGAATTTCGGGCCCGGCATGGTCGTCCAATCGCTGGAGCCTTGCCTTTATTCCGTAATGTTTCAACAGCTTGCCCGTCACCCGCGTATCCTCGCAGGCGATCAGACTGGCGCCCTGCAACACGGCGAGCGCGCGCAGAGTAATGTCGCCAAGATTGCCAATCGGGGTGGCAAGGATATACAGCCCGCTTACGGGTTCCCACGCGGGAAGGGATGGCAGCGCCTCGGGTCTCACGGATTGAGTCCATGGCGCACGACTGAGGGGTCGGCAAGAATGAAGCTTTGGACAAGCCCGAATTGGGCCGGATCACTTGCCGCCGCAGCGCGGGCCTTGCGCGGGCGCAACCTTGCGGTCGCCGGTGCGGCGCTGCTGGCGGGCGCCTGCGCGGTGGTGCCCAAGGCCGAGGTCGCGACCGCCCCACCCCCCGGGCCTGCACCCGAACCATCCGCGACCGTGCTCCCGACCGACACCGGCCGCCATCGCATCGCGCTGCTGGTACCGCTGTCGGGCGACACTGCGCCGGTCGGTCAGGCGATCGCCAATGCGACCACCATGGCGCTGCTCGATACCGGCGCGGACATTCTGCGCATCACCACCTATGACACCTCTGAAGGCGTCAGCGCGGCGGCGAGGAAGGCGATTGCCGATGGCAACCGGCTGATCCTCGGACCGCTGACCGCCGATGCTGTCCCGCAGGTGCAGGCCGCCGCGCGGCCCGCGGGCGTTCCGGTGATCGCCTTCGCCAATGACGCGAGCGTGGCGGCCGCCGATGTCTTCGTGATCGGCCATCTGCCCGAACAATCGATCCGCCGCTCGGTCCAGTTCGCACGCAGCCGCGGGGCGGCGCGCTTCGCGGTGCTCGCGCCCGAGGGTGACTACGGCACCCGCGCGGTCTTCTCGCTCGAGAACGCGCTGCGTGAATTCGGCGGCTCGCTGGTGCGCAAGGAAGGCTATGCGCGCGGCAACACCTCGATCGTCAGCGCCGCCGCGCGGCTGCGGGCGGCGGGCGGTTATGACACCGTGCTGATCGCAGATTCGGCGCGGCTCGGGATCGATGCGGCAGGCGAGCTCAACAAGTCCGCCCGCACCCGCACCCGCATCCTCGGCACCGAGTTGTGGAGCGGCGAGGCGGTTCTCGCCCGCACCCCTTCACTGGAAGGCGCGCTGTTCTCGGCGGTGTCCGACCAGCGCTTCCGCCGCTTTGCCGATAGCTATGCGCAGCGTTTCGGCAATCAGCCGTTCCGTGTGGCGACGCTCGGCTATGACGCCGTGCTGCTGACCTTGCGCGTCGCGCGCGAGTGGAAGGTCGGCACGCCCTTCCCGCGCGAGCAGCTTTACGACAAGGGCGGCTTCCTCGGGGTTGACGGGGCTTTCCGCTTTGCGCGCACCGGGGTGGTCGAGCGCGCGCTCGAAGTGCGCGAGGTCAAGGGCGGCGATGTTGTCGCGGTCGATCCGGCCCCTGCCGGCTTCGGCAAGTGAGTGCGTAAAACCCCCGGGGGTGGCTTGAGGCGCAGCGCTGCGGCCCTATAACCGGAAGGATGTCCGACCCCACCCCCGACGACCTCTTCGCCAACACCCCCACTTCGAGCGGCGATTACAATGCCAGCGCCATCGAGGTTCTCGAAGGGCTCGAACCGGTCCGCCGCCGCCCCGGCATGTATATCGGCGGCACCGACGAGCGCGCCTTTCACCACCTCGCTGCCGAAGTGCTCGACAACGCGATGGACGAGGCGGTCGCGGGCCATGCAACGCGGATCGAGGTGCGGCTTGATGAAGGCAACCGCCTTTCGATCGCCGATAATGGCCGCGGCATCCCGGTCGATGAACACCCCAAGTTCCCGGGCAAGTCGACGCTGGAGGTGATCCTCTCCACCCTGCATTCGGGCGGCAAGTTTTCGGGCAAGGCCTATGCCACCAGCGGCGGTCTGCATGGCGTCGGCATCAGCGTGGTCAACGCGCTGTCGGCCCACACCCGCGTCGAGGTCGCGCGCGACAAGCAGCTCTATGCGCAGGAATTCGCGCGCGGGGTCACGCAAGGGGCGATCCAGAACCTCGGGCCTACCCCCAACCGGCGCGGTACCACCGTCAGCTTTGTCCCCGATCCCGAGATTTTCGGCGAGCGCAGCTTCAACCCCAAGCGCCTGTTCAAGCTGGCGCGCTCCAAGGCCTACCTCTTCGCGGGCGTCGAAATCCGCTGGAAATGCGCCCCTTCGCTCGCCAGCGAAGAGGTGCCGGCAGAAGCCGTGTTCAAGTTCCCCGGCGGGCTTGCCGATCATCTCGCGGAACAGGTCGGCACCCGCGAATGCGTCACCGCGCAGCCCTTCGCGGGGACGCAGGATTTTCCGAGCATCGACGGCGTCGGGCAAGGCCGGGTCGAATGGGCGCTGGCCTGGCCGCTCTATTCCGACGGCTCGACCAGCTGGTATTGCAACACCGTGCCCACCCCCGATGGCGGGACGCATGAGCAAGGCCTGCGCACCGCCCTCACCCGCGGGCTTCGCGCTTTCGGCGAGCTGGTCGGTGCCAAGAAGGCCAAGGACATCACCGCCGACGACGTGATGACCGGCTGCGAGGTGATGCTTTCTGTCTTCATCCGCGATCCGCAGTTCCAGTCGCAGACCAAGGACCGCCTCACCTCGCCCGAGGCCGCGCGGCTTGTCGAGAACGCGATGCGCGATCACTTCGACCACTTCCTCACCGACAATATGGAACGCGGCAAGGCGCTGCTGGGCGAGGTGATGGAGCGCATGGACGAGCGCCTCAAGCGGAAGGCCGAGCGAGAGATCAAGCGCAAGACCGCCACCAATGCCAAGAAGCTGCGCCTGCCCGGCAAGCTCACCGATTGTTCAGGCGAAGGCGGGCGCGAGACCGAGCTGTTCATTGTCGAAGGCGATTCTGCGGGTGGCAGCGCCAAGCAGGCGCGCGACCGCAAATCGCAGGCCATCCTGCCGATCCGCGGCAAGATCCTCAATGTCGCCTCGGCCACCGCGGACAAGATCCGCGCCAATTCCGAAATCGCCGATCTGGCCCTGGCTCTCGGCTGCGGCACCCGCAAGGACTGCAACGCCGACAATCTGCGCTACGACCGCATCATCATCATGACCGACGCCGACGTCGACGGGGCGCATATCGCGACGTTGCTGATGACCTTCTTCTTTCAGGAGATGCCCGACATCGTCAAACGCGGCCACCTGTTCCTCGCCCAGCCCCCGCTCTACCGCCTGACCGCCGGCAAGGAGAGCCGATATGCCCGTGACGAGGCAGCCCGCGCCGAGCTGGAAGCGACCGTGTTCAAGGGCAAGAAGGTCGAAGTCAGCCGCTTCAAGGGCCTTGGCGAAATGAACCCGCAGCAGCTGCGCGAGACCACCATGGCGCCCGAGACGCGCGGGCTGATCCGCATCACCCTGCCGCAGGAATTCGAGGACCGCGCCGGTGTCGCGCGGCTGGTCGACGAGCTGATGGGCCGCAACCCCGAGCACCGCTTCAATTTCATCCAGAACCGCGCCAGCGACGTGGACCGCGACTTGATCGATGCCTAGGAGGGGAATGATGCGCGCTTTTATGCTGATGATCGCGGGCCTGATGCTGGGGCCCGGTCACCTCGCCCATGCGCAGGAAGTGCCGGTTGCCGGAGAATCGCCGGTTATCATGCGGCTCAACAAGGTTGTGCTCGATACCGAGGCTGCCAACACCACCGGTTCCGTCAAAACCGGGACGTTGTGCGTTTCCAGCGACAAGTTCACATGGAACGGCTTCGGCGAAAGCGGTGTCGTCCATGGCCCCTACCAACGGCGTTTCGTCAAGGCGATGGAGGTCACCGGGTTCAAGGTCCTCGACGGATCGAAGAACCTCTTCGCTGGCGCGGCTGCGAATGAAGATGGCGGTTATGCGGTTGGAGTGATCCTGCTGCCGCGTACCGTCGAAATCTGCCTGACGATGGGTGGCAGGATCAAAGGGCGGGTTGTGTCCGACGTGGAGTTCCAGCTGTTCGACAATGCCACCAAGCAGGTCGCGCACACGGTCACCTATTCCGGCACGGCCGAATATCCAAAGTTCCGTGACGATGCGAATTTCGGAACCCTGCTGGCCGATTCCTTTGCCGACGCCGCCGGCAAGTTTGCCGCCGATCCGGCAGTCCTCAGCCGCGCGCCGTGAACGCGGATGATGCAGCCGACCGGGCCGATGCGGTCGAAGGTGACATCATGGCCGGAGACCGCCGCATTGCTCGGCCCGATACCGCGCTGCCCGACTGGCACATGCCCGATGCGGCCTACCGCCCGGTGCCGATCGCATGGTTCACCGCGGCCTTCCTGCTCCAGACGGTGATGCTGACCTTCCTGTTCGTCGTCCTCCTCGCCAAACCCGCGTGGGTCACGATCGTCCTCGCGAGCGCGGCAACAGGGGTGCTGGGCGCGTGGACCTGGGACCGGGGGATGAAGGCGGCGGGCACCGGATGGCAAATCGCGACTGCGGTGATGCTGGCGCTGCAACTCGGCTTTGTCTGCCTCGGCGCGGCGGCGCGGGGCTAGGCGCCCTCGCTCCGCACCCGCCGGAAGACAGCCACGAACAGCGCCGCCAGCAGTAGCGGCATGATCGGCACGCCCGCGTTTATCGCCAGCGGCCGGGCGAAGGCCGCACCCGCAAAGACTGCGGCAATGGTGATGCGCTCCCCATCGGCAAAGCCCCCTTCCCGCGCCCGGGCGAACAGGAAGGCGAGCGGGAAAGCGGTCAGCACCATATCGTAGTCGAGCACGAAGGGCGTCGCGAGCGGGGCTCCCGCCAGAACCAGCGCGGCAAGGCCCGGCGTGAAGGCGCGCCGCCAGCCCGCCACAACCACCGCCGCCGCCAGAGCCAGAGACGTTGCAACCTGCACCGCCATCGCCGCCGCAGCGGGCACGCCGACAAGGCTGAGCCCGGCGAACACGCTCACCATCTTGGCAAAGCCGATATTGCCATCCGCCGTCGCCGTGCTCGCGGTGCGGGTAATCGCGAGCCAGTCCGCCCACACCTGCGGCCCGAACGCCGCTGCTGCCAGTGCGGCAAGCGCCAGAGCTGCTGCGCCTGCGCCAGCGATGGTGCGCCACTGCCCGCTCGCCAGCAACGCCAGTGGCACCAGGAGGCCAAACTGCGGCTTGATCGTCGCGAGCCCGATCAGAATCCCCGCCAGCCACGGGCGGCGCCCGACCAGCAGCAGCCCGCCGCCGAGCAGCGCAGCCATCAGGAAGGACGTCTGCCCATGTGTGAGCGTCACGAACACCGGCGGGAAACCAGCGACCAGCACGACCGCAGGCCCCTTCAGCCCGAGCTCACGGAACCATGCCCGCACCGCCGCCAGAAACGCCGCACCGGTCACCGCCAGCCACGCCGCCAGCGCGGGGAAATAGGGCAGCAGCCCCAGCGGCCAGACGAAGGGCAGGAAATTGGGCGGATAGAAGAAGGCGGTGTACTCGCCCGGCATTGCGTAGAATTCGCGCTGCACGGCGACATGCGCGGCGGTGTCATAGACATTCGCGCCCACCAGCAGCATCCGCCCCGAGGTCCAGAAGCTGATGAAATCAGTGCCGATCAGGAAGCCGTTGACATCGACCCCGCCCTTCTGGGTCGCGAGCAGGTAGACCACCGCCCCCGCATTCACCAGCGCGAGCAGCAGCAGATAGCCGCGCACCCGCCCGGGCTCGAGCCATTCTGCCTTGCGGATCGCGTCCCATCCCATGGCCTTCGTCCTGCCGCGCGGCGCGGCTCAAGTCCACCGCGCCTGCGCACAGCCTCGGGGAAAGTCGCTAGTCGGCGGTCTTGGTATGGATGTGGAGATGCCCCTCGAGTGTGCGGTGCACCGGGCACTTGTCGGCGATGGCGATGATCTTCTCGCGCTGTTCGGCGGTCAGCGCGTCGCCCAGCAGCGTGATCACCCGGTTGAGCGCCTGCACCTTGGCGCCTTCTTCCAGCATGTGCGCGCAGTCCTCGGCATGGTTGCGCTCGTGGGTGAGGTGGATGCGTGCGCCTTCGAACGCCCAGCCCTTTTGGTCGGCATACATCTTCATCGTCATCGCCGTGCAAGTGCCGAGCGCGGCGAGCAGCAGGTCGTAGGGCGTCGGCCCGCTCTCGTCCCCGCCATAGGAGCGCGGCTCGTCGGCGATGAAGCGGTGCGCGGTGGTGTGGACCTCGGTGCCGAACTTGCCGTGACCGGTCTGCACCACCACGCCTTCCTCGGGCATCGGCCAGTCGGAACGCATGGGGAGGTAGCGCCCCGCCCAGCCCGCGATCATGGTCGCCGCGAAATTGGCGTCCTCGGCCTTGGTCAGCAGGTGATCGGCGCCCGCGAGGCTGACAAAGCTCTTGGGGTGGAAGGCGGCTTGGAACAGCGCGCCCGCATGCTCGATCCCGACGATGGTGTCAGTCGGCGAGTGGAGGCAGAGATAGGGCCGCCGCAGCGTCCCCACCACTTCCAGCAGATCGACATCGCCTGCCGCCTCCAGAAACGAGCGGCTGAGGGTGAAGCTCTGCCCGCCGATCCTGACTGACCCTGCCCCGTCGCGCCGGATCGCGTCGTGATCGCCCTCAATCACGTGGAGCACGTGCGGCACGTCGGACGGCGCGCCGATGGTGGCGATAGCGGCGACCTTCTCCTCGCCGAGCAAAGCGGCTGCCGCCAGCACCGCCGCGCCGCCGAGGCTGTGCCCGACCAGCAGCAGTGGACCATCGAAGCGCGCAGCGAGTGCATCGGCAGCCGCGACCAGATCGACCATGTCGGTCGCAAAGCCAGCACGTCCGAAATCGCCCTCGCTCCCCCCAAGCCCGGTGAAATCGAACCTGAGGCAGGCGATCCCCTGGCGCGCCAGCGCGCGGCTGACCGCCACTGCGGCGCGGCTCTGCTTGGTGCAGGTGAAGCAATGCGCAAACAGCGCGGCCCCGCGCACCAGGCCGGTGGGCAGTTCGAGCGCGCCTTCGAGGCTGTGGCCCGCAGGCGTCGGGAAGGCGAGCGTTTCGGTCGGCATGATGGTTCTCCTCAAGGGGCAAGCCTATGGAACATTTGCGCGCATCATGCGACCTGTCAGACCGTTCCTTGTGCCCCGTGATCAGGAGAGCGATAATGCGATTCCCCGTCTTTCATGCCATTGCTCTGGCCTTCGCCGTGATCGCTGGCGCCCCGGCGGTGGCGCAGCCTGCGGCACCGTCGACCCAGCCTGCCGAGCCGACCGCGCTCGAGGCGCGCAGCCTTCAGGTGGTGGAGCTTCTCAATGGCGAGGTGCAGCCCGAGGCGATCTTCACCGCCGGTTTTCGCGCGGCAATTGCCGATGCGCAGATCAGGACCCTTTCGACCAATCTGACCACGCAATTCGGGCGGGCGGTGGAGGTCAGCCTGCTCGCCCCGCGCGACGGCACCCGCGCCGCGCTCGAAATCCGCTTCGAACGCGGCATCGCCAAGGGTGCCATCGCGCTCGACCCGGCCGAGAACGACCGCATCAACGAACTGCGCTTCACCTCGGTTGACGCGTTAGCCATTGCTGGTGACACGCCGGAAAAGATCGTCGCCGATCTCGCTGCGCTGCCGGGGCAGGTCAACGCGTGGTTCGGGCCGCTGGACGGCGGCGCGGCGGTGATCCGCCTCCGAGCGGATGTGCCGCTGGCGGTGGGATCGGCGTTCAAGCTCTATGTCCTCGCCGCGCTGGCTGAGGATGTGAAGGACGGGCGGCGCAGGTGGAGTGACGTCGTGGCGCTGACGGAAAGGAGCTACCCAAGCGGGCAATTGCAGAACTGGCCCCAAGGCGCGCCAGTCACGCTCCACACCCTGGCGAGCCTGATGATCTCCATCAGCGACAACACCGCCACCGATCAGCTGATCAAGGAGCTCGGCAAGGAGCGTATTCTTGCGTTGATGGGCGAAAGTCATCGCAATCCTTACTTGAACCAGCCCCTCTTGACCACGCGCGAGCTGTTCGTGACCAAGGCCGACAAAGGCCTGACCGAACTGCGGCGGCGCGGCCGGCGCGGTGACGAGGATGCGCTGATTTTCTACCGGGCGCTCCTCGACGCCCCCGAGCGGCCCGTGACGCTGGACGAGGTCAATGCCGCTTTTGCCAATGGTCCCAAAGCGCTCGACGTTGAATGGTTCGCCTCGCCGGAGGATTTCGCCCGTCTGTTCGCCTTTATGCGCGGCGAGGCCGATCCCGAAGTGTTCAGGATCATGGCGATCAACCCCTCGGCCAGCCCGGCGATCCTCGCCAACTGGGTCTATGTCGGCTTCAAGGGTGGATCGGAGCCCGGCGTGTTCAATCTCACCTGGCTGCTCACCGACAGGCAGGGGCGCGACTGGGTGCTGAGCCTCGGCTGGAACAACCCCGAAGCCGTGGTCGACGAGGGCAAGCTGGAAGCCATCGCCCAGCGCATCCTCCTGTTGCCTCGCTAAACCGCCAGCCCCTCCCCCCTTGCGCCGCGCCAAAGCCCCGCTTATCGCTGCGGGCCGAAATTCAGTCTCGCAGGAAAACTCATGACCGATCAGCAGCAGCGTTTCGAAGGCACCAAGTCCTATATTGCGACCGAGGACTTGAAGGTCGCGGTCAATGCCGCCGTCACCCTGCGCCGCCCGCTGCTGGTCAAGGGCGAGCCCGGCACCGGCAAGACTGTGCTGGCGCATGAAATTTCCAAGGCGCTGGGCGCGCCGCTGATCGAGTGGAACATCAAGTCGACCACCAAGGCGCAGCAGGGGCTTTACGAATATGACGCAGTCGCCCGCCTGCGCGATGGCCAGCTGGGCGAAGAGCGCGTTCACGACATCCGCAACTACATCAAGAAGGGCAAGCTGTGGGAGGCCTTCACCTCGCCCCAGCTCCCCGTCCTGCTGATCGACGAGATCGACAAGGCCGATATCGAGTTCCCGAACGACCTCCTGCAGGAGCTCGATCGCATGAGCTTCGACGTCTACGAGACGCAGGAGCGCATCACTGCGCAGGAACGCCCGATCGTCGTCATCACCTCGAACAATGAAAAGGAGCTGCCCGACGCCTTCCTGCGCCGCTGCTTCTTCCACTACATCAAGTTCCCCGACCGCGAGACGATGCAGGACATCATCGACGTTCACTTCCCCGGCATCCAGAAGACGCTGGTCAAGAAGGCGATGGACATCTTCTACGACCTGCGCGAAGTGCCGGGCCTCAAGAAGAAGCCCTCGACCAGCGAGCTGCTCGACTGGCTCAAGCTGCTGCTCAACGAGGACATGCCGCTCGACGTCCTGCAAAACAGCAACCCGGCGAGCGCCATCCCGCCGCTCCACGGTGCGTTGCTCAAGAACGAGCAGGACATCATGCTGTTCGAACGCCTCGCCTTCATGGCGCGCCGCAACCCGAGCTGAAGAGCGTGCCACACCACGGCGGATGCTTCTGCGGCGCGGTGCGCTTCACCATCTCGGCCGAGCCGCAGGGCGCACGGATGTGCTGGTGCCGCGATTGCCAGCGCATCGCCAGCGGTTCGGCGACGGTAAACGTGCTGTTCGACGAGGATGCCGTAACCTACACGGGCGAAATGACCCGCATCACCCGCGTTGCCGATAGTGGCAACACGGTCGAGCGGGGGTTCTGCTCGGTTTGCGGCTCGCAAATGTACAGCCGCACCACCCAAGGTCCCAAGCTACCCATGCGGGTGCGCGCGGGCACGCTCGACGATCCGGAGATCTGCCCGCCCACCATGATCATCTGGGGCAGGAGCGCGCCAAGCTGGGCGCCTTTTCCTCCGGGCATGCCGGTGCTTGATGCGGGGCCCGGTTCGGCGCCGCTGGTCGGGCGGGATCCGGCCTAGCTCAGCTTACCGGAAAACAGGCGATGCCGGCGCGCTTCAGCGCCTTGCAGGTCGCGTGGGCATCGGGGGCTGAAGCGCGCAGGCGGTAATATTGCTTGCCGTTCACCACCGCCGGGATGACGGCCATCTGCATGGCCCGCAATTCCGGCCGCTGCCCGGCAAGCGCCTCCCACTGCGCCGCTGCCTCGCGCGCCGAGAGCGCGGCGGCGAGCTGGATGGTCTGCTGACCGGTGGCGGGCGGAGCAGGGATCGCCCGTGCGGCGGGCAGGCGAGCTGCGGGCGCGGCCGGCTCAGCGGAGGCCAGCGCAGGCCGCTTGCTCTGAAGCAGTGCAGGCGTGATCGGCACCACCGCGTCGCTGCGCTGCGCCAGCGCCCGCGCCGCCTCGCCGTCCTTCAGCGGCTCGTCGACCACGATCACCGCCGTCGATGCCATCTTGGTGATCTTGAACAGCTCGCTCGCAAATGCGGCGGGGATGCGGATGCAGCCGTGCGAGGCAGGGTATCCAGGCAGCCGCCCGGCATGGATCGCAATCCCGCTCCATGTCAGGCGCTGCATGTAGGGCATGGGCGCGTTGCTGTAGAGGTTGGAGCGGTGGAAGCGCTTCTTCTGGAGGATCGCGAAGACCCCCGTAGGCGTTCGCTTCCCGCGCTTGCCGGTCGAAACCGGGCTCGAGCGCCACAGCACGCCATCGCGAAAGACGTGCATCTGCTGCGAGGACAGGCTGACGGTGATCACCACCCCACTGCGCATGACATCGCTGAGGGTGATGGTCGGCGGCGGCTCCGGTTCGGGGGTATGCGTGGCGGTCGGTGACGGAGCGATAACGGGCGCGTCGATCTGCTGGGCGTCCTGCGGCGAATCCACCCCCTCCCCCCGCAAGGCAGGGGCGCTGGCCGATCCCAGCAGCGCTCCTGCCAGGAGCAGGAAACCGAGGAGCTTCGAGCGCAGCAAGGGCGCCTCCGTTAACCACAAGAGTTAACGGCTAACCGCTCCGTGCTTTCGCGGCAAGGGTTAGTCCCTGTCAGCCCGGCTTCAGTCGAAGCTGTAGGCCAGCTCGAAATCGCCCCATCGCCGCCCGCCGAAATAGAGCGGGACATAGACATTGCGCACCACCACATAGGCGCTTCCGTCGCCTTCCTGACGATAAACCGCCATCGTGTAGGGCGCGTTGCTGGCCTTGGCGACGAGATCGACGCCCTCGAGCAGAATGCGGCCGTTGCGGCAGTATTGGGTGTCGTGCGCCAGCTCGCCGGTCGGCTTGCGCGAGCGTTCGGTCAGGTGGGTGGGCAGGAAGCCCTTCATGTCGGCCGCGGAGCACATGCGCGCAGACGCCTCGCCCGCGATCAGCTTATCGAACATCGGGCGCCAGTTGCGGTCGGCCCAGTCGCTCAGGCCAGTGCGGTAGAGCTGCGGGTTGGTGCCCTCGACCGGCCGGTAATCCTGATCGAACAGCTGCACGGTCGTCAGTTCGCCCCGCTCCAGTGCTTCCTGCGTGACCTGTTCCATCCGGCGCGCCTTCGCGATCGCGCGCTCCACCATGATGCTGTCCTGCGGGGACAGGCCGGCCTTGACGATCCGGTCGAACATCTCGCTGGCGGTGATTTCCAGCTCCTCCATCTTGCGGTGCGCGCCGTGGAGTTTGTCCTCGTTGCTGCGCGAGGCGACGTCATAGCTGGTCAGCACCCGCTGCACCTTGTCGACATGACCGCTGATGGTTCCGGTAGAGCGGGCGATGACGTCGTTCTGCTTGTCGACCTCTTCCACCAGCGCGCCGACGTTGGCGATGGTGCTCTCGATCTGCGCGACGCTGGCGCGAGCCTCGCCGCTGGCCCTGGAGCCTGCCTCGATCCGCCCGATCACCACCTCGGCCTCGCCGCCCAGCGCGTCGATGGTGTGGGCGATCTCCTCCGTCGCCTTGCGCGTGTCGTTGGCGAGGCTCTTTACCTCGCTTGCCACCACGGCGAAGGTGCGGCCCGCGTCCCCTGCGCGCATCGCCTCGATCGTGGCGTTCAATGCGAGGATATTGGTCGTCTCGGCAATCTCGCCGATGTCCTGTGCGGAGCGGCGCACCTGCTCCATCGCGGCCGAAAAGCTGGTGACGTGCTGGCCGAGGGTATCGACCAGCTCGATCAGCGAGGCGATCTGGCCCAGCGAGGACTGGATCAGCGCCGTGCCTTCACTGAGGCGCTCGATCGCGCGTTCGGACAGCAGGCGTGCCTCGTCGGAGGCCTCGGCCACCTTGGTCTGGTCGGCTTCCAGCGCACGCACGGTCTCGGCCAGCGCCTCGTGCTCGGAACGTAGCGTCTTGGACGACGCGATCACCGCCTCAACGACGCCGGCGACGTCGGTGCACCCGACGGTCACCGCCCCGCAGCTTTCGGGAATCATGCCCAGCGCATGGGCGTTGGCGGTATCGATAGCGAGACTGTTCATATGTGGTTCGCGGCCCTGTTCGTGCTTTGCGGGACACTAGGCACCGGATGGTAAGCAATGGGTTAAGACTTGGGCCTGAACCCTCGCAAGAATGGGGACTGGTCACGCGGCCATGCGCGGGTTAATCACACCCCCATGTTCTTCAATTTCGTCGACGAGCTGAGAGCCGCCGGGATCGGCGCCTCTTTCAAGGAGCACCTCACGCTGCTGGAGGCGCTCGACAAGGACGTGATCGAGCAGACGCCCGAGGCCTTCTACTACCTCTCCCGCGCCACCTTCGTGAAGGATGAAGGCCTGCTCGACCGGTTCGATCAGGTGTTCCAGAAGGTCTTCAAGGGGATCATGACCGATTACGGCCAGAACCCGGTCGACATCCCCGAGGACTGGTTGAAGGCGGTGGCCGAGAAGTTCCTGACCCCTGAGGAGATGGAGAAGATCAAGTCCCTCGGCGATTGGGACGCAATCATGGAGACGCTCAAGAAGCGGCTCGAGGAACAGGAAAAGCGGCACCAGGGCGGCAACAAGTGGGTCGGCACCGGGGGCACCAGCCCGTTCGGCAATTCGGGCTACAACCCCGAAGGCGTGCGGATTGGCGGCGAGGCCAAGCACGGCAAGGCGATCAAGGTCTGGGAAAAGCGCGAGTTCAAGAACCTCGATTCAACCCGCGAACTCGGCACCCGCAATATCAAGATGGCGTTGCGCCGCCTGCGCCGCTTCGCCCGCGAAGGCGCGCAGGACCAGCTCGATATCGACGCCACGATCAAGGGCACGGCCAAGCAGGGCTGGCTCGACATCCACATGCGCGCCGAACGCCGCAATGCCGTCAAACTGCTGTTGTTCCTCGACGTCGGCGGATCGATGGACCCCTTCATCAAGCTGGTCGAGGAGCTGTTCAGCGCCGCCACCAGCGAATTCAAGAACATGGAGTTCTTCTACTTCCACAACTGCCTCTACGAAGGCGTGTGGAAGGACAACAAGCGCCGCTGGCAGGAACGCACCAAGACCTGGGATGTGCTCCACAAATATGGCCACGATTACAAGATCGTGTTCGTGGGCGATGCGGCGATGAGCCCCTACGAGGTCACCCATCCCGGCGGCTCGGTCGAGCACATGAACGAGGAAGCGGGCGCGGTGTGGCTGCAGCGCGTGGCGAACACCTACCCTGCGACCGTGTGGCTCAACCCGGTGCCGGAAAAGCAGTGGGGCTACTCGCAGTCGACCAAGATGATCAAGCAGTTGGTCGGCGACCGTATGTATCCGCTGACGCTCGACGGGCTGGATGACGCGATGCGGGAGTTGAGCCGGAAGCACGGGGCTTGATGGTCCGGCGGTTCGCTGCGGCGCTTGCCGGCGTAGTGTTCTTCGCAGGTTTTGCCTTCGCGATGAACCGGCTCGCGCTGGCGGTGTGGCCCGCCTACGCCGATGTGTTCCAGTCGCATGGCTTCACGACTGACATGCTCTTCGCCCGCCTCGCCGCCGCGGTGGTGGCACTTCTCGGCTCCGGCTATCTCGCGGCCCGCATTGCGCGCGGGGAACGAATGGCGGCCGTGATTGCTGCTGGATTGCTCTTGCTGCTTGGCGGCGCGAACCACCTCACCGAGCCGACTTGGTCACACTTCCCGATCTGGTATCACCTCGCGTTTATCGGCCTTATTGCTCCGTGTGTTTTGATCGGTGGGCATTTTCAGCGGCCAACTGCGATCTAGCCCTTCCGGTCCAGCTCCGCATTCAGGTGCAGGCTGCACCGCCAGAAGAAGAACGCGGGCACCAGCCCCAGCACCGCCGCGCCGTAGAGGACATAGCGCACGGAGTCCGCGCCGAAGCTGGGTTGCAACCAGTCTGACAGCACCCCGAAGAACAGCGGCCCGAGGCCGAGGCCGATAAGGTTCTGGAAGAACAGCAGGCACGCTGCCGCAATTGCCCTCGCCTTGATCGGCACCAGCCCCTGCGCAGCGGAATAGCACGGGCCGTAATAGAGCGAATTGCACACCTGCGGCACGAAGATCAGTGCCAGCGCCAGCGGCCAGGTCGGGGCCTGATAGGCGGCGATAGCGATCGGCACTGCGAGCGCCATGCCGATCGCGGGCGCGCTCAGTACGTGGCGGCGGTTGGTCGCGCCGAAACGGTCCGCAAGGTAGCCGCCGAGCCATGTGCCCAGAATGCCTCCCACTCCGCCGATGATTCCGAACCACAGGCCCGTCTGGCCCGGTGTCAGGTCATGGGTGCGCTGGAAGAAGATCGTGGTCCAGGTGGTCTTGCCGTAAGACAGGAATGACGCCGCCGAGCCCGCGCACACCAGCAGCACAAAGGCGCGCGAGCGCATGACTTCAGCGACCGCCTTGCCGACTGGCAGAGCGGCAGGCTGGCTCTTCGCCCGCAGCACCGCCGCAGCGTCAGAGCCGCGCGGATCGCGCAGCACGAACCACACCACCAGTGCCAGCACGACGCCGGGAAGTCCGACCACCACGAAGGCTTCGCGCCACCCGAGATAGTCGGCGAGGAGGCCGCCGATCACCATTCCCAGCAGCGAGCCGACCGGGATTCCGAGCGAATAGAACGCCAGCGCCGAGGCGCGCTTCTCGGGCGGCACCATATCGCTGATGAGCGAATGCGCGGGCGGCGTGCACCCCGCCTCGCCCACCCCTACACCGATGCGGGCGAGGAGCAATTGCCAGAAATTCTGCGCCAACCCGCACAGCGCCGTCATCGCTGACCACAGGGCGAGCGCGGTCGCGATCAGCCGCGGGCGGCTCGTCGTCTGCCGGTCGGCAAAGCGAGCTATAGGGATGCCGAGTACGGTGTAGAACAGCGCAAAGGCCAGCCCGGTCATCAGCCCGATCTGGGTGTCGGAGAGATCGAGGTCCTTCGCGATCGGCTCGGCCAGAATGTTGACGATCTGGCGGTCGATGAAATTGAAGATGTAGACCGTCAGCAGGATCCACAGGGTCAGCCTGACGGGTTGCACGCCGGTGCCGCTCGCTGCCGCGGTTGCCATTATCTGTCTCTCTCCCATCGGCAGCGGTTCATCCGCTGTCCGTTGTCACGTCGTCGCCCGCTGTTTGTGTCCGCGTGGCGACGTCATGACGTCATTCCATAAAGCAGGTGCGGTCGCACCTCGGCAATCCAGGCGGCCTCGTCGTGTGACGCCATGGCGTCAAGATCGGCCGGGCGGGCGGCGGGGTCATCGACCCATTCCCTGAGCGAGGGCCCGCCGTTGATCACGTCGATCGCGAGGCGGGTGAGTTCATATTCGTAAGGGAAATCGCGCCACAGCGGATAGTCGGGATAGAGCAGCCGGATCGCCTTGAAGGCGAGCGCCTGCAAGCGCCAGGGCTTGAAGCTGTCGTGATTGTAGAAATGGCCTTCCGCATGGATCATCAATGCGTTGCAGAGCGTTCCTGCGTGCTTGTGGAAGGTCGGTTCGAACCAGCATTCGCGGATCGCACAGCCCGCCAGCCAATCCGGCGCGAGCTTGTTCATCACCTTGAGCACCCCGCCTGCGTCCAGATCCGGAGCGCCGAACAGCACCTCGAGCGGGCGCGTGGTGCCGCGCCCTTCGGACAGCGTCGTGCCCTCCAACATCACCGTCCCGGCATAGCAACGCGCCATGTTGAGGTTGGCGGCATTGGGTGAAGGATTGATCCACAGGCGTGACGGCGGCCACCCGAAGCCGTCATCCGCATCGGGACGCCAGCCCTCCATCGCCACCACCCTGTAGGCGACGTCGAGACCGAAATGTTCGATAAACCAGTGGCCCATCTCCCCCATGGTGAGGCCGTGGCGCATCGGCATCGGGGCGGCGCCGACGAAGCTCTCCTGCCCGGGCACCAGCAGCGTTCCCTCGACCGGGCGTCCGGCGGGATTGGGCCGGTCGAGCACCCACACCTCCCTGCCCGCCTTGGCCGCTTCCTCGAGCAGATACAGCAGGGTGGTCACAAAGGTGTAGATGCGGCAGCCCAGATCCTGCAGGTCGAACAGGAACACGTCCGCGCTCGACATCATCTGCCCCGTCGGCCGGCGCACCTCGCCATAGAGCGAGAAGATCGGGATGCCGTAGCGCGGATCCATCTCGTCCGCGGTCTCGACCATGTTGTCCTGCTTGTCGCCTTTCAGCCCATGCTGCGGGCCGAAGGCGCTGCTGACGTTGACGCCAGCGGCAATCAGCGCGTCGAGGCTATGCGTGAGGTCTGACGTCACACTCGCCGGGTGCGCCACCAGAGCCACGCGGCGGCCCGTCAGTTGGCTGAGGAGTTCGGGGTCGGCGAGCAGCCGGTCGATGCCGTTCTTCATGCTCAAAGCGATGGAACAGGCGCGGGCCAAACGCAATGCCTTGGCGGAAGTGCTGGGAACATTGCGCGCTCTGTGCCAGTTAGGCCCTCATGGACACTGACTGGACCCCTGTCGCCATCGCCGCTGGCTGGGCGATCATCCTCGGCGGCGCGGGCGGCGCGCTGACCGAGATCGGCCAGTGGTACCGCGATTTGCGCAAACCCCCGTGGCAGCCGCCCGACTGGCTGTTCGGCCCGGCATGGACAATCATTCTCGGACTTGGCGGGTGGAGCTTCTACATCGGCCTGACCCAAGCCCCCTCGCCCGAGGCGCGCATGGGGGTGTGGGCGCTGTTCATCGCCAATTTCGTGCTGCATTTTCTGTGGTCGCCGCTGTTCTTCAAGCTCAAGCGCCCCGATTGGGCGCTGGCCGAGAACATCTTCCTGTGGCTTTCTGTCGTGGGCCTGATGGTCGTGCTGCCCCGCCTGGTGGGCAACCCCTTCGCGGGCTGGCTCAATGTCCCTTACTTCATCTGGGTGAGCTTCGCCTTCGTGCTCAATGCCAAGATCGTGGAGCTGAACCGCCCCTTCGTGGCCGGAGCGGCCGCCCGCTAGCGCTCGACGATCAGCGCGCGATTGGCTCCCGAGTGGAACTCGGGCTTGCCTGGCGGAAAGGCCAGCGCCCAGTACTGCTTGGTGCCGTCGGCATGTTCGACCACGGCATTGAGCGCCACCTGGGCAGGCACGGGAAGATCAGCGGCGATACTGGCGCGCAGAACCAGCCCTGCATCATCATGCGAGCAGGCGATGGCGATTGCGTCCACGGGCGCATTGCGCATCCCCTCGCGGAAGGAATCGAAATCATAGGCCGCCCACTGGCCCGAGGGCGACAGGTTGAACTCGCGATAGGCCTTCTCGCCGAGTGGTTGCCAGAAGATCTCGAAGCAGGTGGTCTGCCACAGGTTGTCGCGCCGTTCGGCCGGAGCAACGGAAGGCAGGACGATGCCCGCCATCGCCCCGTCGAGCTGGAACTCCGCATCGCAGCCCCGCTCAGTGGCGTTGACCATAGCGGTGACCGCGCGGACCGGGCCGAGGTCGCAGGCGACATGGAGCATCAGCGGTTGCATCGTGCCTGTCTGCCCCTAACCCTCGCCCCCGGCAAGCCACTTCACGCCGCGCACCCCGCCTGTTAGGGGCGCACCCCATGAGCACTTACGAATCCGACCTCCTGCGCCTGCTCGACGAGCGCGGCCATATCCATCAGGTGACCGACCCGGTTGCATTGGACAAGCTTGCCCGGACCGAAGTGATCACCGCCTATGTCGGTTTCGATCCGACCGCGGCCTCGCTGCATATCGGCAATCTCGCCTCGATCATGCTGCTGCGCCGTGTGCAGCAGGCCGGGCACCGGCCGATCGTCATCATGGGCGGCGGGACGGCCAAGGTCGGCGATCCCTCGGGCAAGGACGAGACCCGCCAGATGCTCACCGATGCAGTGCTGGCGAGCAACATTGCCTCGATCAAGGACAGCTTCCGCAAGATCCTGCGCTTCGATGAAAGCCCCACCGGCGCACTGCTCATCAACAACGACGACTGGCTCAGCAAGCTTGGCTACATTGAGCTGCTGCGCGAGGTCGGCACGCACCTGACCGTCAACCGCATGCTGACCTTCGATTCGGTCCGCCTGCGGCTCGACCGCGAACAACCGCTGACCTTCCTCGAATTCAACTACATGATCATGCAGGCGTATGATTTTGTCGTGCTCTCAAGGGAATATGGCTGCAAGTTGCAGCTCGGCGGCAGCGACCAATGGGGCAACATCGTCAACGGGATCGAACTCGCCCGCCGGATCGACGGGACCGAGGTCTACGGCGTGACTGCGCCGCTCATCACCCGGGCTGACGGACAGAAGATGGGCAAGTCGGTCTCGGGCGCGATCTGGCTCAACGAGGATATGCTTCCCGCCTACGATTTCTGGCAATATTGGCGCAATGTTGACGACCGTGACGTGGGCAGGTTCCTGCGCCTGTTCACCGATTTGCCGCTCGATGAGATAAGCCGCCTTGAAGTGCTTGAAGGCGCCGAGATCAATGCCGCCAAGGTTGTGCTTGCCAACGAGGTCACCAAGCTCGTCCGCGGGGAAGACGCCGCCGCCCGCGCCGAAGCCACTGCGCTCGAGACCTTCGCGGGCAGCGGTGCAGGCGAGGACCTGCCGAGCATCGCCACCGGCCCCGAAGGCATGCGCCTTGCCGCGCTCCTCACCGCTCTCGGCCTGACGGCATCCGGCGGCGAGGCCAAGAGGAAGCTCGGCGAAGGTGCGGTCAGGCTGGAAGGCGAGACTGTCAGCGATCCTGCCCAGCTTGTCCTGCCGGACGCCGGCCAGACCCTGCGCCTCAGCCTCGGCAAGAAGCGGCACGCGCTCGTAACCCGATAGGCGCCAGCCGCTAGGGCTCGGATATTCCTTTACCAATTGTCAGGCTTTCTGCGGCATTTCCCTTTGTCTGTGACCCAGACGGAGGGAAGGATCGCGCTACGTGGCAGGTGGAGCTAATCTCAGCGTAACCGACTTGCGCCGTGCGGCGCGTCATCCGGTCGACTTTCCGGCCATCGTCGAGCATTTCGTGCACGGCGACCTGCACCTGCATGTCTGCAATCTCTCCGCCCACGGCTTCATGGTCGATAATGGCGGGCAGCTCCACCGCGGCGACCGCATCATCATCCGCTTGCCGATCGTCGGGCGGATCGAGGCCTATGTGATCTGGACCCGCGACAACCGCGCCGGTTTCCAGTTCGAACGGATCATCCGGCTCGACGATTTCGTCGCCATCATCGACCAGCTCCAGCCCAACCCGCGCCTGCGCCGGCCGCGCTGACGCAACTTAAAGTCACGGGCGCACAAGTTTCGCCTGCTTGGCAGCGCGCGCCTGCCCTGCCATGGGGCGCGGCGTGACCGACGCTGTGATCGC
>JACESM010000026.1 GCA_013911835.1 Porphyrobacter sp. | reverse complement strand
GGGGGCAAGGTGCCCTATGCCGGCTCGGTCGAGGCTGCGCGTGACCGTATTCCGGCGCAGGTCCGGCTCGAGACCCGGGCGCGCGAGGGGGCGTGGCTGTCCGCCCTGCCCGCCGAGACCCGCCGCAACGGCGACTTCTTCCAGTTCCCGCTCCCCGAAAGCGGCATCGAACCGCTGCTCAAGGGCCTGATCGAGGGCGAGGCGGGGATCCTCTCGCTCTCGATCGAGCGCGCGGGGCTGCACGATGCCTTCGTCGCCATCGCAGGCGAGGCCGCTGCGCGCCAGCTTGCCGCCGACAACGAGGGAGCGGGCGCATGACCGACTTGCCCCTCCGCCCCCGCCTCTCCGCGATCGAGGCCGCATGGGTCATCGCCCGGCGGGACTTTGTCGCGGTGCTGTTTTCCCGCGCCTTCCTGTTTTTCCTGCTCGGCCCGCTCTTCCCCGTCATCGTCGGCGGGCTCGCCGGCAGCATCGGCGGCGAGGTGCAGCGCGATGCGGTCAGCTACGAGGTCGGGGTCGCCATGAGCCCGGCCGACACCGCCGCCATGCTTGCCGCGGGCGAGCGGCTTGCCCCGCAGTTGCCTTTCGCGCTCCCCCGGCTCCAGCCTGTGCCCGAGGCGGCCGATGACCCTGCCTTCGACGCCAAGGCCTTCATGGAGGCGCGCCAGGGCAACTATGCCGCGATCGTCTCCGGCACCCCGCAAAGCCCTGTCCTCGTCGGCACCGAGGGGCAGATCGCGCGCTGGCAGGGGCCAGTCAGCCTCATCGCCGGCCACGCGCTCGCCGCCGCGCCTGCGGCCTTCCCCTCGGTCAGCGTCGCCCCGGTCGCGACCAGCGCCGCCGACGAGCGCACCACCCGCATCCAGACCGCCCAGATCGCCCAGATGCTGCTGTTCCTGCTGACCATGCTGCTCGCGGGGATGGTGCTCTCCAATCTCGTCGAGGAGAAGGCCAACAAGATCATCGAGATCCTCGCCGCTGCGATCCCGATGGATGCCGTGTTCATGGGCAAGCTCTTCGCCATGCTCGCGGTCTCCTTCGTCGGCATCACCGTTTGGGGCCTTGCCGGCTTCGCGCTGTTCGGCGGGGCGGGCGAGGTCATTACCCGCGTCACCGGCTTCGACATCGCCAACCTGCCCGCGCCTGCCGTGGGCTGGCCGCTGTTCGTGGTGCTCGGCATCCTGTATTTCGCGATGGCCTACCTCCTGCTCGGCGCGCTGTTCCTGACGATCGGTTCGATGGCGACCTCGGTGCGTGAGGTGCAGACGCTGTCGATGCCGGTCACCATGCTCCAGCTGATGGTGTTCTTCCTCGCCGCCTACACCATCAACCAGCCGGGCTCGCCGGTGGAGATGGCCGCGATCGCCTTCCCGCTGTCCTCGCCCTTCGCCATGCTCGCGCGTGCGGCGATGGAGGGCGAGGTGTGGACCCACGCGCTCGCGCTCGCCTGGCAGGCGGTGGCGGTGGTGGGCATCGTCAAGGCCGGCTCACTGCTGTTCCGCAAGCGGGTGATGAAGTCAGGCGGGGCGGGGCGCGAAAAGCGCGGCAAAGGTGCGCGCCAGCCTGCCTGAGCCCGGCCCCGGGCCGCTTGTAGGAAAGCGACCAATCCGTCCCGAATCGCAACCCATATTGACATTGCTGTAAGTTGCGTCAGACTGCGACGCGTTCAGGAGCGGCCCCACGCAAAGAAAGCCGCCCGACGGGAGACAGACATGGCCACGATTGCCCCCGCCACACCCGGCATCCAGCGCCCGCAAGTGCGCCGTGAGCCATCGTCCTATGATGCGCTCCAGGCCCATTTCGCCGAGCATCCCGAAGAGCGGCTCCAGCACACCCATCCGTGGGACGTCAGCCGCTCGGACATCTATTTCGAGGACAAGTGGCAGCCGATCTTTGCCGATATGCGCAAGGTCGGCCCGCTGCACTACATCCCCGAAAGCCCCTTCGGCCCCTATTGGGCGGTGGTCGGCCACAAGGCGATCCAGCATATCGAGGCGCTGCCCGAAACTTTCTCGTCAAGCTATGAGCACGGCGGGATCACCATTCTCCAGCCGCCCACCGCCGAAGAACTGGCCGCATACGGCCGCGAGCCGCGCCAGCTGCCGATGTTCATCGCAATGGACCGCCCGCAGCACACCGGCCAGCGCCGCACCGTCGCGCCCAAGTTCACGCCGTCCGCCGTTACCGACATGGAAGCGGAAATCCGCGCCCGCACCGGCGAGCTGCTTGACAGCCTGCCGCGTGGGCAAGTGTTCGACTGGGTCGATACGGTCTCGATTGAGCTGACGACGGGCATGCTCGCGATCCTGTTCGGCTTCCCCTGGGAAGACCGCCGCTTGCTGACCTTCTGGTCCGACTGGGCGGGCGATACCGAGCTTGGCGCGATCCGCGACCTTGACGAGGTGCGCTGGGGCATCCTGCAGGAAATGGGTGCCTATTTCCAGACGCTGTGGATGGAACGGACGATGGACAAGGAGCCGGGCAGTGATCTCATCTCGATGATGATCCACTCGCCCGCGATGAACCAGATGAGCCCGCAGGAATTCATGGGCAATCTGGTGCTGCTGATCGTCGGCGGCAACGACACCACCCGCAACACCATGAGCGGGATCATCCACGCGCTCGACAAGTTCCCCGACCAGCGCAAGCGCTTCGAGGAAGACCCGTCGCTGATCCCCAATGCGGTGCAGGAAATCCTGCGCATGCAGGTGCCGCTCGCCCATATGCGCCGCACCTGCACCGAGGATACCGAAGTCTTCGGCCAGACCATCAAGGCGGGCGATAAGGTGGTGCTGTGGTATATCAGCGCCAACCGCGACGAGGAGGTGTTCGAGGACGCCGACAAGCTCGACATCACCCGCGACAACGCCCGCCGCCACCTCGCCTTCGGCTACGGCATCCACCGCTGCGTCGGCGCGCGGCTCGCCGAGCTTCAGCTGCGGGTGCTGCTCGAGGAAATGCACAAGCGCCGGATGCGGGTGCATGTCGCGGGCGATGTCGAGCGGGTGCGGGCCAATTTCGTCCATGGCTTCCGAAAGCTCGAGGTCGAAATCACGACTTTCTGAGCGCGCGCGGCACGGGGTGAAACCTGGAGACCATTTTCGACGTAAAAGGGAGAGCGGGCAGCGTGCCCGCCACCTACGGAGATTTCAATGCGTCTGCCCTTCCTGAACCGCCGCCGCCTGCTCGCCGCGAGTGCCGCGATCGGCGGTCTGCTGCCCTTCGTGAGCGCCTGCGGGGCCTCGCCGGCCGAGGCCAAGTCCTATCCCAAGGGCAAGTCGCAGGCCGAGTGGAAGAAGCTGCTCACCCGCGACCAGTTCTACGTGCTGCGCGAGGCCGGGACCGAGCGCGCCTTCACTTCGCCGCTCAACAAGGAAAAGCGCAAAGGCACCTTCGTGTGCGCTGGTTGCGCCAACCGGCTCTATTCCTCCGACACCAAGTATGACAGCGGCACCGGCTGGCCGAGCTTCTGGCAGGCGATCGACAAGGGCGCGGTCGGCACCAGCACCGATTACCTGATCGGCTACCCGCGCACCGAAGTGCACTGCGCCGATTGCGGCGGGCATCTGGGGCATATTTTCGGTGACGGGCCCAAGCCCACCGGCAAGCGTCACTGCATCAACGGCGTGGCGCTCAAGTTCGTGCCTGCCTAGTCTGCGGGCGCGGGCGCGGGCGCGGCGCTCTCTTCGAGCAGCGCCGGGGCCTGGAGCAATGCTGCCAGCCGCGCGAAATCGCCGAGCGTGAAGGTGTCGTCGAACACTACGCCGTAATGCTGGTCGCGCCGCCAGCGCACTTTGGCGCGCACCTCGCGCGGCTTGCCACCGCCCAGCGCAGGCATCTGGATGCGCACCGTCTGGTCGATGGCGAGCAGCCGGTCGCAGGTCAGCCGCGCGCCCTGCTGCGAGAAATTCTCGACCAGCGCCTCGGACTGGCCGGAGAGCATGTTCACCGTCACCGGAAAGCACAGCGCCAGCCGCAGGCCGCGCTTGGGATAGTCGCTCGCCTCGTTGACGAGCTGCTCGACCTCGACGTTGCCCGTAAAGGTGAAGCCTGCCTCGTTGCCCTTGTGCCAGACCCGCGTGACCTCGTAGACGGCGCCCGCCGGCATGTGCAGGGCAAAGTCCTGGCACGAGGGCAGGGTGTGGAACAGGCGCACGCTCACCCCGGTTTCGGACACGTCGCGGATCACGCAGACGAACTCGCCCTGGGCGGAAACCAGCTTGGCCGCGCGGATCAGCAGCGTGAAGCGCGGCGCGATGCGCTGTTCGGCGCCCGGCGGCAAATCCTCAACCTGTTCGAGGCGTGCCTCTTGCGTTGCTGGTTCCATGCCCGTTGTCCCAACCCGACAGCCCCTGGTCCTGGCACTGGCGAGACATGCATGAGGCGGTCTGACCCCACGCTTCCTGACGGGCTTACGCAGGAAGGCGTTAAGGGGGAGATAATGCAGCCCTGCGGCGGGGCGCATGCCGCACTGGCAAAATGACGTATGCGGGTGCCGGGGTCGGCGGCCATGGGGCCATGTGTACGGGCGGCGGGACTCGAACCCGCACGAGCAAAGCTCAGGGGATTTTAAGTCCCCGGCGTCTACCATTCCGCCACGCCCGCATGGCCAAGGCCCTTGCCACAGATCGGCAGGCGAAGGCCAGAGGCCTGCGGCTGACGCTTGCCACTGCGCCCGCAAGGCCCCATCTGACGCGCCTGAGGCATTCTTTTGGCGGGGCGCGCGATGGCGGGCGAGATGACAGACGCGCATTCGGTGGTCGCAACAATCCAGCCGGCGATCACGCTGCTGGGCCTCGGCATTGCCGCTGCGCTCGGCAGCCGGGCGCTGCGGCTCAATCCGATCGTCGGCTATCTCGGCATGGGGCTGGGCCTCGCGAGCCTTGGCATGGCGGAGGATTTCAGCGGCGACGTGGTCGCGGCGATGGCGGAAGCGGGGGTGATGTTCCTGCTGTTCAACCTCGGCCTGCACTTCTCGCTGGGCCGGATCCGCGCCGAGGCGGGGAACATCTTCGGCTTCGGCAGCTTGCAGATGATCGTCGCGGGCGGGGCCTTTGCCGCGCTGTTCTGGGCCTTTGGCCTGCCGCCGACCTTTGCGGTGATCGCGGGCTTCGGGATGGGGCTCTCCTCGACCGCGGTGGTGATCGGCCTGATCCGGGAGCGCGATCAGGAGGATTGCCCGGTGGGCCGCGCGGCGCAATCGATCCTGATCTTTCAGGACATTGCCGCGATCCTGCTGCTGGTCACCGCGGGCGCGCTCGCAAGCGGCGGGGCACTCGCGCCCGCGCTCGGGATTGCCGGGGCCAAGGCGCTCGCCGCCTTCGCGATTGCGGTGCTGTTCGCCCGTTACCTCACCGAGCCGCTGTTCGGCCTCATCGCCCGCGCCGGGACGACCGAGGTCTACACCGCCACCGCGCTGTTCATCGC
Source organism: Porphyrobacter sp. (assembly GCA_013911835.1). GTDB lineage: Bacteria > Pseudomonadota > Alphaproteobacteria > Sphingomonadales > Sphingomonadaceae > Erythrobacter. Next base: position 14,808 of record JACESM010000026.1, on the reverse strand, counting down.
GCTTGCCGCCGGGTGGGCGACGGGGATGGCGGGGCTTTCGCTGACACTGGGCGCCTTCCTCGGCGGCATGGCGGTTGCCGATTCGCGCTACCGCATCCTGGTGCAGACCGAGATCGACGCCTTCCGCGGGCTGTTCATGAGCTTCTTCTTCATCTCGGTCGGGCTGTCAATCGACCCCGCACAGCTGGTGCGCGACTGGCAGTTGGTGGTGGCGATGACCCTCGGGGTGATCGCGGCGAAATGCGCCTTCAACGTGATCGCCGCGCTGCTCAACCGCTGGTCGGTGCCCGGCTCGATCCAGCTCGGCTTCCTGCTCGGGCAGGGCAGCGAGTTCACGCTGGTGCTGCTGGCGCTGCCCGCGGTCGCCGGGCTTGCCGAGCCGCGGCTGGTCTCCGCGATGGTCACCGCGATTGCGATAAGCCTCGCCGCGACGCCCTTTGTATCCAATCTCGGCCGCAAGCTTGCCGGACGCCTGCGCGCCGGGCCGCCTGACACCAAGATGGCCGGCGACAGCGCGCCGGTCGTCATCATCGGCATGACGCCTGCGGGCCGCGCGGTGGCCGATGCGCTTGCCTATAACGACGTCGACTATCTCGCGCTCGAGCCCGATCACGACCGCTTCCAAATGGCTCTGGCAGACGGCTACCACGTCCACCGCGCCAACCCCGCCGATCCGCGCAGTTGGGATGCGATCGGGATGGACCGCCGCCAGGTACTGGTGATCGCGACCGGCGTCACCGATGTATCGCGCGAGCTCACCCCGCTGATCGAGACCCGCGCGCTGACCATGACGCGCATCATCGCGGTGCCGGGTGCCGAGGACATCGACGACATGGCCGCGCTCGGGATGCTGCCGGTCGACATGAGCATGAGCGGCGGGGGTGAGCGCCTCACCGAACTGGTGTTCACCGCGCTCGAAATCGACCGCGCGCTGCCCGTTCCGAATCTCGCCCACGCGGCTTAGTTTGTTTTGCGAGGGCGCCTCCGCGCCCTCGTCCTCGGTGCTGTTCCTCCGCTGCGCTACGGGCACCTGCGGGCGCGCGTTCGCGCTTGCGGCCCTTTCAGGGCCGATCAGCGCCAAACGCGAACGTGGAAGGGAGCGGTGGCTCGGTCGCGAAGCGACCGCGAGCGCACGCGCGCGAGCCGCAGGTGCCCAAGCCCGCAGGGCTTGGAACAGCACCGAGGATAGGGGCGCGGAGGCGCCCCTACTTGTTAAGACGCTCGCGGATTTCCTTGCCGGCCTTGAAATAGGGCACGCGCTTCGAAGGCACGTCCACCGTTTCGCCGGTGCGCGGGTTGCGGCCGCTTCTCGCCTCGCGGTCGCGGGTCGAGAACGCGCCGAAGCCGCGCAGCTCCACCCGGCCGCCTTCGGCAAGCCGCTGCGCGATTTCATCGAAGAAGATGTCCACAACCTGCTCGATCTCGTCGGCGCGCAGGTCTGGGTTGTCCTTGTGCAATTCCTGCAGCAATTCGGATCTGATCATACCGATCTCCCGGCGGCCAGCGTGGCCCGACCACACTGACGCCGCTATGCGGGTTACCCCGTCGTTTATATTACGCGCCTCCGACCCGCGAGACGGCCCCTTTAATCTCAGGCGTGCGACTAATGCAATCCCGCTGCCTGAAATTGCATACAAAGTGTCACATTGCGGGGCGAAGCGCAACCTACAGTGCTGTAAGTTAGGAACTTGTCAGCAGGCTAGCGTAAGGTCCGCCGGATCGAGCCCCAGCCGCGCCATCCGGCTGCGGATCTCGGGCCATTCCTCGCGCAGGAACACCTCGCGCTCGGCACTGCGCAGCCGTTCGGCCGCGCCGCGCACCACATACATGCCCACCCCGCGCTGCACTTCGACCAGGCCATCGTTCTGGAACTGCTGGTAGGCCTTGGCGACGGTCAGCGGGTTCGCCCCCGGCTCGGCCGCGAGCGCGCGCACCGAGGGCAGCATTGCACCCTCAGGATAGACCCCGTCGATGATCGCCGCGGCGATCTGGTCGCGCAGCTTGAGATAGACGGGGCGGTTGGTATGCGCACTCATGGGGTGCATCAGTGCCATAATACAGCCATGCGGTCAATTGGTTTGCGGGGGCGCCTCCGCGCCCCCGTCCTCGGTGCGTTTCGATCCCTGCGGGATCGAGCACCTGCGGGCGGCCGTTCGGCCTTGCGGCCCGTCCTTCGGCGGACCGGGGTCGTGGCTCCCCCGCCATTCCATTGCCGGCTCACGCAACAAATGCTTCACACTCGCGCAACACGCGCTAGGGTGCACGCCCATGGGACCGCGCCCCTTGGAGAGGCGCACTTCAGGGATTCTATCACGCATGGCCACTCAAGAGCTTCCGCACGGGGACAGCGCCGGGACATTCCTCGGCCACCCCAAGGGTCTGTTCGTCCTGTTCTTCGCCGAGATGTGGGAGCGTTTCTCCTATTACGGCATGCGGGCGCTGCTGATCTTCTACCTCACCAAGCACTGGCTGTTCGATGACGCGCAGGCCGGTGTCATCTACGGCGCCTACACCGCCCTCGTTTACATCACCCCGGTGCTTGGCGGCTATCTGGCGGACAAATATCTCGGCCAGCGCAAGGCCGTGACCTATGGCGCGGTGCTGCTGACCTTCGGCCACTTCCTGATGGGCTTCGAGGGCAATGGCGGGCAGGCCGCGGCGAGCCTCAACATCTTCTGGCTGGCGCTGGCCTTCATCCTCGTCGGCTCGGGCTTCCTCAAGGCGAACATCTCGGTGATCGTCGGTCAGCTCTACCCGCGCACCGATGTGCGGCGCGACGGGGCCTACACGATCTTTTACATGGGGATTAACCTCGGCGCGTTTCTCGGGTCGCTGCTGTGCGGCTATCTGGGCGAGACCTATGGCTGGGCCTATGGCTTCGGCGCGGCGGGCTTCGGGATGCTGCTCGGGCTGATCGTCTTCACTGTGTTCAAGCCGCTGCTGCTCGGTCGCGGCGAGCCGCCGATCGCGCTGACGAAGGGCACCGAATGGGGCCTCTACGGCCTCGGCATCCTCTCTGTCGGCGCGTGCTGGTGGATGGTGCAGAACCAGTCGGTGGTCGGCACGCTGCTCGGCGTGTGCGGCGCAGCGCTGGTCGCCTACGTGCTGTTCACCGCGGTGGTGAAACTGCCGCGCGAGGACCGCGACCGGATCTTCGCTGCGATGTTCCTGATCATCGGCTCGATCCTGTTCTGGGCGCTGTTCGAACAGGCGGGCTCTTCGCTCAACCTCTACACCGACCGTCATGTCGACCGCGAGTTCCTCGGCATCGAGTGGCCTGCCTCGACCTTCCAGTCGATCAACGCGATGTATATCGTGCTGCTGGCCCCGATCTTCGCGACCCTGTGGACCTGGCTCGGGCGCAGGGGGCTCGAGCCCTCGGCCCCGGCCAAGTTCGGCCTAGCGCTGATGCAGCTGGGCGCGGGCTTCCTCGTTCTGGTTGCGGGCGCGGCGACGGGTCAGATGACCCCGGTCATCTTCATCTTCCTCATCTACCTGCTCCACACCACGGGCGAGCTGTGCCTCAGCCCCGTGGGCCTTTCGGCGATGAACCGTCTGGCTCCGGCGCACATGGCCTCGCTGATCATGGGCACCTGGTTCTTCGCCTCGGCCACCGGCAACTTTGCCGCAGGGCTCATCGCGGCGGCGACGGGTTCGGAAGCGGCCTCGGGCGAAGGCGCTGGCAAGGAGGTCGTGCTGGGGGTCTATAGCCAGATCGGCTGGATCGCGATTGCGGTCGGCGCCGGCGTGCTGGTGATCAGCCCGCTGATCAGGAAGCTGATGCACCTCGACACGCTCAAGGACGATTCGATGCAGGCCCAGATCGAGGACGTCTTTGGCGACGCGCCCGCGAACGCCCGCCCGGCCGAGTAACTCTCGCCGGACACTTAATTCGTCCAACAGGATGGACAAACCTCGCGTTTTCCGTTCCAACATGCTTGGAGCGGAATAACGCGAGGTTTGCATGTATCGAGACTCGAAGTGGCGCGCCCGGGCTGGCGCGCTGGCAACCCTCGCGAGCGCGCTGGCGCTGATCGCGGGCGCTACCGTCGCCGACGCCAAGGAGCGCGACAAGAAGAAGGGCAAGGACGAGGAAGCCGCCGAGGCCCCCGCCTTCGCCGCGATGAAGGCCGGCGATCCGGTCTTCCCCTCGACCTACAAGCCCTTCCCGGGTGTCGCGACTGCGATCCGCGGCGCCACCGTCTATGACGGGCGCGGCAAGAAGATCGAGAACGGCGTCGTGTTCATGACGGGCGGCAAGATCGTCGCGGTCGGCGGGCCCGATACCCCGATCCCCGCCGACATCGCGGTGTTCGATGGCACCGGCAAGTTCGTGACGCCCGGGATCATCGACATCCACTCGCACCTCGGCGACTATCCCTCGCCCGGGGTGGACGCGCATGACGACGGGAACGAGGCGACCAGCCCGACCACGCCCGAGGTCTGGGCTGAGCACTCGGTCTGGCCGCAAGATCCGGGCTTCAGCCGCGCACTGGCGAACGGCGGGATCACCAGCCTGCAGATCCTCCCCGGCTCGGCCAACCTGATGGGCGGCCGCTCGGTGACGCTCAAGAACGTGCCCGCGCGCACCACGCAGGGCATGAAGTTCCCCGGCGCGCCCTACTCCATGAAAATGGCCTGCGGGGAGAACCCCAAGCGCGTCTATGGCGAGCGCGGGCGGATGCCGTCGACCCGGATGGGCAACCTTGCGGTCAACCGCGAGACGTGGCTCGGTGCGATCGACTATGCCAACGACCCCAAGGCCAAGCGCGATCTCGGCAAGGAGACGCTGGTGGGCGTGCTCAAGGGCGAGATCCTGATCCAGAACCACTGCTACCGCGCCGACGAGATGGCGCTGGTGCTCGATATGGCCAAGGAGATGGGCTACCGCGTCGCCGCCTTCCACCACGCGGTCGAGGCCTACAAGATCGGCGATCTGCTGCGCGAGAACGACGTATGCAGCGCGATCTGGGCCGATTGGTACGGCTTCAAGATGGAAAGCTATGACGGCATCCTCGAGAATGCTGCTTTCCTCCAGCGCGAGGGCGCCTGTGTGGTGATCCACTCGGACGACCAGAACGATATCCAGCGTCTCAATCAGGAGGCCGCCAAGGCGCAGGCCGCAGGCGCGCGGGTGGGGATCGACATCTCCGATGCGACCGTGATCGGCTGGATCACCTACAACGCCGCCAAGGCGATGGGGATCGCCGACATGACCGGCAGCCTCGAGACCGGCAAGATGGCCGACGTGGTGCTGTGGAACGGCGACCCGCTCAGCGTCTATTCGCGCCCCGAGAAGGTGTGGATCGACGGGGCGCTTATGTTCGATGCGCTCAATCCCAAGACAAGGCCCGTCAGCGATTTCGAGCTCGGCCAGCCCGGTGAAGGAGATGTGAAGTGAAGCGTCTCTTCTCAGCTGCGGCCAGCGCTCTGGCCCTTTGCGCCGCGCCTGCCATGGCGCAGGACGTGACCATCACCAACGCCCGCGTCGTCATCGGTGACGGCAGCGAGCCGATCGAGGGCGGCACCGTGGTGGTTCAGGGCGGCAAGGTCATCTATGCCGGCCCCGCCTCTGGCGCGCCTGCAGGCGGGGCACCGGTCGATGCCAAGGGCGCCTATGTCACCCCCGGCATCTTCGCGACCGTCACCACGCTCGGCCTTTCGGACGTCGGCGCGGTGGCGGAGACCGAGGATTCGCGCGCGGCCGCCTCGCCCTTCAGCGCGGCGCTCGATGCAGCGACGGGGATCAATCCGGTCTCGCAGCACATCCTCGTCCACCGCGCCGCCGGGATCACTCGTGCGGCCACCACGACCGTGCCGACCGGCTCGATCTTTGCAGGCCAGGGCGCGATCATCGATCTTGATGGCGACGCGACCCCGGTGATGCAGGCGCGTGCGTTCCAGATGGTCGACCTGAGCGAACACGGCGCGCGTCTGGCAGGCGGCAGCCGTCCGGCGGCGCACATGCTGCTGCGCGCGAGCTTGCGCGAGGCGCAGGCGCTGGCGGGCAAGACCGGCACGCCCCAGACGACCGAGATCACCAAGGACGACGAGGTCCTGCTCAGCCGCTTCGATGCCGAAGCGCTGGTGCCGGTGGTGACCGGCAAGCAAAAGCTCTATGTCGCAGCCGAACGCGCCTCCGACATCCGCGCCGCGCTGGCGCTGAGGGCCGAGTTCCCCGCGCTCGATCTGGTGCTGGTCGGCGCGACCGAGGGCTGGCTGGTCGCGGGCGAGATCGCCGCTGCGAACGTGCCGGTGATCGCCAATGGCCTCAACGATCTGCCCGAGACCTTCGAGCAGCTGGGTGCGACCCAGTCCAACGCCGGGCGCATGATGCGGGCCGGGGTCAAGGTGGCGATCAACGCCGCGAGCTTGCAGAACCCGCGCCGCTTGCAGCAGGTGGCGGGCAATCTCGTCGGTCTGCACCGGCTGCCCGGGGCGGCGGGGATGAGCTGGGGGCAGGCCTTCGCCGCGATCAGCTCGGTTCCGGCCGAGATCAGCGGCATGGGCGGCAAGGCGGGGGTGCTGAAGCCCGGCGCGCTCGGCGATGTCGTGATCTGGAGCGAATACCCGCTCGAGGCTGGCGCTGTGCCCACGCAGGTCTTCATCGGCGGCGTCCGGCAGGATCTCACCAGCCACCAGTCGCGCTTGCGTGACCGCTACAAGGATCTGGACGAGAGCCAGCGACCCGAGGCATACGACTGGTGATGCGAAACTTCTCGACCCCCTTCGCCGCGCTCGCGGGCGCGCTGCTGCTTGCCGCCACGCCTGCCGCCGCGCAGGACAAGGCGTCCGACGCCAACGCCCAGAACCCGGCATGGCACGCGCAGCAACAGCTCTACCTCCTCAACCTCAAGGCCGAGGATGGCTGGTACACCGCCGAGGGGGGCTTGCGCTGGCGCTGGCTCAAATATCTCGCCTCCGAGCAGAAGCCCAAGGTGACCGACATTGTCACCGTCCATTACGAGGGCAAGCTGATCGACGGGAAAGTGTTCGACAGCTCCTATTCGCGTTACGAGCCCGCGACCTTCCCGCTCAACCGGCTGGTGCCCGGCTGGCAGATCGCGATTCCCAACATGGGCGTGGGCGAGACCAACGAGATCGCGATCCCCGCCGATCTTGCCTATGGCCCGGTCGGGCGCGGGCCGATCCCGGGCAATGCGACGCTGGTGTTCAAGGTCGAACTGATCGCCATCGGCGGCTAGTTGGCGCGCGGCGGCCAGACCGGGGCGGTTTCGCCCTCGGCATAGAGATGGCCTGCGCTCCACTCTGCCATTTCGGCATAGAGCGGCACCAGCGCGCGCGCCTTTTCGGTCAGGACATAGCGCGCGCGCTTGCCCTCGGGCGGCTCGCGGCGGAGCAGCCCCGCCTCCTGCAACATCGCGAGGCGCGAGGTCAGCGCGGCGCGGTTGATGCCGAGCCGGTCGATGAATTCCTCGAACCGCTCTGCCCCCAGAAACGCATCGCGCAGGATCAGCAGCACCCAGCGATCGCCGAGCACGCGCGCAGCGCGGGCGACAGGGCAGGGCGCGCGCGAGGGGCGGTAGGTCTTCATCCGTCTGATTATCAGACTTGTCGGCAAGGATGGCAAGGCGCATAAAGTCTGCGAGTCAGACTTAAGGAACACCCCCATGTCGACCTCTCCCGTCACCCGCTTCGACAGCCCCGAGGCCTCGATCGCCTACATGAAGAAGGTCGCGGTCGCGCGCTCGGGCTTTTCGGCGTGGCTCGATGTCGAGCCGGTCAGGGTGTGGCAGGGAGAGAGCGAACTCACCCTGACCTTGCGCCCCGAGATGACCCAGCACCACGGCTATGCCCACGGGGCCATCGTCGGGCTGATGGCGGACAATGCCTGCGCCTGGGCGGGGGCATCGGTCGCCGGCGATGTGGTGACGGGGGGCTACACCATCGACTTCCTTCGCCCGGCAAAAGGCGAGCGGCTGCGGGCCAAGGGCACCGTGATCAAGGCGGGCAAGCGTCAGGTCGTGGTGCGCGCCGATGTCTGGGCCGAAACCGAGGGCGACGCGCCGATCCACGTCGCTGCCGCGCAGGCGACCATCGTGCCGACCGGTCTCCCCAGCGCGAGCGTGGAAGCCGCGTAAGGGGCGGCTAGGCGGACCCGCCAACCCATGTTAGCCTCTCCGCCATGGATGGGAACCTGATCACGCTCGCCGCGGCCAATGCCGCCTTTGTCGGCTTGCACTTTGCCATGTCGCACCCCCTGCGGGCGCCCTTGGTGAAGGCGTTGGGAGCGGGGGGCTTCACGCTCGCTTACACCGTGGTGAGCTTCGCGACGCTCGGCTGGGTGGCGCATGCCTTCGGCGCGGCGCCGGGAGCCGATCTGCCGGGCTCGGGTGAGATCGGCTGGCTCGCGGCGACGATCCTCACCTGGTTCGCGATGGTGCTGCTCGCCGGATCGCTGATCGGCAATCCGGCGCTCCCCACCCCGATGGCGGAGGCGCAGGCCCGGGCCGAGCCCAAGGGCGTGTTCCGCGTCACCCGTCACCCGATGATGTGGGGGATCGGCCTGTGGGCGCTCTCGCACATGGTGCTGTTCTGGAGCACCCGCACCATGGTCACCGCCTTCGCGATGGGTGTGCTGGCGCTGGTCGGATCGAAGTTGCAGGACGGCAAGAAGGCGGCGCTGATGGGCGAGGCCTGGGCCGAATGGTCGAGCCGCACCTCCTACTGGCCGCGCTTTGGCCAGCTGTTCAGCGTCGGCGCGGTGCCGCTGGTGGTGGGAACCGTGCTGTGGCTCGCGGCAAGCTGGATCCACCTGTGGCACGCCGGCATCCCGGCGGGCGTGTGGAAGTGGCTGGGCTGAGGTCTGCCGGCGCTCAGGAATCGCCGAGGCACTGCAGACTTGCCGACTGGCAGGCCAGCATGTCGTTGCGCGATCGCTGGTCGAGCGCGATGAAATCGGTCCACAACGTCCCGTTCATCCGCGCAATCTCGTTGATCACATAGGCTCGGTGCCGGACGTCCTCCGCGTTGCGGGGCGCGCGCAGGCTCGCCTCGGCGGCATCAAGATTGTCCTGATACCTGGTCTTGGCCGCATAGGCGGGGCCGATATGCGTCTGGCGGAAGGCGAGCAGATCGGCTCCGCAGGCACGCAAGACCTCCTGCGTGATCGCTTCGCGCGGCTGTTCGCGCAGTTCGGCGAGACAGGGGGGATAGGGCGCGCCGATCGCGCAGCGGAAGGTGGGCGGGGTGCCGAGCGCGGGCGTGGCCCACTCGGCGAATTCGACCGGGTGGGCGGCCGGCTTGCAACTCACGGGTTGGGGGGTCGGGGACGTGGGCGTGGACGTGGGCAGATCCGGCGATGCGGTTGCCGAAGCGGTCGGCGCACCTGTTAGTGTCGGACTCGGTCCAGGGCCCGGTTCGTCCTTGTCCGGTGTGAACAACGCCGCCCCCGCCACCCCAAGTCCGCCGAGCAGACTGACCCCGAAGGCTTGATTGAGAATCTTCCTCTGCTCCGGGTCGAGCTCGATGAGCTTGTACATATCGAGCAGCCACGCCAAGCCCGCTGCCGCCAAGATGAACAAGCAGATGCTTCCGAAAACAATAACCAGAGTAGACAAGCTGCGCCCCCCGCTTCCTTGTCGGAGAGGCTACCATCCTTCGGGCGGCAAGGCACTCATTTTCCAGTGAACACGCCCGGCCGCTTCTCGATCAGCGCCGCGACCCCTTCCGCATGGTCGGCGGTGGTGTGCATCATCGCCTGGGTGTTGGCGGCGAGTTCGAGCGCAGTGTCGTAGCTGGTCTGCTGGCCCTGCCGCAGCAGGTTCTTGGTGTGGCGCAGCGCGTGCGGGGGGAGCAGCGCGATCCGGCCCGCGAGCGCGCGCGCCTCGTCCATCAGCGCCTCGGCGGGCACCACGCGGCTGACGAGGCCCCAGTCCTTGGCCGTCGCGGCGTCGATCACATCGCCGGTGTAGAACAGCTCGGCCGCGCGGCTCATGCCGATCACGCGCGGCAGGATCCAGGTGCCGCCGTCGCCGGGGATGATCCCGAGCTTCAAGAAGGTCACCCCGAACTTGGCGCTTTCGGAAGCGATGCGGATGTCGGCGAGGCAGGCGACATCACACCCCAGCCCGATCGCCGGGCCATTGACCGCCGCGATCAGGGGGACGCGCAGGCCATACAGGGCGCGCAGCATCTGGTGGATATTGTCGCGGTAGCCGTCGGAGATCGCCGGGGTGGTGCCGCCGAAGGTGCCGGTCTTGTCGCGCATCGCCTTGACGTCCCCGCCCGCGCTGAAGGCGCGGCCCGCACCGGTCAGGATCACCACCCGGCACGCCATGTCGCGGTTGATCGCATTGATGGCACTGACGAACGCGTCCCCGTCGCCCGGCGCGCCGAGCGGGTTCATGCTCTCGGCTCGGTCGAGCGTCAGGATTGTAACGGGGCCTTCACGGCTTATCTGGATGAGGGGCATGGGGGCCTTTCGCGGGGCTGTGAGCTGGTCAGGCTTGCGTAAAGATCGCGCGGGTAAAGGGCAAGAAACGTAAAAGACGCGTGCTTATCGTGGGGGCAAAGGCGCAGGTGAAAGGAATGCGATGCCCGGACTAGCGCTGCTTTCGACCTCGCCCGCCCTGTTGAGCGTCGCACTCGGCGTGGCCCAGCCTGCCGCCGAGGCGGTGGCGCCGCCGCCGCCGCCTCTCGAGCGCCGCGCAGTGCTGCCGCTCTCCTTCAGCCTGGCCGCCGTGCAGGATAACCCCGAAGGCCCGCCAAAGCCGCAGCCGGACAGCGCGCCGCCGGTCGGCGAGATCGTGGTTCAGGGCGAAGTCGGCCCGCCCAAGAGCGATCCGATGGAAGCGATCAACGAGGAGAGCTTTCGCGCCGTCCAGGCGGTCGATGGCGCGCTGGTCGAACCGCTTGCGCGGGGCTATCGCGACGGGCTGCCCGAGCCGTTCCGTGACGGACTGGGCAACGTGGTGCGCAACCTCGGCGAGCCGAGCAATGCGCTCAACTTCCTGCTGCAGGGCAAGGTCGGCAAGGCCTTCGAGACAATCGGGCGGCTGGCGATCAACACCACGGTGGGGGTGGGCGGGCTGTTCGACGTGGCGGGCAAGAAGGCCGATCTGCCCTATCGGCGCAACGGCTTTGCCAACACCCTGGGCGTCTACGGGGTGGGGCCCGGCCCCTATCTCTACATACCGGTGACCGGCGCGACGACGGTGCGCGATCTGGGCGGACGGATCCTCGATCAGCTGCTGCTGCCGACGGTGGTGGGCGAGCCGTTCAACCGGACCGAGTACGCGGTCGGCTATTTCGTGATCAACGGCCTCGACCAGCGCCTCGCCTTCGACGAGGAAATCGCAGGCATCCGCGCTTCGGACGATCCCTACCGCTTTCGCCGCGAGACCTACCTTGCCCAGCGCCGCCGCGACATCGCCGCGCTGAAGGGCGAACCGATCTCGGAACGCGACCGGCTGTGGCTGGAGGAGCTGGAGGCGCTCAAGGCGGCGGCGCGCGCGGCGCCTGCCGAACCCGCGACCACCGCGCCGGTGGAGCCGCCTGCCAATCCGGAAGGCTTGCTGATCACACAGCCGCGCTAGAGCCTGTTCCACCCTACTGAAACAGGCTCTAACCGTTGGCGGCAATTGTTTCGGCCAGCTGTCGTTCGAAATCGGTCTGCGGGCGGTGCGCCGCAATAGCTTCGACGAAGGCACCGAGCGGCTTGTCGAGCTGGTTCGACCAGATCCACACATCGCCAAAGAACTCGCGCGCCGCGCTGCCGTTGATCCGGTAGATGAAGCGGCGGTGGCGGGATTCGATCGGGTGCTTGGCAGGTTTGTGCAGGAACAGGCTGAGCCTCCCTGCGTCCCGCTTCATGCCCTTGATCGAGCGCAGGCCGATCACCTTCTCGCCATGGGCGCGCACATAGAGTCCCTTGGTGCTGACCACCACCTGCGCGCGCCGGTCGAACAGGCGGATGGCGAAAACCACGGCGATGGCGCCAAAAAAAAACCAGTCCGATGATGCCCGCCAGACCCAGAAGCGGGCCGATCGCCGCGCTGCTAGCAAAGCCACCGATCGCGAAGGGCGCGCATAGCGCGGCCATCCCGCCTGACAAGGCAGCCCAGGCCAGCAGCTTGGGAACCGAAAAGCGCGCCACGAAAGCATCGGGCGCGTTACCGGTCGCAGCGTCAGGCACGCGCCTCTTCGCCCGTCTCGATCCCGGCGCTGTTGTGCTTCAGCGCCTTCAAGACCGTATCGACGATCTGCGGCGCGTTAAGCCCGGCCTCGTCATATTGCTTCATCGGGTCGTTGTGATCGATGAAGGTATCGGGCAGGCGCAGCGTGCGCACTTTCAGCCCGTTGTCGGTCAGCCCCTCGTCGCTCGCGAAGGTCAGGACATGCGCGCCGAGGCCGCCGATGGCGCCTTCCTCGACCGTCACGATCACCTCGTGGGTGCGCATCAGCTTTGCGATCAGTTCCTCGTCCAGGGGCTTGGCGAAGCGCAGGTCGGCGACCGTGGTGGAGAGGCCCTTGGCCTCCAGCGTGTCGGCGGCCTTCAGCGCCTCGGTCAGGCGTGCGCCGAGCGAGAGGATCGCGACCTTGCTGCCTTCGCGCACGAGGCGGCCCTTGCCGATCTCGAGCTTCACCGGAACCTCGGGCATAGGCACGCCGGTGCCATTGCCGCGCGGGTAGCGGAAGGCGATGGGGCCTTCATCATACTCTGCGGCGGTGTAGGTCATGTGGACCAGCTCCGCCTCGTCGGCGGCGGCCATGACGACCATGTTGGGCAGGGTCGCGAGATAGGTGATGTCGAACGACCCTGCGTGCGTGGCCCCGTCCGCGCCGACCAGCCCGGCGCGGTCGATCGCGAAGCGCACCGGCAGGTTCTGGATGCACACGTCGTGCACGACCTGATCGTAGGCGCGCTGGAGGAAGGTCGAATAGATCGCCGCAAAGGGCCGCATGCCCTCGGCAGCGAGGCCCGCCGCGAAGGTCACGGCATGCTGCTCGGCAATGCCGACGTCGAAGGTGCGGGTGGGGTGGGCTTTCGCAAATTTGTCGACGCCCGTGCCGCTCGGCATGGCAGCGGTGATCGCGCAGATGCGCTCGTCGGTCTCGGCGAGCTTTGCGAGGGTCAGGCCGAAGACGTCCTGATAGGCGGGCGCGGAGGGCGCGCTCTTGGCCTTTTCGCCGGTGACCACGTTGAACTTGGGCACCCCGTGATACTTGTCGGCGCTGTTCTCGGCGGGCGCGTAGCCCTTGCCTTTCTCGGTCACGACATGGACCAGCACCGGGCCTTCGGAGGTGTCACGCACGTTTTCCAGCACGGGTAGCAGGTGGTCAAGGTTATGCCCGTCGATCGGGCCGACGTAGTAGAAGCCCAGCTCCTCAAACAGCGTGCCCCCGGTCACCATGCCGCGGGTGAATTCCTCCGCCTTGCCGATCGCTCCGTGGAGTCGGCGGCTCATCTTCTGGATTGTCCGGCTGGCAAGGCTGCGGATGCCGAGATATTCGGAAGAGGACACCATGCGGGCGAGATAGGCCGACAGCCCCCCCACCGGCGGCGCGATCGACATATCGTTGTCGTTCAGGATCACGATCAGCCGGTTGCCCGCCTCGGCGGCGTTGTTCATCGCCTCGTAGGCCATGCCGGCACTCATCGAACCGTCGCCGATAACGGCAACGCCGCGGCCCGGCTTGCCCTGGAGCTTGTTGGCGATCGCAAAACCGAGCGCCGCCGAGATCGAGGTCGACGAATGCGCCGCGCCGAAGGGGTCGTATTCGCTCTCGGAACGCTTGGTGAAGCCGCTGAGGCCCCCGCCCTGACGCAGCGTGCGGATGCGATTCCGGCGGCCGGTGATGATCTTGTGCGGGTAGCACTGGTGCCCCACGTCCCACACCAGCTTGTCGTCGGGGGTGTTGAAGACATAGTGGATCGCGACCGTCAGTTCGACCACGCCCAAGCCGGACCCAAGGTGCCCGCCCGAGGTGCTGACCGCATCGATCATCTCGGTGCGCAGTTCGTCGGCCAGCTGGCGGAGCTGTTCGGGCTTGAGGCGACGCAGATCGTCGGGAGTGTCAACCTGATCGAGCAGCGGAGTGTAAGGCGGCTGTGTCATAACCCTGACCCTTACACTCGCCTTTCGGCCGTGTCGATCAAGGGTTGAGGCAGATCAACGCAGAAGGCAACATCACGCGCATTGTTTGCAAAGACCGCGGATCTCCAGCACCGGCCGAGTCGCCTGGAACTGGCGTGCGGCGGCGATCGCGCGCACCGCGCGGCTCACGTCCTCGTCATCGACATGCGCGGCCTCGCCGCATTCGTCGCAGACGAGGAAGATGCAGTCATGCGCGCAGCCGGGGTGGGTGTTGGCGAGATAGGCATTGGCGCTCTCGACCCGCATCGCGAGGTTGTTGCTCACGAACAGATCGAGAATGCGGTAGACCGAGTTGGGCGCGACCCGCTTGCCGCGTGCAGCGGAGAGGTTGTCGGCGATGTCATAGGCCGAGACCGGGCGGTCGTGGCGTGAGAGCTCGGTGAAGACAGCCTCGCGCATGCTGGTCCACTGCTCACCGGACGCGACCAGCGCGCGCGCGGCTTCGGCGACGAGATCCGCGCCGGCGAGTTCGTGGTGGCTATGTGCGTGCTGTCCCATGTCTGCGAATATAATGAGGCAGGATGGGATGCGCCAGAGGGGGTGGCGGGTAGTGTCCACCTGCTTGTCCGTCACCCCAGCTTGCGCCGGGATGACGGGAAGCGGTGGCTCTTACTTGGCGTCCTTGAGGAAGGTCGGCCGGTAGACGCCGGGGTACATGCGCTTGAGCGCCGCGACCTTGGGCGCGTCC
>JACESM010000025.1 GCA_013911835.1 Porphyrobacter sp. | reverse complement strand
CCACTGGCAGCTCCACGCGCACTTCTATCCGCCGCTGCTGCGTTCGGCATCGGTGCGCAAGTTCATGGTCGGTTACGAGATGCTGGGCGAGCCGCAGCGCGATCTCACACCCGAGCGCGCTGTAGAAATGTTGCGCTCCGTCAGCGGTCTGGTGCATTACCGCGCGTGATTGAGGGGAATGCTAGCGCAATGGACCGCCGCGAAAGACTGATTGCCCGTGCCCGGCAGGGCTACCGGCTGGCCTATGGAGTGGAGCCGATGCGCTTCTATGCCGCACCCGGCCGCGTCAACCTGATCGGCGAACATGTCGATTACAATGACGGTTTCGTGCTGCCCTGCGCGATCGATCGGGAGACCATCGTCGCGGCCGGGCCTCCGGCGCCGCAGACCAGGGACAAGCTGTTCGAGGCGGTCGCGCTCGACATGGGCGACCCGCGCAGCGGCGGAGGAGCGAGCGCGCGCGACAGATTCGATCTGCTCGCGCCGATTCGTCCGGGGGAAAACAACTGGCAGAACCATGTGCGCGGGGTGGTGCAGGCGCTGGGGCGCTATGGTTACCGGGTGCGACCGATGCGCATCGCGATCGCGGGTGACGTGCCGATGGGGGCAGGTCTGTCATCCTCGGCGGCCTTCGGGGTGGCGGTGGCGCTGGCGTGCTCGGACTATTCGGGCCTGCAGCTTGCCCCCGAAATGCTCGCCAAGGTCGCGCAGCTGGCCGAGAACGACTTCGTCGGCTGCGCCTGCGGGATCATGGACCAGATGGCCGCTGCCGCTGCGCAAGCCGGGAACGCGCTGCTGCTCGATTGCCGCAGCCTCGATACCATGGCCGTCCCGGTCCACAAGAGCCTCGCGATCACCGTGATCGACACCGGCATCCGCCGCAGCCTCACTGAAAGCGCCTTCAACCAGCGCCGTGCGGAGTGCGAGGCGGTGGCGCAGCATTTCGAGGTCAAGGCGCTGCGCGATCTCGACTACGGCAGGCTGCTGCGGGCCGAGCCCGATCTCGACCATACCCTGTTCCGCCGCGCGCGCCATGTCGTGACCGAGCTCGACCGGATCGGTCCGGTCGGGATCGCGCTCGCCAAGGGCAACACCGCCGTGCTGGCCGAGGTGATGCGCGAGGCGCACCTTTCGCTGTCCGAGGATTTCGATGTCTCGCTCCCGCCGATCGACCTGCTGGCGCAGATGATCGCCGAGACGCTGGGCGACGCAGGCGGCGTGCGGCTGACCGGCGCGGGCTTCGGCGGTTGCCTCGTCGCAGTCGCGGCACATGATGCCGCTGGCGCGATCGAGGATGCCATCGCGCGCTACAACGCCGAGGCCGATCTGCCCGCGCGGGCGGAGGTGTTCCGGCCGACCAGCGGGGCAGCGCCGATCCCGCTCGACTGATCGCCCCGCCTGACGGGCGCGGCACGGGTTTTTTGCGGCGCATGCCCTCGCGGGTGATTTACACATATAAAAATATCTTTATATGCTGCCCGACACGATGGTGATCGAGGACATCTTCAAGGCGCTGGGCGATCCGACCCGGCTGCGCATCGCCCGCCTGCTCGGCGCGATGGAGCTGGCCGTGGGCGAGCTCGCGCAGGTGCTCGGCCAGAGCCAGCCGCGCGTCTCGCGCCATGTCGGCATCCTGTGCGATGCGGGTTTGGCCGAGCGCCGCCGTGAGGGCAGCTGGGTGTTCCTGCGCCAGAGCGAATCGGGCGGGGCGATGATCGAGGCGGTGCAGAGCCTGCTCGCGCTCGCCGAGGATCACGAACCGGCCTTTGCCGCGCTGTGCGACGCCGACCGCAAGAAGCTCGCCGCGATCCGGCAGGCGCGCGAAGCGGCGGCGGAGACCTATTTCGCTCGCCACGCCGGCGAATGGGACGAATTGCGCGCGCTCCACAGCGCCGATGCCGAGGTCGAGACTCGCCTCGCCGAGGCCCTGGCCGATGCGCCTTTGGGCGCGCTGCTCGACATCGGCACCGGCACGGGCCGCATCGCCGAGCTTTTCGCCGGCCATGCCGACCGGGTGGTTGCGCTCGACAAGAACCTCGAAATGCTGCGCGTCGCCCGCGCCAAGCTCCAGCACCTCCCCGCCGCCCGCGTCGAGCTGGTGCAGGGCGATTTCGCCGAGCTGCCCTTCGCCGATGCCAGCTTCGACACGGTGATCCTCCATCAGGTGCTGCACTTCGCTCCCGATCCCGCCCCGGCGCTGGCCGAGGCCGCGCGGGTGCTGCGCGGCGGCGGGCGGATCGGAATCGTCGACTTCGCCAGCCACGATCACGAGGAGCTGCGCATCCGCCACCAGCACGTGCGCCTCGGCTTTTCTGACCGCCAGATGGCCGAGTTGCTGCGCGGCGCCGGTTTCATCGCCAGCCCGCCCAAGGCGCTTGAGGGCGGGGCGCTCGTCGTCAAGATCTGGACGGCGAAACGCCGCGCTGCCGCCTCTCCCGCAAAATCCCCCGCCCTGGAAACTGCCAAATGACCCCGACCCTCAGCCAACTCCACGAATACCGCACCGCTACCGATACGCCGCTGTTTTCCGGCCTGCCGGGCGATGTTGCGGTGAGCTTCGAATTCTTCCCGCCCAAGAGCGAGAAGATGGAAGAGCAGCTGTGGGATGCGGTGACGCAGCTGAAGCCGCTCTCGCCGAGCTTCGTCTCGGTCACCTACGGCGCGGGCGGTTCCACCCGCGAGCGCACCCATGCCACAGTCGCGCGGATCATCGCTGAAGCCAAGCTCCCGGCGGCCGCACACCTCACCTGCGTCGCGGCGAGCAAGGCGGAAATCCGCGAGGTCGCCGAACAATATTGGGAAGCGGGCGTGCGCCACATCGTCGCGCTGCGCGGCGATGCGGGCGAGCCCGGCGCGCCCTTCACCCCGCACCCTGAAGGCTATGCCAGCGCCGCCGAGCTGGTCTCGGGTCTCAAGGATATCGCGCCGTTCGAGGTCTCGGTCGCCGCCTATCCCGAAACGCACCCCGACGCGACGAGCCCGCAGGACGATATCGACAATCTGAAGCGCAAGCTTGATGCCGGGGCGACCCGTGCGATCAGCCAGTTCTTCTTCTCGCCCGAAGCCTTCTTCCGCTTCCGCGATGCCTGTGCTGCGACCGGGATCGACGCGCCGATCCTTCCGGGCATCCTGCCGGTGACAAACGTGGCGCAGGCGCGCAAATTTGCTGCTGCCTGCGGGACGGAGTTTCCTGCCTGGATGGACGGCTTGTTCGAAGGCCTCGACGAAAGGCCCGCCGCGCGCCAGCTGGTCGCGGCGACGGTCGCCGCCGAGCTGTGCCGCCGACTCTATGCAGGCGGGGTGCGCGATTTCCACTTCTACACCTTGAACCGCCCCGAGCTCGCCTATGCGATCTGCCACATGCTCGGGAAGCGCCCCGTTTTGGAGAACGCCGCATGAGCACCCGCGCAGAACTTCAGGCCGCCGCGAAGGACCGCGTGCTGATCTTCGACGGCGCCTTCGGCACGCAGATCCAGCTCAGGAAGCTGACCGAGGAAGACTATGCGGGCGACCTGGGCCTGCCCGCCGACCAGAAGGGCAATAATGATATCCTCGCGCTTACCCGCCCGGATGTGATCGGCGATATCACCCGCGCCTATTTCGAGGCGGGCTCGGACATCGTCTCGACCAACACTTTCTCGGCCAACCGCATCAGCCAAGCCGATTATGCGGCGGAAGGTCTGGTGCGCGAGATCAATGTCGCCAGCGGCAAGCTCGCCAGCGCGCTGGCGGATGAATATGCGGCGAAGGATGGCCGCCCGCGCTTTGTGGCGGGAGCCATCGGGCCGACCAACAAGACCCTGTCCTTGAGCCCCGATGTCGAAGACCCGGGTTTCCGCGAGATCGACTTCGACTATCTCGTCGACGTCTATCTCGAACAGGCGCGCGCGCTGGTCGAAGGCGGTGTGGACTTCATCCTGATCGAGACCGTTTTTGACACCTTGAACGCCAAGGCCGGGATCATGGCGGTCAAGAACCTTGAGCGCGAACTCGGGCGCGAAGTTCCGGTGATGATCTCGATGACGCTGACCGATCTGTCGGGCCGCAACCTCTCGGGCCACACGGTCGAGGCGTTCTGGTACGCGGTGCGCCATGCCAAGCCCGTCACCATCGGGCTCAATTGCAGCTTCGGCGCGGAACAGCTGCGGCCGCATGTCAAGGTGCTCTCGCAGATCGCCGACACGCTGCTGATGATCTATCCCAATGCGGGGCTGCCCAATGAACTGGGTGAGTATGACGAGCTGCCCGATACGACTGCGGGACTGGTCAAGGACTGGGCCGATCACGGCCAGGTCAACATCCTCGGCGGGTGCTGCGGATCGAGCCCTGCGCATATCGCGGCGATTGCCAAGGCCGTGGCCAACAGCGAGCCGCGCAAGGTGCCTTCGCCCGAACCGGCCATGAAGCTGGCGGGCCTCGAGGCCTTTATCGCCGCCTGATTACCCTCTCGAAAGAACACAAGTGACCCAACCCTCCTCCTCCCGCTTCATCAATATTGGCGAGCGCACCAACGTCACCGGCTCGGCGGCGTTCAAGAAGCTGATCATGGCGGGCGACTACCCGGCGGCGGTAGAAGTCGCGCGCCAGCAGGTCGAAAACGGCGCGCAGGTGATCGACGTCAACATGGACGAGGGCCTGCTCGACGCGGTCCACGCGATGACGACCTTCCTCAAGCTGATCGCCGCCGAACCGGACATCGCCCGGGTGCCGGTGATGATCGACAGCTCGAAGTTCCACGTGATCGAGGCGGGGCTGAAGTGCGTCAGCGGCAAGCCGATCGTCAATTCGATCAGCATGAAGGAGGGCGAAGAAGCCTTCCTCGAACACGCCCGCATCTGCATGGATTATGGTGCGGCGGTGGTGGTGATGGCGTTCGACACGGTCGGGCAGGCCGACACCAAGCAGCGCAAGATCGAGATCTGCAAGCGCGCCTATGACCTGCTGGTGGCCGAGGGCTTCCCGCCCGAAGACATCATCTTCGACCCCAACATCTTCGCGGTGGCGACGGGGATCGAGGAGCACAACAATTACGGCGTCGACTTCATCGAAGCGGTGAAGGAGTTGCGCGTCCTGTGCCCCCATGCGCACTACTCGGGTGGGCTTTCCAACCTCAGCTTTTCATTCCGCGGCAACGAACCTGTGCGCCGCGCGATGCACTCGGTGTTCCTCTACCACGCGATTCCCGCGGGCCTCGACATGGCGATCGTCAACGCGGGGCAGCTCGACGTCTACGACCAGATCGACCCCGCGCTGCGCGACGCCTGCGAGGACGTGATCCTCAACCGCGATCCTGACGCCACCGAGCGCCTCATCACCCTCGCCGAAAGCTTCAAGGGCAAGTCGGTCGCCGACGAGAAGGCCGCCGAGGAATGGCGCGGCTGGGCGGTGGAAAAGCGGCTCGAACACGCGCTGGTCAAGGGGATCGACGCGCATATCGTCGACGATACCGAAATCATGCGCGCCGCCATCGCGGCCAACGGCGGGCGCCCGATCGAAGTCATCGAAGGCCCGCTGATGGACGGCATGAACGTCGTCGGCGACCTTTTCGGCAGCGGCAAGATGTTCCTGCCGCAGGTGGTCAAGTCCGCGCGCGTGATGAAGAAGGCGGTCGCCCACCTCATCCCGTTCATCGAGGCCGAGAAGGACTTGCTCCCCGAAGAGGAACGCAAGGCCAAGGGCAAGATCATCATGGCCACCGTCAAGGGCGACGTCCACGACATCGGCAAGAACATCGTCGGCGTGGTGCTGCAGTGCAACGGCTATGACGTGATCGACCTTGGCGTGATGGTGCCCTGGCCGACGATCCTCGCCAGCGCCAACGACAACAAGGCGGACATGATCGGGCTCTCGGGCCTCATCACCCCCTCGCTGGACGAAATGGTCACGGTCGCCGAGGAAATGCAGCGCGCCGGGATGACCATGCCGCTGCTGATCGGCGGGGCGACGACTTCGAAGGTGCACACCGCGTTGAAGATCGACCCCGCGTATGAGGGCCCGGTGATCCACGTGCTCGACGCGAGCCGGGCGGTGGGGGTCGCCTCCAAGCTCCTCTCCGACACCCAGCGTGACGATTACGTCGCCGAGGTCGAGGACGAGTACATCGCTGTGCGCGATGCGCGTGCGGGCCGGACGACCAGCGAGCTGCTCCCGCTCGAAGAAGCGCGCGCCAACGCCTTCCAGATCAACCTTGCCGAGAAGCCCGATGCACCCGCGCAGCCGGGCCTCCACGTCTTCGATGACTGGAGCCTCGAACACCTGCGCGAGCTGATCGACTGGACGCCGTTCTTCCGCGCGTGGGAATTGCACGGCAATTACCCCGCGATCCTCACCGACGAGGTGGTCGGCGAAACCGCGACGCAATTGTTTGCCGATGCCAACGCGATGCTCGACCGGATCATCGCCGAAAAGTGGCTCACCGCGCGCGGCGTGGCGGGGCTGTGGCCTTGCGGGCGGGACGGGGATGACGTCGTGCTCGACAACGGCACGCGCCTCCCGATGCTGCGCCAGCAGGTCAAGAAGTCGCGCGATCGGGCGAACATGTGCCTTGCCGACTTCATCGACCCCTCGGGCGACTGGATCGGCGGCTTTGCGGTCGGAATTCACGGGATTGAGCCGCATTCGGCGCGCTTCCAGGCCGACAAGGACGATTTCTCGGACATCCTGCTGAAGGCGCTGGCCGACCGTTTCGCGGAGGCCTTCGCGGAAGCCCTCCACCAGCATGTGCGGACCAAGCTATGGGGCTATGCGGCCGGAGAGCAGCTCGACAACACCGCGCTCATCAAGGAGCAATATCGCGGCATCCGCCCCGCGCCGGGCTATCCGGCCTGCCCCGATCACAGCCTGAAGCCGATCCTGTTCGACCTGCTCGATGCGCCCGCCAATGTGGGCCTGACGCTCACTGAAAGCTTCGCGATGTGGCCCACGGCTGCGGTCTCGGGCTTCTATTTCGGCCACGGGCAGGCCGAATATTTCGGCGTCGCCCGGGTCGGCCGCGACCAGTTGGAGGACTATGCGCAGCGCCGCGGCATCGACCTTGCCATGGCCGAACGCTGGCTGCGTCCCAGCCTGGAATGATCGAAAAAAGCGTTCAGACAAGTAACCCCTACGGATAGGGGAGCGAATGCTCGCTGACATTCGATCCAGGAAGCGAGCTTATTTATGAAGAATTTCGATCACAGTGATAGCGTCTGGTTCTCGCCGGATGAAGCGGCGTGGGAGCGGGATGTGCCGATGGCGCTTGTCACGCTCCGGCTCGACTCGGCGGTCGAGGAGCCCGCGCTCCACTTCCTCGAAGCCGCCGAGCGGCGGGCGCTCGAGGACTGGGCAGCGAGCGGGACGTTGCTGATGGCGCTGGTCTCGCGCAATCGCCGCGAACTCAACCTCGTGGTCGCCTGCAACGATGACGAGGTGCGCATGCAAGCCGAGGAACTGCCTTCGGTCGCAAGCGAATTGGCCAGGGTCGAGGTGCGCCGCGTGTCGCCGCTGGCGCTGGCCGGCGCGCGCAGGCTCGTCACGCATTGACACGCGCCTGACCGTTGGCAGCGGTTTGCCGCTTGTCACAGGGGCGGTTTTGCGACAGCCTGCGTGTCATGATGCGCCGCCTCCCCGCCGTGCTTGCGCTGCTTGCCACCCCAGCGGCCGCGGAAGTCTACACCCCGCCGCCGCCTGCGACGGTCGTCGTCGCCTTCGACCGTGAGACCATCCGTCCGCTGATCGTCGAAGGGCTGGCGGACTTCGGCACCGAGCGCCCTGTCGAGGCCAATGATCCGGTGCGGATCGCCTCGATTTCCAAGCTGATCATGGCGCTCACGGCGCTGCGTCTGGTGGACGAAGGCAAGCTCGAGCTGTCGCGTGACGTCTCGGACTATCTTGGCTGGCAACTTCGGTCGCCCTACCACCCCGATGCGAAGGTGCAGCTGACCGACCTGCTGTCGCATCGCGCGGGCCTCTCCGACAAGGCAGGCTACTCCATCGCGCTGGGCGAGAGCCTCGCGGCGAAACTGGCTGACCCGGCGGCGTGGCGCGACACCGGACCGCCGGGCGAGGCCGACTTCGAATATGCGAATCTTGGCTCGCCGCTGGTCGCCACGGTGCTCGAAGCGGCTTCGGGGGAACGCTATGATCGTCTGGTCGAGCGACTGGTGTTCAAGCCGCTGGGCGTGAAGGCCTGCCTCAACTGGATCGGTTGCGGGCCCGAGCTCGAGGCGCGCGCGGTGACGCTGTACCGTCACACCGGCGAAGTTGCCGCCGACGCGCCCGCCCGCCTTCCGCCCGGCTGCACCATTCCTGTCACCGAGGGGCAGGCGTGCAGCCTAGAAAACTATGTGCCGGGCACCAATGCCTCGATCTTCTCGCCGCAGGGTGGTGTCAGGATCGGGCTGATGGACTTGGCAAAGATCGGGCAGGCGCTGTTCGATCTGCAGCATGGCGATGCGGACGGGTTTCTTGCTCCGGGCACCGCGCAGCTCGCGATGTGGACGCTGGCCAAGGGCCGGACGGGGGACGAGACTTTCTTCTGCACCTATGGCCTCCACTTCCAGCTGATCGAGGCACCGGGAACGGCCTGTTCGGACGACAAGCTGTTCGGCGACGGCATCCCGCGCATGGGCCACTCGGGCGAGGCCTATGGGCTGCAGTCGGGCCTGTGGGTCGATCCCAAGGGCGATACCGGCTTCGTCTATTTCACCACGCAAGTCCCGCCCCCGGCAGGCGGCGAGGATACCGGCGGCTTCACCCCCCGCGAAAAGGCGCTGATGGCGCGGGCGCTGGAGTTGGCGACGAAACCCTAAGCCTCGGCCCTCACCGGCTCGCGGAGCTTGGCGAAGAGCGGCGCGGCGAAGGGCTTGGTGAGCATCGTGCTGCCCACCGCCATCAGCTTGGGCCGCGCGCGGCCGATCAAATGCGTTTTCCACACGGCAAAGGCGCGTGTCGCCGATTGACGCGGTGCAGCAATTCGCCCATCGCAGCATCGTCTTCCGCGACAGAAGCGATTCTGGCGTGGGCAGGCGAGCGGGAGAGCCCGATGCCTCGGTCTAACGGGGCAAAGGCGCCGAAGGAGCAACCGCCCCGGAAACTCTCAGGCCACCGGACCGCTCGGCTGTGTGACACTCTGGAAAGCGCCCTCCGTTCTCAAGGCAGGGGGCCACCGAAGGGGAGGCTGGTTGCCCTGCGCGGCCCGCCGAAGCTCTCAGGTCACCCGACAGAGGGGGCAGTTATGGGGGAGTGCCTTGGGGCGCTGCCGGACTGCCGTATTCTGCCGGGGATAGCCCAAGTGAGCGACCACGATACCGAAGACCACCTCGAAGACATCGCATTGGAGCCGCTGCCGCTCGATGCGTGGCACCGCGCGCGGGGTGCGCGGATGGTGCCCTTCGCGGGTTACGAGATGCCGATCCAGTACGAAGGGATCGTGGCCGAGCACAATTGGACCCGCGAGAGTGCGGGGCTGTTCGACGTGTCGCACATGGGCCAGCTGGTGCTCTCCGGTCCCGATCTCGACGCGGCGGTCGAGGCAGTCTTGCCGATTGACCTCAGCACCCTGAAGCTGGGCCAGCAACGCTACTCGCTGTTGCTGGATGAAAAGGGTGGGGTGCTCGATGACCTGATGGTCTCGCGCTGGCCTGAGGCGCTTTATCTGGTGGTCAATGGCGCGACCAAGTGGGACGACATGGGGACACTGCGGGAGGCGCTGCCCGACGAGGTCACCATGAACTACCTCGACGATCGCGCGCTGCTGGCGTTGCAGGGGCCCAAGGCGGCGGACGCGCTGGCACGGCATGCGACCGGTGAATATCCCTTGTCCGCGCTGACCTTCATGAAGTTCGGCCGCTTCCAGATCGCCGGCCACGACGTCACCATCGCGCGGGCAGGCTATACCGGCGAGGACGGGTTCGAGATCTCGCTGCCTGCCGAAGCCGCCGCCGAAGTGGCCGACCTGCTCTGCGGCGAACCCGAAGTGAAGCCCATCGGCCTCGGCGCGCGGGATTCGCTGCGGCTGGAGGCGGGGCTGCCGCTCTACGGCCACGACCTCTCGCCCGAGACCAGCCCCATCGAAGCCGGCCTCACCTTCGGTATCAACAAGCGCCGCCGGACCGAAGGCGGCTACGCCGGTGCCGAGCGCATCAACCGCGAGATCAATGAGGGCACGGCGCGCAAGTGGGTCGGCCTCAAGCTCGAAGGCCGCCTGCCCGCCCGCGAGGGTGCGGAGGTCTTCGCCGGACCTGAGAAGATCGGCACCGTCACCAGCGGCGGCTTCTCGCCCACCTTGGGCGCGCCCATCGCCATGGCCTATGTCGCCAGCGAACACGCCGCCATCGGCACGCAACTTGAGGTGGCGGTGCGCGGCAAGCGCCTCGCCGCCACCGTCTCGCCCACCCCTTTCGTCCCCCACCGCTACTTCAGAGGGAGCTGAACCATGCCGCGCTACTACACTGACGAACACGAATGGATTGATGTCGAGGATGACGTCGCGACCGTCGGCATCACCGAATACGCGCAAGAGCAGCTTGGCGACATCGTCTTCGTTGAACTGCCCGAGGTCGGCGCGATGATCGAGCAGGGCAAGGACGCCGCAGTGGTCGAAAGCGTCAAGGCCGCCTCCGACGTCTACGCCCCGATCACCGGCGAGATCACCGAGACCAACGCCGCGCTGGAAGAAGACCCCGCGCTGGTCAACTCCTCGCCCGAGGATGCCGGCTGGTTCTTCAAGATGACCATCGCCGCCCCGGCCGAGCTCGACAAGCTCATGGACGAGGACGGTTACAAGGCTTTCGTCGAGGACCTGTGACCGAGACCGTGCCCCCCGCGCAGCTGCGGCTGATGGTCGCCACCCCGCTCTATGGCGGGGCCGAGGGCGACTATCTGCACAGCGTCGTGGGGCTGGCGGGCGCGGCCGAGCGGGCGGGGGTTGGGTGCGCCTTCGCCTGGCTCAGCAACAACCCGGTGATCGACCGCGCGCGCAACGTGCTTGCCGCCGCCTTCCTGCAATCGGACGCGACGCATCTCGTCTTCATCGATGGTGATATCGGCTTCGTGCCCGAGGAATTGCTGGCGCTGGCGGCGCGGATGGCCGCGGATGATCGCCTTGCGGTGGTCGGCGCGCCCTATCCCAAGCGGAAGATCAACTGGACCCTCGTCGCTTCGGCGGCGGCCAAGGGGCTGGCGGAGGGGAACCCTGCCGCGCTGGAGAAATTCTCCGGCCTGTTTCCGCTCGAACCGCTCGAACCTGCCGCCAGCTTCGCACTCGATCAGCCGATGGAATTGAAGCACACTGGCACGGGCCTGATGGTGATCCGCCGCGACGTGATCGAAAGCCTCGCCGCGCGCCACCCGGAACTGGCCTACACCGCCGACGCGCTCGACCGCGAGAGCGGGCTGGTGAGCGAGACGCTCACCGCGCTCTTCATGCCCGTGATCGATCCCGAGACTGGTCACATGCTGTCCGACGATTACGCCTTCTGCCACCGCGTGCGCGCGGCCGGTTTCCGCATCTGGCTCGCGCCATGGATGCGCACCTCGCACACTGGCCCCGCGCGCTTTGCCGCCACGCTTTCCGACCTTGCGCTGCTGAGCGCCTGACCTCCCACCCCCAGCCACGGAACACCTCTCCCATGCGCTACCTTCCCCTCACCGATACCGACCGGCAGGCAATGCTGGCGAAAATCGGCGCTTCGGACATCGACGATCTGTTCGTCGATGTGCCCGAGGTCGCCCGGCTTGATGGCCCGATCCACGGGTTGCCGATGCACGCGAGCGAGATGGCGGTCGAACGCCACATGAAGAAGCTCGCCGCGAAGAACCTGGTGGCGGGCGAGGTGCCCTTCTTCCTTGGTGCGGGCGCCTATCGCCACCACGTGCCCGCCAGCGTCGACACCATCATCCAGCGCGGCGAGTTCCTGACTGCCTACACGCCCTACCAGCCGGAAATCGCACAGGGCACGCTGCAGATGCTGTTCGAGTTCCAGACGCAGGTCGCGCGTCTCTATGGCTGCGCGGTGGCGAATGCCTCGCTCTATGACGGCTCGACCGCTTGCTGGGAGGCGGTGGCGATGGCGACCCGCGTCACCAAGAGGAAGCGCGCGGTGCTCTCGGGCGCGCTCCATCCGCACTACGCACAGGTGGTGAAGACCATGGCGCATTTCACCGGCGACGAGATTGCCGATGCGCTCCCCGCGATCACCCCTGACCCCGAGCTTTCGGGCCTGATCGGACGGATCGACGAGGAGACCGCCTGCGTCGTGGTGCAATATCCCGACATCCTCGGCCGCATCGCCGACCTCACCCCGATTGCCGAAGCCGCCCACGCAAAGGGCGCGCTGCTGGTGGTCGTGAACACCGAGCCGGTGGCGCTGGGCGCGATTCTGTCGCCCGGTGAAATGGGTGCGGATATCGTGGTGGGCGAAGGCCAGTCGCTCGGCGTCGGCCTGCAATTCGGCGGGCCGTACCTCGGCCTGTTTGCCGTGCGCGATCCCAAGCACGTGCGCCAGATGCCGGGCCGCCTGTGCGGCGAGACCACCGATGCCGAGGGCAAGCGCGGCTTCGTGCTCACCCTCTCGACCCGCGAGCAGCACATCCGCCGCGAGAAGGCGACCAGCAACATCTGCACCAACTCGGGGCTCTGCGCGCTCGCCTTCACCGTGCACATGACGCTGCTGGGCGAGACCGGCCTGCGCCAGCTCGCCGCCGAGAACCACCGCCTCGCCTGCCTTGCCGCCGACCGGCTGGCCAAGGTTCCGGGCGTGGAAGTGCTCAACAACGGCTTCTTCAACGAGTTCACCCTGATGCTCGGCGGCAAGCCCGCGCGCGAAATCATCCGCGATCTCGCCGACCGCGGCGTGCTTGGCGGGGTGTCGCTCGGGCGGCTTTACCCCGGGGTCGCGGCGCTCGAACACGCGCTGCTTGTTGCCGTGACCGAGACCACCACCGAGGAAGATATCGAACGGCTCGCCGAAGAGCTTGAAGCCAGCATCGCCACCAGCATTCAGGAGACCGTGTGATGAACGCCCCCAACAAGAGCGGCTGGAAGCCCGAAATGCAGGTGGCCGAGGACGGCTTTCTCGGCGGCCCCGTCACCTCGACCGGCAACCGCGGGCTGATGCTGGAAGAGCCGCTGCTGTTCGAGATCGGCCGCAAGGATGTGACCGGTGTCGACCTGCCTGAAGTCGATCCGGCCGCCCCGACCCGCCTCGGCGGGCTTGCGCGCGAGGAGGAGATCGGCCTCGTCGGCCTGACCGAGCCCGAGACGGTGCGCCACTACACGCGCCTCAGCCGCCAGAACTACGGGATCGACCTCGGCTTCTTCCCGCTCGGCAGCTGCACGATGAAGCACAACCCGCGCCTCAACGAGAAGATGGCGCGGCTGCCGGGCTTTGCGGACATTCACCCGCTCGCGCCGCAGAACGCGGTGCAGGGCGCGCTTGAAGTCATCAGCCAGCTCGGCGACTGGCTGTGCACGCTCACCGGCATGCCGGCGGTGGCTATGAGCCCCAAGGCGGGCGCGCATGGCGAGCTGTGCGGCATCCTCGCGATCCGCGCCGCGCACGAGGCCCGCGGTGACGCGCGCGAGGTGGTGCTGGTGCCCGAAAGCGCCCACGGCACCAACCCCGCCACCGCCGCCTTCGCGGGTTACCGCGTGGAAGATATCCCCGCGACCCCGGAAGGCCGCGTCGATGTCGCCGCGCTGAAGGCCCGGCTCGGGCCGGACGTCGCGGGGGTGATGATCACCAACCCCAACACTTGCGGGCTGTTCGAAAAGGACTTCCGTGAGATCGCCGATGCGGTTCACGCGGCCGGCGGATACGTCTATTGCGACGGGGCGAACTTCAACGCCATCGTCGGCAAGGTGCGCCCGGGCGACCTTGGCGTCGATGCGATGCACATCAACCTCCACAAGACCTTCTCCACCCCGCACGGCGGCGGCGGGCCGGGTTCGGGGCCGGTGGTGCTGTCCGATGCGCTCGCGCCCTTCGCCCCGCTGCCCTTCATCCGGCAGGACGGGGAGGGGAGCTTCTACCTCGTCGAGGAAGAGAACCGTGAGGAGCGCGGACCCAGCTTCGGCCGCATGACCGCCTTCCACGGGCAGATGGGCATGTTCACCCGCGCGCTGACCTATATGCTCAGCCACGGCGCGGACGGCCTCAAGCAGGTCGCCGAGGACGCGGTGCTCAACGCCAACTACATCCTGCGCAGCATGGAAGATATCCTCCACGCTCCGTTCGCGGCTTCGGGGCCGTGCATGCATGAGGCCTTGTTTGGCGATAAGGACTTCACCAATGGCCTGTCCACGCTCGACGTCGCCAAGGGTCTGATCGACGAGGGCTATCACCCGATGACGGTCTATTTCCCCCTCGTGGTCCACGGCGCGATGCTGGTCGAGCCGACCGAGACCGAGAGCAAGGCCGCGATCGACCAGTTCATCACCGCCTTCCGCGGCGTGGTGGAACGCGCGCTGGACGGGGACGAGGCGCTGAAGCAGGCGCCCTACTACTCGCCGCGGCGCAGGCTCGATGAAACGGGCGCGGCGAGGAAGCCCAAGCTGGCGTTTGAGGGTTAGAAGCCCCTTCCCTTGAGGGAAGGGGTTGGGGATGGGTGGTCGATGCCCGCTGATGCCGAACCCCCACCCCCCAGCCCCTCCCCAAGGGGAGGGGGGAAATGGGCGAGGCTCTAGTTTTTCGGAGGGGCGGGCAGGTTGTCCGCCCCTTCTTCGTCATGCTCCACCACCAGCCGGAACTGCTTCAGGTTCACGATTGCGACGTAGAAGCCGACCACCGCCAGCAGGCTCGATCCCAGCACCGCGAAGCCTGCGCCCTGCGCGCCCTTCCAGTCGATCGCCATTTCGAGCATCAGGAGCGCGAGGATCGTGGGGAACAGCCGCACGAGGAAGGCAACATGCGCCTTGCCGGCCGAGATCAGCAGGCTTTCAAGGCTCGCCCCGACCAGCTCGACCGCACCCGCTATGCTGAGGATGATCATCGCCCAGTAGAAGCCGGTGAACTCCGGTCCCGCGATCAGCGCCAGCCCCTCGCGCCCGAACAGGATCGCGGTGACGACCGCCGTTACCCCTGCCATTGCGGCGATATTGGCCATCCGCCGCGCGATCTCGACCGCGCCATCGCGCGATTGCACCAGCTCAGGCAGGATCGCTTTCGATATCGTCTGCGCCAGCGCGATCAGCGCCACGCCGAGCTGGTTCGCAATGCGGAAACCGCCCGCGAGATAGGCCCCGCCGAAGGTGCCTACAGCCAAGATCATCACCTGCTTGCCCGCCACCGCAAGGCTGCTCGACAGGTTGGTCGAGACCACGAAACGCCACACGCCCTTGTGGCGCGCGGGGATCGCCTTGAGGCTGACCGAGGCGAGGCTCAGCGGCTGCACCCGCACCGCGACCCACCACAATGCCAGCGCCGTGCCGATCTCGGAGGCGGCGAAGGCGAGGATGAAGCCGGTCACGTCGGGCATTAGCCACCACGCCAACCCCGCGCCGCCCGCGCGGATGATCGGCTGCACCGCCTCGGCCCAGGTTGCCCTGCCGTATTCGTTGTGGAGCCGCAATATTCCCGTGGGCGTAGTGCGGATCGTCGCGACCGAGATCACGCAGTACCAGAAGGTCAGCCACATGAGAGCAGGCGGCACGTCGAGCCACAGCGGCGCGGTCAGCACCAGCACGGCGGCAGCGATGGTGCCCCCTGCGAAGGACAGCAAATCGAGCGCCACAGCAAAGCCCGTCGCCTCGCGCGCGCGCGCGATGTCGACGCCGGGGCTTTCGGGATCGGCCCCCCAGCGGACGATGAATTGCCAGGTCTGAAAGCTCGAAAAGCCGGTGACCGCCTGCCCCAGCGCGATGATCA
Organism: Porphyrobacter sp.; assembly: GCA_013911835.1. Classification (GTDB taxonomy): domain Bacteria; phylum Pseudomonadota; class Alphaproteobacteria; order Sphingomonadales; family Sphingomonadaceae; genus Erythrobacter. Next base: position 4,495 of record JACESM010000025.1, on the reverse strand, counting down.
GCGCGAAGTAACCGAAGCCGTCGGTGCCGAGCGTGCGCGCGGCGATGGCGAGGTAGAGCAGGCTCAGCACGGCATTGAACCCGCGCCCGCCGAGCAGCCAGCCCATGTTGGCGAAAACCTGCTTCATGGGTTGGTCAGGCGCGGCCTAGCGGAGCGCCGGGGCAGGCAGGGACGGATTAACCATGTCCGCGCCCTTAGCCGCAAAGCGCGGGGTTAGCCAAGCAGGATAGCGAAGGGCTCGCGGCAATTGCGGCGGGGTGATTGCGCGCGGCTCAGGCGGGGCAGCGTTTGAAGCGCAGCGGCACGAGCTTGCCCGCGTTGTCCTCATACGGGACGACCAACCGTTCGTCCGCGCCTTGTCCCGTCAGTCTGAAGGTCATGGACATCCGCCACGTGTCGCCTTCACCCTCCATCGCGAGGTCGAGCGTCGCCTCGCCGTCAGGGGCTTCGGTGACGCTGATGACGGTCCCGTGGCTCTCGTAGAAGCCGATCCCGTCGGGCGCGATGCGGAGCATGAGTTCCGAGGCCGGATTGCAGGACCCTTGCTCCTCGTCCCACACGCCGATGAAGCGGGCGGGGATGGCGGCGGTGGAAGGGGCCGGCGTGGGCGCGGTTGCTGCAGGGGCAGGCGCCGGCGTCACGGTGGGCGAAGCGTCCGCCTCGGGCGCCTCGCCGGACGGCTCACCCCCGCAGGCGACCAGCGCGAACCCGGCAATCGCGAGGAAGGGGCGGGCGGTCTTCGAGGTCACGCGGCAGTCTCCTTTGGGGCAGGCGCGCGCCGACCGGATGGCCGAGGCTTGGCCCGCTCCCTCAAAGCGGAGCAAACCCCGGCTGTCTATCGCGTTCCCATGCCCGCCCGCGTTTCACCCCATGGTCGGGATCACGAAGGCGTTGCTGCCATCCCCGCCGCCATCGGGCCAGCGCTGGGTGATCTTCTTGTTCTTGGTCCAGAAGCGCAGACCTTCCACGCCATACTGGTCGATGTCGCCGAAGCCCGAACGCTTCCACCCGCCGAAGGAGTGGTAGGCGACCGGCACCGGGATCGGCACGTTGATGCCGACCATCCCGACATTCACCCGCGCGGCGAATTCGCGCGCGGCGTGGCCGTTGCGGGTGAAGATTGCGACGCCGTTGCCATACTGGTGCTCGCTGGGCAGGCGCACCGCTTCCTCGAAATCATGCGCGCGCACGATCTGAAGCACGGGGCCGAAGATTTCCTCCTGATAGGACTTCATCTGCGGGGTGACGTGGTCGATCAGGGTCGGGCCGACGAAGAAGCCCTTCTCGTGGCCCTGAAGCGTGAAGCCGCGCCCATCGACGACGATCTCCGCGCCCTCGTCCTCGGCAATAGTGATCCACTGTTCGATCCGCGCCTTGTGTTCGGGCGTGACGACCGGGCCGTAATCCGCGTCGGGATCGTTGGAGACGCCGATGCGCAGCTTGGCGATGGAGGTGAGCAGCTTTGCCTTGAGGCGCTCCGCCGTTTCCTCGCCCACCGGCACCACCACGGGCAGCGCCATGCAGCGTTCCCCCGCCGAGCCGAAGGCCGCGCCGGTCAGGTCGGTGACGACTTGGTCGAGGTCCGCATCGGGCAGCACGATCCCGTGGTTCTTCGCCCCGCCGAAGGCCTGCACCCGCTTGTTGTTCGCGGTGCCGCGCGCGTAGATATATTGCGCGATGTCGGAGGACCCGACGAAGCTGATCGCGGCGATATCGGGGTGGTCGATGATCGCGTCGACCATCTCCTTGTCGCCATGGACGACCTGCAAGAGGCCTTCGGGCGCGCCCGCTTCGAGGAAGAGTTCGGCCAAGCGCACCGGCACGCTCGGATCGCGTTCGGAGGGCTTGAGGATGAAGGCATTGCCCGCCGCGCAGGCCATGCCGAACATCCACATCGGGATCATCGCCGGGAAGTTGAAGGGGGTGATCCCCGCGCCGATCCCGAGCGGCTGGCGCATCGAATAGACGTCGATCCCGGGCCCTGCGCCGTGGGTATATTCGCCCTTCATGATCTGCGGCAGGCCGCAGGCATATTCGATCACCTCAAGGCCCCGCTGCACATCGCCGCGTGCGTCGGGAACTGTCTTGCCGTGCTCGGAGGAGAGCATCTCGGCGAGCGACTGCATGTTGGCCTCGACCAACTCCTTGAAGGCGAACATCACCCGCGCGCGGCGCTGCGGGTTGGTGGCGGCCCAGGCGGGCTGGACGCGCTTGGCGGTCTCCACCGCGCGGGCGAGCAACGCAGCGTCACCGAGCGCGACTTCGGCCTGCACTTCGCCGGTCGAGGGGTTCCAGATGGCGTGCTTGCGGGCGGGGGCGGGGCTGTAGCCGACGATGAAATGGTCGATCTGACGCAGGGTCTGAGTCATGGGGATAGGGATCTCCTGTATCGTGTCCCCAATGCCTCCGCATGCCTTCGCTGGCAAGGGCACCGCACTCCTCAAAAGTGCTGGCAGATCACGCTACCGCTACCTTCCGGTTCGTGCTGCCAAGCCTGCCGGTGTCCCTGCTGATCGCGATGCTGCTGAATCGCGGCGTCGGGTTGCCGAGCGCGCTCGCCATCCACTGCGGGCTGACTGCGGCGCTCGATCAGGCGATGGTATGGACGCTAGGGCAATTCGGCGAGAAGATTTGGAGCGCTGTCCGACCATTCGGGATCGCCCAGACGGCGCTCAGCCAAATGATCACACTACTTCGCACCGGGCATCACTTGTCGCGGTGGCTTGCCCATGACCCGGGCGAATACCCGCGAAAAGGCGGCGGCACTATCATAGCCGACGCGGTCGGCCACGATCTTGACCGGCTTGCCTGCGGCAAGAAGGTCGCGCGCAATCGTCATTCGCCACCGGGTCAGATAGTCGATCGGCGTCCGCCCGACGCAGGCGCGAAAATGCGTGGCAAAACGGGTGCGCGACATGCCTGCCACCTCTGCCAGATCATCAAGAGTCCATGAATGCCTTGGCTGTTCGTGCATCGCCGTCAGCGCCTTGGCCAATCGCGGATCGGCAAGGCCGCCCAGCACACCATCATTCACCAGGCCACTGGCGACAACATGACGCACAACCAGGATCAAGAGATAGTCGAACAGATGGTCGATGGCGGCCTGGCGCCCATTGTTGTCGCCAAATCCTTCGGCAAGCAGAAGATCGCAGGCGGGCCCCAGCGTCGGGTTCTCGGCCAGCGGCAGGATGACAAGGTCGGGCAGTCCTTCGCCAATCGGGTTGCCATTATTGCCGCCCAGATCGACCTTCGCGCAGACCAGATCAGCCCCGCCTTCCGCCGCGCCAGTGAACCGATGCGCCTGTCCGCGCGGGAAGAAGAGCAGCGTTGGTTCGTTCAGAATGAGATCGGCCTCGCCAATTCGGCTCAGCGTCAACGCACCGCTCTTGAGAAGGTGGAGGTAGCCGCAATCGGCAAATTGCGCGGTCGTGCACAAGTTGCCGGTAAAGAATGTCCGGGCGCTCGGGGCGGTGTGGGCAAAGAGGGCAGCAAAGATGTCCATGTGAACGATCTGCAATGAAGTTGGCACCAATCTGCACCGATAACAGTCGATAGAGGCGTTGTGCAAGCCCGCACTGACCAACTGAGGAAACGCAAATGCCCCGCATCAACCCTGTAGAACTCGCCACTGCCGACACCGGCGTCCAGGCCACCCTCGGCGCTGTCAAGGCGAAGATTGGCATGGTCCCGAACCTTTTTGCGACCTTTGCCCAGGCACCTGCCGTGCTGAATGGCAACCTCGCCTTCGCAGATGCACTGGGAAGTGGTGTGCTGACCGCTGCACAGCGGGCGATCGTTGCGCTTGCCGTCGCCCAGTACAACGGCTGCCACTATTGCCTGTCGGCGCACACGCTGATGGGCAAGGGTGCCGGCCTTTCGCCAGAGGCTATCCGCGCCGCCCGTTTGGGCAAGGGCCAAGATCCCCTCGACGATGCGATCGCGACGCTTGCCTTGCGCATCGTTGAAACACGCGGTCACGTGACCGACAGCGATCTGTCAGCTGCCCGCCTTGCTGGCCTCGACGACGCCCGCATCGTCGAAATCGTCGGTAACGTCGCGCACAATGTTCTGACCAACTTCATGAACAACGTCGCCCAGACCAAGATCGACTTCCCGGTCGTCGATGTGGCGGTTGCGGCCTGATCATAATGCGTGCGGGCCGGTGCAGGACATCGGCCCGCTCCTCAACCACTTCCATAGGGAACCCTTGCCATGAAACTGCAATTCCTTACCCCTGCGCTGCATGGCGTGCTTGACTATGTCGCCGCTGCCGCCCTTATTGCGCTGCCCTTCCTGCTCGGCTTTGAGGGTATTGAGCTTTGGCTCTCTGTTGCCGGTGGGGCGGGCTTGATTGCCTACAGCCTGCTCACTGACTATGCGTTCGGTGCGGTCAAGCTGGTGTCGTTTGATGCCCACCTGTTGCTCGATCTTGCCGCAGGGGTTGCCTTCATTGCCGCGCCATTCTTGCTCGGCTTCACCGCTCTGGCCTCGATCT
>JACESM010000024.1 GCA_013911835.1 Porphyrobacter sp. | reverse complement strand
CGTCTGGGCACCACACTGGACGGCCAGCCGATCGATTGCCTCGAAATGGGCGAGGGTAACACGCAGGTGTGGCTCTATGCCCGCCAGCACCCGGGCGAGACCCAGGCCGAGTGGTGGATGGAGGGCGCGCTGGAGTGCCTGATCGACCCGGCCGATCCGGTGGCGCGGATGCTGCGGGCCAAGTGCCGGTTGCACATCGTGCCCAATTGCAACCCCGATGGTTCGCGGCGTGGGCACTTGAGAACCAATGCGGTTGGCACCAACCTCAACCGCGAATGGGCCGAGCCGACCCCCGAACGCTCGCCCGAGGTGCTGGCGATCCGTGACCGCATGGATCAGACCGGCGTCGATTTCGCGATGGACGTCCACGCCGACGAGGCGATCCCCGCAGTGTTCCTCGCCGGGTTCGAGGGCATTCCCTCGTGGAAGGAGGAGCAGGGCGAGGGCTTCTATCGCTACCAGCGCATCCTCGACCGCCGCACGCCCGATTTCCAGACGAAGCTCGGCTACCCCAAGGCCTCGCCCGGCCGCGCCAACCTCACCATGAGCACCAACCAGCTCGCCGAACGCTTCGGCGCGGTGTCGATGACGCTTGAGATGCCCTACAAGGACCTCGCGGACTTCCCCGAACCCGAACAGGGCTGGTCGCCGGAACGCTGCAAGCTGCTGGGCCGCGAATGTCTGGCGGCGCTTGTGGAGTGGCTGGAGGGGCGGGAAGCCTAATCGGGGTTCGGATTAGCGCAGCGTAACCGGATTGAGGTTCGCGCCAAGCAGCCAAGTAGCCAAGATGGCATTGGAGGCCGCGACGGCGCGCGCTTAGCCTGACATCATGGCCCGATAATCTCACCCGTTTCGGCGTTCACATAGAGCTTGTTGGCAGCCGTGAAACCGCCGCAGTAAATGAAATAGACTGGTTCATTTCGGTACTCATTGACTGATTTTACGAAACCCCCTTGTTCCTCAAAATCAGCCTTGGTGCAGCGTCCGCCTGCCACCAGCTTGGCCGCAATATTGGCGAACTGCTTTCGGTACCGAGCAAAATCGTCCGACTGAGCCACAAGAGACTCGTCAGCTGTTGCTGTATCTGCCGGGTCCACTGGACGGGTGGCCGAGAGATACTCTTTTCTGACCCACTCCGAAAATTTTCCGTTTCGGAAGCCGTTAGCGCTGCTGCATGCCTTAATACCCTTATCGACGTAGCGGCTTACACCGCCCTCGCACGCTCCGTCATACTCTTTGGTGATCCTGACCCACCCGTCGCGCTCTTCAAGTGGCGTGGCCGCCTCTCGGAACATCAACCGACCCACTACACCGCAGGAATCCTTGGGGCAGGAATGGCGGTCAAGATATTCGGATACAACCCAGAGCTTGCCGTCATCGTTTTCGGCTTCTGTCTCGGCCACAGCTGGAACAGTGTCCTTATTTGGATTTTGCGATCCACAAGCAGCGATCAATAGGAGGCTTGGGAAGACGATTATCGCTCGGTTCACTCACCTACTCCGACACTGAAATGCCAATTAGCTATTGTTATCATTTATTTGTCGGGAGTTAAATGAAATCGTTGTGTGCCAACCGGCTATCCCAGATGCCCCGGACCGAAGGCGTGCGGCAGCAACGCGGATAGCGTCACGCGCCGCACGTCATCCTTGCTGACGCACAGCACCAGCGGGTCGGTGCTGCCCAGTGCGGCGACTTCGTTGAGCACCTGGCGGCAGCGGCCGCAGGGGGTGATCGGCTCGGCATCGGCCTTGAGGCCCACCACCGCGACCGCCGCAAGGCCGCCGCGCCGCCCCTCGCCAAGCGCCTTGGCGACCGCGACGGTTTCGGCGCAGAGCGAGAGGCCGTAGCTCGCGTTCTCGACATTGCAGCCGGTGATCACCGCGCCGTCATCGAACAGCAGCGCGGCCCCGACGGGATAGTCGGAATAGGGCGCATAGGCCCCGCGCGCGGCGGCGAAGGCGGCGTCGATCAGGGCCTGTTCTTGCGTCTGCGAAAGGCTCACTTCTGCACCACCACCCATTCGACCGGATCCGCACTCGCCTCGGTCACGCGCGCGCTGTTAGCGCTCCATAGCAGCCACGGCCGCCCCGCATAGTCCGGCCGCGCGCGGTCGCGGGCAAGCCACAGGTCGCGGGCGAGCGCCGTGGCGGTCTTGTGGCGGGCCTCGAAGGCGGGGGCAAGCTTGAGGATCACGGGCCGGCTGGTGTGAAGCTCGATCTGGTTGATGAGCGTCATCAGCTCGCTCTCGACCGCGGCGTCGCTGACCTTGGGATCGCAGGCGTCGGCGAGGCTATCGAGCGCGATGGCGGGCGGCAGCAGGCCCGCATCGCGCGGCACCATCTGCGCGAAGACCCCGCTCTGCGCGTCGGCGTCGAGGCAGGGGTCGAAGTTCAGGACGACGCCCACCTTGAGCCCGGCCTTGCGCGCTGCGGCGAAGCGGTCGGCGAAGCCGCCCGGCCCATCCGCCGCAGGCCCGCTGGCGAGGGGGAGGTAGACGAAGCTCGCCCCGATCGCCTTCAGCGTCTCGAACCGCACCGGCGCGGTGCCGGCGGGGACGAGCGCGCCCTGTTCGGGGTAGAGATCAGGATCGGGCCGCCAGCTGCGCATGTCCCACCACAGCCAAGCGGCAAAGGCGAGGCCGAACAGGACGAGCAGTGCCGCCAATCGCAGCAACCAGCGCCGCGGAGCGCGCCGCCCGCGCGATTTGCCGCCCTTCGCCATCCGCCTCAGCCCTTGATGTGCAGCACGCAGATCAGCGTGAACAGCCGCCTTGCGGTCGCAAAGTCGGTCTCGACCTTGCCCTCGAGCCGCTCGAGCAGCAGTTCAGCGGCGTTGTTGTGAATGCCGCGCCGCGCCATGTCGATCGTCTCGATCTCGGCCGGGGTCGCCTTGCGGATCGCCTGATAGTAGCTGTCGCAGATCGCAAAGTACTCGCGGATCGGGCGGCGGAAGCGGGCCATGCCGATCATCAGGGTTTCCATCAGCTGGTCGCCTGTGTCCTTGATGTCCATCGCCAGCCGCCCGTCAGTGACCGACAGGTGCAGGTGATAGGGCCCGCTCGCCCCGCGCTCGGCCGAGCGCAGCGGCTTGAAGCTGTTCTCCTCGATCAGGTCATAGATCGCAACCCGCCGCTCCTGCTCGACATCGGCGTTGCGCCACAGGATCGTCGCCTCGTCGAGCGTCACTTGCGCAATGCGCTGCGCCCCCGCAGCACCGGGCGCGGGCGAGACAGGCAGGGAATCGGGCGGCGTGTCGGCCATGACGTCACGCCTTCGCAGATCGAAGGGGCTCACTTCAAGCACTTCGGCATTCTCTCCCCACTATCCACAAGCCTTGACACTATGATTGACACAGATCGGCCTTGCCGGAGGGGCTGCACGCGCGCATCAGGCCCCCCATGGCCGAACCCGAAAAAGTCACCCCGATCAAACCCCAAGACCCCTCCGGCGACCTGCCGGTGAAGAAGCTCCCCGCCAATCTCGATGCGGAAGCGGCCTTCCTTGGCGCGGTGCTGATCGACAACCGGGTGATCGAGGAATTGCCGGTCCCGATCCGGCCCGACCACTTTTTCGAGCCGCTCCACGCCCGTATCTTCGAGCGCGTGCTGGCGCTGCTCGAGCGCAACGCCACCGCCTCGCCCGTCACCCTGCGCCCGTTCTTCGAGGCGGACGAGGCGCTGCGCGAACTGGGCGGCACGTCCTATCTTGCACAGCTCACCGCCAGCGGCGCCGGCCTGCTGGTGCCGCGCGAGCTTGCCCAGCAGATCTACGATCTCGCCCTGCTGCGCGAGCTGGTGAGCGTCGGGCGCGGGCTGGTCGAAGGCGCGCTCGACACCTCGGAAGACACTTCCCCGCTGGACCGCATCGCGCAGGCCGAGGCCGACCTGTTCAAGGTCGCCGAGGGCGCGGCGACGGGGCGCGAGGCGGCGACCTTCCGCGAAGCCGCGATGGCCGCGATCAAGATGGCCGAAGCCGCGATGAATTCGGGCGGGGGCCTGTCGGGCAAGACCACCGGGCTTGCCACCATCGACCAGAAGACATCGGGCCTGCACAATTCCGACCTCGTGATCCTCGCCGGACGTCCGGGCATGGGCAAGACCTCGCTCGCGACCAACATCGCCTTCAACTGCGCCGAGGCGCATCTGGAATGGCAGCGCAACGGGGGCGAGTTCAACTACGGCGCGCCGGTCGCCTTCTTCAGCCTCGAAATGAGCAGCGACCAGCTCGCCACCCGCATCTTGGCCGAACAGGCGGAGATCTCCTCCGAGGCGCTGCGCAGCGGTAAACTCACCCGCGAGGATTTCCAGAAGCTGTCCTATGCCAGCCAGCGCCTCGCCGAACTGCCGCTCTATATCGACGATACGCCCGCGCTCACCATCGGGAGCTTGCGCACCCGCGCACGACGGATGAAGCGGCGGCACGATATTGGCCTGATCATCGTCGACTACCTCCAGCTGTTGCAGGGTTCAGGCCGCGCCAACGACAACCGCGTCAACGAAATCTCCGAGATCAGCCGCGGATTGAAGACGCTGGCGAAGGAATTGCAGGTCCCGGTGATCGCGCTCTCCCAGCTCAGCCGCGCGGTCGAAAGCCGCGAGGACAAGCGCCCGATGCTGTCCGACCTCAGAGAATCCGGCTCGATCGAGCAGGACGCCGACATGGTGTGGTTCATCTTCCGCGGCGATTACTACCACCTGCTGGTCAAGCCCGACACGCCCGACGCCGCCTCCACCCCCGACGTGCAGGAGAAATACCGCCAGTGGGAGGAGAAGTTCGAGGGCCTGGTGGGCCGCGCGACGCTGATCGTGGCCAAACAGCGCCACGGCTCGACCGGCAACGTGCCGCTCCACTTCCAGAGCGACATTACCAAGTTCACCTCGCCCAACTTCAAGGACTATTCGGACTGGGGGCAGGAGTAGGGGGCGAGGTAGCGGCGGGTTTCGGGGTGGCCAACGCGTGGTCGCGGATGACCGGACGTGGGTGGGGAGCGGAATTTCCGCTTGTGAGAACCCTAAAGCCGAAAAGCGCCAATAAAATCCCTTGCCGTACCTTGTTCCTTCTTCGGTAGCCGTGCAACGACAGAGGCAGGATTTGCAAGCTCACCAATCAAGCAAGCGAAGGTAACATCAGGCGGCTCTGGCGTGTCATTTACACCAAATGTGCAGCGCGACGCCTCGACCTGTACCCAGCCGGACCATTCGTCTGTTGTGAAGCACGCCGTAATTGGCGTCAGACGTTCTCGGTCGGGCACAAACAGTGCTTTCAATGCCAACAAGTCCCAATCCGGAAAATGGAGTCCGTCGGGATTGCTCGGGCCAACTTGCCATTTGAGGCTCCATTTCGCCAGAGTTAGGACAACGGGTTCCAGCGCCTGCCCCATTTCAGTCAGAGCATAGCTGGGCCCGTCGCTGACAAGGCCGCTCTCGCGCATTTCGCGCAACCGCTTGGCCAACAGATTGGTGCCCATGCCTTTCATGCGGCGCTCCAGTTCCGAAAAGCGGCGGGGAGCAATCAACAAGTCGCGGACGATCAAAAGTGTCCAGCGTTCACCGACGATGTCGGCGGCACGGGCAACCCCGCAATTTTGGCGGTAATCACGTTTGCGCATCTTGCCTCACCTTTGCATCCAGCTTAGACGGCAATCACTATATATTTTTAAAGTGATTCGCGCCATGCCCATTTCTACCCTCTTACGAGCAAATGCACTTTTTTCCGGAGCTTGTGGAATGCTTTGCCTGCTGGCCGCGGGCTGGCTGCAGAGGCATATCCCGCTTTCTCCCGGCTGGCTTCTGGCAATCGGCGGGATGCTGATAGCTTACGTGCCTATGCTTTTCTGGGCTGCGGCACGGCCATCGCCATGGCTTGTTAGAACCATAGTTCTTCTGGATTGGGGTTATGTCGCGATCGCAGTTGCTTTCGTGCTGATCCGATCGACCGAATTTGATGCAGTTGGCTTGGCCATTGCATGGGGGACATCGTCGGTGGTCGCACTTTTCGCTTTCGTGCAGCAAGAGCTGTCGCTGCAGCGGCAAATGCGATGACATACGATTCCATTTCGCTGGAATTTCTGAAACTTCCTGCTGAAGGTCCGCGTCGAGGCCCTCCTTTGCTGTTCGTTCACGGGGGGTTTCATGGTGCGTGGTGCTGGCACGACCATTTCATGCCATGGTTTGCTGCGCGCGGCTTTGATTGCCATGCAGTGTCGCTGCGCGATCACGGCAATAGCACGCGAACAGGCAAGCACAGGGAATGGCGACTTTCCGACTATGTCGATGATGTTCGCCGGACGATAAACCAGCTTGACGAAAAGCCGATCTTGGTTGGGCATTCGCTAGGCGGTTCAATCATTCAAAAGCTTGCGGCAACGGAACCTTTCCCCGCGATGATCTTGCTGGCGCCGTCACCTGTTGGCGGATCCAACCGAGCGGCGCTCAGGATGATCCGTTCGCACCCCCGAGCGATGCTGAAAGCATTCGGCAAAGGCGATCTCACCGCTGCACTGCCTGCCTTCCTGACATTCTTCCTCTCGAACGATCTTCCTGACGACCGCCGCGAACGCATCGCCGCGCGCCTTGACGGCCTCTCATCGCTCAAGGCAGCAAACGAAGCCTTTTACTTCAACCCGCCCAAGCCGCGGCCGCTCGGATTTCCGGTTCTCGTCGTGTCGGGGGCGAACGATTGGTCAATCCCACGTTACAAGAATGAAAAGCTCGCGGGCGGCTATCGCTGTGACCATATTGTCGTCCCGACAGCCCATGACATCATGTGCGACACGCGATGGGAGGCGGCGGCGGACTCAATCTTCACGTGGATGGTTGCGAACGTGGGCACCAGAAAATGGGATCCCTAGCGACGCGCGAGCGGACCCTGATCGGCAACGGCAGCACGGTGTGCGGTTGATTGGGAAATGTCCGCTTCTGAGAGCCGAAGTGTAGCACCAACCAGTTGGGCTTCGGGGTCATTTCCAGAATGTCCGCTTTTGGCCGAAACGAGGCTGAAGCCGCCATTCTCCCAACCGCGCCCCGTGCTTGACACGGGGTTAGGCTATTCTTCTGTTCCGCCCGCAGGCAATTAGCCAAGCCCCGTGTCAAGCACGGGGTGACGAGAGCAGTTTTCCTACACGCCCGCCAGCCGCTACATTCCGCCCAAGCTCTTTCCCATCGTTCTGCCCGGCCTGCGAGGCCGTTGGAAAATCGAGGCGTGAAACAAAGCCCCGACTCCCTGTCCGTCCGCTTGACGAAAATGGGCATGACTCGCTGAAATTACTGATGAAATAGCAGATCCCCAAAGTTGACAGGGTGTAACCTTTGTCCGCTTTGCGCCCTCAGGCGCTCAGCGCGACCTGCTCTGCGGGAGCCTCGGCCGCCACCCGCCCATTCCGCGTCTCGGCCTTGGCCTGATAGAGCGCGCGGTCGGCGAAATCGAACAGGGCGTCGGCATCGGTGCCGTCGGCGGGCCATTGCGCCACGCCGGCGCTCGCGCCGACGCTCACGGCCACGCCCTCGATCATGTGCGGGCGCACCAGCGCGATCAGCAGGCGCTCGGCGAGCGGGGCGTCGTGGAGGCGCGAATGGGGCGGGATCAGCACCGCGAATTCGTCGCCGCCCTGGCGCACCACGAGGCCGTCATCGCCGACCACCTCGCACAGGCGCTCGGCCACGCCGCACAGCAGGCGGTCGCCGACGGCATGGCCGTAGCGGTCGTTGACCGGCTTGAACCCGTCGAGATCGAGCAGCACCAGCTTGAACGGCGGCGCGCCTTGGCCCTTGGCGAGCAGCTCCGCGATCCGCTCGTCGAGCGCGCGGCGGTTGGCGAGGCCGGTGAGGGGATCGGTGTGGGCAAGGTCGCGGGTTTGGTGCTGGAGCTGCAACAGGTCGACCAGCATCGCATGGCCCTGCAGGATGAAGCGCACGAGGATCAGCGTCGCCAGCACGAGGCTGGTCGCCGCAGCGATCTCCGCCGGGCGGCCCGAGGACAGCATCAGCAGCGAAATCGGCACCACCCCGATGACAAGGTTGAGGATCGCGGCAAAGCGGATCGCCGAGAGGCAATAGGCGGTCGCCAGCGCGCCCATGGCGATGATCATGGCGAAGGCGGCGTGGGCCTCGGGGGGCGAGGCGAACCAGTTGAGCACCGCCCAGCTGCTGCACATCACGCCCACCCAGCCCGAAACACTCGCGGTCTTCTTCACGATCAGCCCTGCGCGGCGCAGGCTGAGGCGGCGGCTACGGCTGATCGCGTTCTCGATCAGGCCGAGCACGCACAGCACCGCAAGCAGCGCGGGCATGCCGTATTTGATCGCCCAGTGCAGGTTGGCCGCCCCCGCCCAGGCCGCGGTCGGCGTGGTTGCGAGCAGCATGAGATACATGACATTGGTCTGCGTCTCGACCCGCCGCGCGCGCAGCAGGGTGAACTGGTCGCGGATCGCTTCCGGGATCGGCGGCATGATCCGCTGGCGCAAATTGTCGAGCATTCCCCGCATGGTGCATGCCTAAGGGACGATCCGTAAAAGCCGCGTTAACGATCCGTCTAACGCGTCAGACAGTGCCCGCCTTGCTGATGCGATAGTCGGCAAGGCTCAGCCAATAGGCGATCCGCCAGCGCAGCCGGTTGAGGAAGGTGCTGTGGCGGGCGTACCATGCCGGGGTGATGGGCTCGCTCGCTTCGGCCATGTGGTCGATCAGCTTAAGGAGGGCAGCGGCGACCGCAGCATCCTCGATCCGCACCATCAGTTCGACATTGATGCGGAAAGACCGCTTGTCGAGATTGGCGCTGCCAACATAGGCGATGTCGTCGACCACCATCAGCTTCATGTGGAGCTTGCAGACCCCGAACTCGAAGATTGTCACCCGCGCGCGCAAAAGCTTGCCGTAGAGCAGCCGCGCCATGTCGATCGCGGCTCCGATGTCGGACTTGCCGGGCATGATCATCCGCGCGCTCCCGCGCCGGCCGATGCGGGCGAACAGGCGGCGGAAGCTGCGCGGCGGGGAGAAATAGGCCGAGACCGTATCGAGCCGCTTGGCGGTGACGAGATCCTGCCGGAACACCCAGGCCCAGTGCCCCTTGCGCACCAACGGCCCGCCGACCAGCAGGCACACCGGGCCTTCCCCGCCGTCCCAATCCTTGACGATGCCACGCAAGGCGCGCAGCTGCCGGGTTCGGCCCCGCGCCTCGTTCTCGACCCAGCTGGCAAGCAGGCCGAACCAGCGGATGAACTGCGCCACCACCGGGCCTTCAATCTCGACCGACAGGTCGCACCAGCCGTTATCGGCGGGAGTGGCGAAATAGTGGTCGGAGACGTTCGCCCCGCCGGTCATCACGCGCGCCCCGTCGGCGATGGTGAACTTCTGGTGGTTGCGCACGAGATAGCGTTTGCCCCACTTCGGCGAGAAGACCGCGAAACTGCCCCCCGCCTCGACCAGCGGATCGAAAAACTCGGCGCCCGCGTCATTGCCGAAATCGTCCACGATCAGCGCGACCCTGACACCGCGCCGCGCCGCCGCGACCAGCGCGTCGCGGACCATGGTGCCCGAAGTGTCGCTGTCGAACAGGTAGTAGAACACCTCGAGGCTCGCGCGCGCGCTCTCGATCAGTGCGACGAGCGCTTTCAGCCGGTCTTGCCCGTGGGGATAGAAAGTGAAGTCGTGCTCCGCCGCGGTCACGCGGAAGGGCTCGAGGTCGGCGTATTCCGGCGCAGAACCGGTTGCAGGGCCGGACGGATCGGGGCGCGATGGGGAGGTGGCAGTGACCATGGGCGCTCTTCTAGTCCGGCAATGCGGCAGGATGACAGCCTCGCGCGATGAACAGGGGCAGGCGTGCGGGCGTGCAGCAGCGGCCTGCCGGCCTTGACCTCGATCCTTACCCGACAGATAGGCAGTCCTCCATGCTGTCGCAGAAGACCCGCTACGCGATCCGCGCGATGCAGCACCTGGCCGATCACTATGGCGAGGGGCCGGTGCAGCTTGCCGCCATTGCCGAGACGCAGAAGATCCCGGCCAAGTTCCTGACCGTGATCCTGTCCGAGCTGGCGCGTTCGGGCCTCGTCGAATCGCTGCGCGGGCGCGACGGGGGCTACTGGCTCGCGATCCCGCCGCTCGACATCACCTATGGCGACCTCATCCGCCACATGCGCGGCAGCCTCGCGCTGGTGCCCTGCGCAAGCCGCTACGCCCACGAGAGATGCAAGAACTGCCTCGAGGAAGGCGAGTGCCGCACCCGCGCGCTGATGCTCGACGTGCGCGACCGGACCGCGCAGATCCTCGACACCATCCGCCTGTCCGACCCGATCACGCCGGTGCCGCCGTTCGACCGGGACACGGTCTGACAGCGGGGCGCATGGCTCTAGCCGACAAGGCTCAGCACTAGGCCGCCCGCCGCGCAGGCCGCCAGCAGCCGCAGCACGCCCCACTTCGCCCCGAAAGCCAGTGCGAAGGCGAGCAGCGCCAGCGCGCCTGCGCGCCCGTCGAAGCTGGCAAGCTCGGGCCATACCAGGGTGAGCGGCCCCGCCGAAAGCTGGCCGACGCGGGCGAACAGCACATGCAGCGCGAACCACACGGTGAGATTGGCGATCACCCCCACCACCGCCGCGGTCACCGCCGCAAGCCCGCCCTTGAGCCATACGGCCTGCCCCAGCCGGTCGATCCACGGCGCAAGCGCGAAGATCCACAGGAAGCACGGCGCGAAGGTCACCCAGGTCGTCAGCCCCGCGCCGAGCAGCCCCGCGACCAGCGGCGAGAACGGCTCGGGCGCGCGGAAGGCGGCGAGGTAGCCGACGAATTGCGTCACCAGAATAAGCGGCCCCGGCGTCGTCTCGGCCAGACCCAGCCCGTCGGCCATCTCGCCGGGCCGCAGCCAGCTGAAGCCCTGCACCGCCTCCTGCGCCATGTAGGCGAGCACCGCATAGGCCCCGCCAAAGGTCACGATCGCGAGCTGCGAGAAGAAGGCACCGATCTCCCACAGCACGTGCCCCTGCCCGAGCGTCGCGGCGATCAGCGCCATCGGCGCGGCCCAAATCGCGCCCCATACCAGCACCGCAAGGATGGTTGTGCGCCACGGCCGCGCGGGCAACGTGCCGCCGCCCTTCGCGGGCTTGAGCGCCAAGAGGTCAGGCCGTGTTCGGGCGACGATCATGCCGATAACCCCCGATCCCAGAACGATCAGCGGGAACGGCAGGCCGAGCAAGAACAGCCCCGCAAAACCCGCCGCCGCCAGCCCCCGCTTGACGCCCGTATCGAGCGCGCGCGCCGCGATCCGCAGCAGGGCCTGCACGACGATCGCCAGCACCGCCGCCTTCACCCCCGTGAACAGCGCCGCCACCCAGCCGAGGTTCGCCGCCAGCGCATAGAGCACCGACAGCGCGAGGATGATGCAAGCCCCCGGAATGACGAACAGCAGCCCCGCCGCCAGCCCGCCGCGCACGCCAGCAAGCCGCCAGCCGATCCACGTCGCCAACTGCTGCGCCTCGGGGCCGGGGAGCAGGTGGCAGAAATTGAGCGCGTGGAGGAAGTCCTCCTCCGCCACCCAGCCGCGCTCCTCCACCAGCTCGCGGTGCATCAGCGCGATCTGCCCGGCGGGCCCTCCGAAGCTCAGGAACCCGATGCGGGTGAAGACGGCGACGAGTTCGGAGAATGTCGGTGCGGGGGCGGTCCGATCCGCACCCGATGCAGCACTCGATACATCCCGTTCGGCCATGCCTACCTCGAAAATGGCCCGGCCGGGCGGAGCGCCGCACGGCAAGGGTAATGACGAGGCAACGCTTGGGCCATTCTCGGCCTGGACGGGAGGTTGCTCGGCCCCGTGGGGAGCAGTGATAATAGCAGGGCGGCCCCGGTTCAAGCGGATGGGCCGAGCGCGCGGCTTGACATCGCGAGCGGCGATGCTCATTTCGATATTTGTCGAATCATGGAACGAAAGCATGCAGCCTGATCGCGTCATCCGCGCCCTCGCCGCGCTGGCGCAGGAGCACCGTCTCGCCGCCTTCCGCCTGCTGGTCGAGGCCGGGCCGCAAGGCGTTGCGGCAGGCGCTATCGCCGAAGCGGTCGATGTCCCGCCCTCCTCGATGAGCTTCCACCTCGCCCAGCTCGCCAACGCCGGACTCGTCACCCAGCGCCGCGAGAGCCGCTCGATCATCTACGCGGCCGATTATGCCGCGATGAACGGCCTGATGGCCTACCTTACCGAGAACTGCTGCGGGGGTGTGCCCTGCGCGACTGCAAAACCCAGGGAGACTGTCCAGTGAAGCGCTTTCACCTCCATGTCGGCGTGACCGACCTCGATGCCTCGATCGCCTTCTACACCAACCTCTTCGGTGCCGAGCCCGCTGTGACCAAGGCGGACTACGCCAAGTGGATGCTCGAAGATCCGCGCATCAACTTCGCAATCTCGATGCGCGAGGGTGCCACCAAGGGGATCGAGCATGTCGGCCTGCAGGTCGAAGACCAGAGCGAGCTTGCCGAGGTCTACGCCCGTCTCAAGGCCGCCGACCGCCCGGTGCTGGAAGAAGGCGCGACCACCTGCTGCTATGCCAAGTCGGAAAAGAGCTGGATCGCCGATCCCGATGGCGTGGTGTGGGAGGCGTTCCTGACCACCGGCGGCAGCACCACCTATGGCGGCAGCCCCGATCTCGAACAGCTGGCCAATGCCGATGCCGCCACGGGGGCGTGCTGCGTGCCGCAGGCTGCGACCGCTCCGGCCGCCACCACCGGCTGCTGCTGAACCGAAACGCGGGGGCGACACATGAACATTCTGGTGCTGTGCACGGGCAACTCGGCCCGCTCGATCCTTGGCGAGGTCATCCTGAACCGGCTCGGCGCCGGACGGGTGACCGCCTTCAGCGCGGGGAGCCAGCCCAAGGGCGCGGTCCATCCGGGCGCGCTGCGGCTGCTTGCCGCCAAGGGCATTGACGCCTCGGGCCTCCACTCGAAGAGCTGGAACACCTTCACCGGCCCCGACGCGCCGGAGACCGATCTGGTCATCACCGTGTGCGGCAGCGCGGCGGGCGAGGCCTGCCCGATCTTCCCCGGCACGCCGCTGCGCGCCCACTGGGGGCTGCCCGATCCCGCTGCCGTTACCGGCGACGATGCTGCGGTCGACGCCGCCTTCGCGCAGACATGGCAGTGGCTGACGATGCGCGCCGAGGCCTTCCTCGCCCTGCCTTTCGCGACGATGGCGCGCGACGACTTGCAGGCGCGGCTTGCCGCAATCGGCGCGATGGAGGGCGCCGTGTGATCCGCATGCTCTTTTCAGAGGCGCTCGGCAGCTTCTTCCTGTTCGCGACCGTCGTCGGCTCCGGGATCATGGCCGAGAGCCTTGCCGGCGGGAATGTCGCCATCGCGCTCATCGGCAACACGCTCGCGACAGCGGCGATCCTGTTCGTGCTCATCACCATGCTGGGGCCGATCTCGGGCGCGCATTTCAATCCGGCGGTGACGCTGGTGTTCGCGCTGCGCCGCGAGGTGGGCGCGGCGCTGGCGCTCGCCTATGCTGCGGCCCAGCTTGGCGGTGGCATCATCGGCGTGTGGACCGCGCACCTGATGTTCGATCTGCCGATCCTGCAGGTCAGCGACACCGCGCGCACCGGCGCGGGCCAGTGGGCGGGCGAGGCGGTCGCCACCTTCGGGCTGGTGCTGACGATCCTCGTCACGCTGGAGAGCCGCCGCGAATGGGTGCCGGCGAGCGTCGCGCTCTACATCGCGGCGGGGTACTGGTTCACGTCCTCGACCAGCTTCGCCAACCCCGCGATCACCATCGCCCGCTGCCTCAGCGATACCTTCGCCGGGATCGCGCCCGGCGATGTGCCCGGCTTTGTCGGGGCCCAACTGGCGGGCGCGCTGGCCGCCATGGGCGCGGCGCGGGTGCTTTCCGATCCAAGCCATGGCGAGGAACGGCTGAGCGACTCCTCCGAACTGGGATAGAATCTGTTCCGCAAGGGTGAAACGGGCGATCGGCGCCGCCCCCTTTTCCTTGACTTCGCGCCCCCCCGCTCCTAGCTGGCGCGCTTCCTTCCCATTTTACCGCGATTCTCGAAAAGGCCCAAGCATGGCACGCGTGACCGTTGAAGATTGCGTCGACAAGGTTCCCAACCGCTTCGACCTGGTGCTGCTCGCTGCGCAGCGTGCGCGCGAGATTTCGGGTGGGAGCGAGCTGACCATCGACCGTGATCGCGACAAGAACCCGGTCGTCGCGCTGCGCGAGATTGCCGAGCAGACCGTGACCCCGGCGGGCCTGCATGAATCGCTGGTCACCGGCCTCCAGAAGATCCTCCCCGATGACGAGGACGAGGCCGACGAGATCGGCTCGCTCAGCCAGTCGGCCGAAGCGCTGCGGATCACCGCCTCGGCGCCCGCGCGCACCTCGTCGCTGGGCGGCGATTACGACGGCTGATCTGCACAGCGCCGCTGCGTCTGCGCACCACCGGGTCGCGGCGCGGTGATTGCCGGGTCGTTGCGCAGTCATTGCCCAGTCGTTCCCATGTCATTGCCGCCTCGTCGGCACCGCTTGACCGCTTCTTGACGGACATTGCGCGGGTCTTGCCATTGCGCGTCGCGGCGCTATCCCTTGTTCCTGTAATCAAACTGTAACACGGGCGGGACGCATGGCATCAATCGCGGTCTACAGCGTCAAGGGCGGCGTCGGGAAGACGACCCTGGCGGTCAATCTGGCGTGGTGCGCCAGCGCCATCTCGCGCCGCAAGACCCTGCTGTGGGATCTCGACGCCTCGAGCGGGTCGGGGTTCCTGCTGGGGATCGACCCCAAGAAAAAGCGCAGCGCCGACAGCATGTTCGACGAGGGTGCCGATCCCGAAAAGCTGATCCAGACGACGGCCTATGGCGGCCTCGATCTGCTGCCGGCGGACGAGAGCATCAGGTCGCTGGACCGGCAGCTCGACAAGCTCGGCAAGAAGAAGCGGCTGGCCAAGCTCACCGAGAGCCTGAGCAAGAACTACGACCGGATCATCTTCGATTGTCCGCCGGTGCTCAACGAACTCTCGGCGCAGGTGATGCGCGCGGCCGATCTCGTGATCGTGCCGCTGCCGCCCTCGCCCCTGTCCGCCCGCGCCTTCGAGGTGGTGGTCGAGGAGGTGCGCGCAACCGGCAAGGGACACCCGCCGATCCTGCCGGTGCTCTCGATGCTCGACCTCAGGCGCTCGCTGCACAAGGCCGCGCGCGAGGCGAACCCGACCTGGCCGGCGATCCCGCTGGCGAGCGCGGTCGAGCAATGCGCGAGCCTGCGCCAGCCGGTCGGCGCCTTCGCCCCGCGCTCGCCCGCGGCGCGTGCCATCGCGCAGCTGTGGACGGCGATCGAGCGCAAGCTCGCCAGCAAGTAGGGGGCCAAATCCCCGCTTTCTCGCCCGCCGGATTTCCGCCTATATGCTCCCAAAGGCAGGGGCGCAGGGCATGAGCGATTTCGGCGAGGGGCTAGGGACAGCGATCGAAGGCGGGCTGCTGGGCCGCACACTCGATTCTCCCAAGGGCGAAGCGGCAGAAGGGCACGCCCACGCAGGCCCCGTCACCTGCGCCAATTGCCAGACCGTGTTCTCCGGCCATTTCTGCCCCGAATGCGGCCAGAAGGCCCATATCCACCGCAGCCTTGCCGCGATCGGGCACGACATCATGCACGGTGTGCTGCACCTCGACGGCAAGCTGTGGGAGACGCTGCCGCTGCTGACCTTCAAGCCCGGCCACCTGACCCGCCGCTACATCGCGGGCGAGCGCGCCAAGTTCGTCAGCCCGATGGCGATGTTCCTGTTCACCGTCTTCGCGATGTTCGCGGTGTTCCAGATGGTCGGCATTTCGGCGCCGACCGATATTCCGCCCGAGCTGAGCGGTGGGCGCTTGAATTCGACGTTCCGCGCCAATGTGCAGGAACAGATCGTCACCCTCGAGAAAGAGCGCGACACGCTCCCCCCGGATTCCCCGCGGCTCCGCGTAATCAGGTCCGAGCTTGCCGGACTCAACCGGATGCTCGAACGCACATCAAAGCAAATCGGTCCGATCGAAATCGATCCTGTCGACAAGAAGGCCAAGGGCACCGGGATCAAGTTCCTTGACGAGGGCATCATCAAGAAGTGGCAAAACAATCCAGGTCTGATGCTCTACAAGCTGCAATCGAACGGCTACAAGTTCAGCTGGCTGCTGATCCCGCTGTCGCTGCCGTTCCTGTGGCTGATGTTTGCCTGGCGGCGGCAGTACAAGGCCTATGACCACGCGATCTTCATCACCTATTCGCTCAGCTTCATGTCGCTCTTGTTCATCGTGATGTCGATCCTGAGCACGATCGAGGGTGGCAGCGACTACGCCGTGCTCCTGTTCATCATCGCCGCGCCGGTGCATCTCTACAAGCAACTGCGCCATGCCTATGGCCTCAGCCGTTTCTCGGCCTTCTGGCGGTGGTGCGTGCTGCTCTTCTGCACCCAGATCGTGTTGGTGCTGTTCCTTCAGGTGCTGCTGCTCCTCGGGGCGTTCTGACCCCCTTGTCGGAATAATCCGGGCGGCTTCAGCGTTCAGGCAAGATCATGGCCGTAATTGCAGTCTATTCGCCCAAGGGCGGTGTCGGGAAGACCACCATTGCGACCAATCTGGGCTGGTGTGCGGCACAGCGGGCCGGGCATCGGGCGCTGCTATGGGATCTCGACCCTTCCGACGGGGCAGGGTTCATGTTCGCGCTCGATGCACCCCGGAAGCGGCAGGCGCGCAGCCTGTTCGCGGGCGACATTTCCGCCCACACTCTGATCCAGCCCAGCAGCTATGCCGGGCTTGACCTGCTGCCCGCCGACAGCAGTCTGCGCGAGCTGGATGCGATGCTGCTCCGCATGGGCCAGCGGCACAGGCTGGCCACACTCGCGCGGCAGCTGGAGCGCAGCCATAACCGGGTGATCCTCGATTGCCCGCCGATGTTCAACGAACTCAGTGCGCAGGTGATGCGTGCCGCGAGCCTTGTGATCGTACCGCTGCCGCCCTCGCCGCTCTCGGCACGGGCATTCGCCTTCGTGGCCGAGGAGATCCGCCGCAACACCAAGCGCCCGCCGCCGATCCTGCCGGTGCTCTCGATGATCGACCGGCGCCGCTCGCTCCATCTGGAGGCGCTGGCAGCCAACCCGGCCTGGCCGTCGATCCCGATGATGAGCGCAGTCGAGCAATGCGCGGTGCACCGCCGCCCGGTGGGCGCCTTCGCGCCGCACTCGTCCGCAGCACTGGCCTTTGCGCGCCTGTGGGACGGGATCGAGCGCAAGCTGGCGCAGCTCGGCGCGCGGGATGCAGCGCAGCCCGCCTGATCAGCGGCAGGGGATGCGGTGCGCGAGGAAGCGCAGCGCAAGGATCATCGTCCCACCTCCGCGCAGCGCCCTGAAATCACTCAAGCAAAAGGGCGCCCGGATCGCTCCGGACGCCCCCTTGGTGATTTTTCCGATGTGACCGATCAGGCGCCTTGCGGAGCCTCGTCGCTCTTGCCGCCGAAGCGCTTGCCTGTCTTGGGGATCGCCGAACCGCGCACCGGCGCGGCGACCAGCGGCCCGCGCGGCGCATCGGGACGATCAATCTTGCCGGTTTCGAGCAGCGCATTGATCTCCTCGCCCGACAGCGTCTCGTATTCGAGCAGCGCCTGAGCGAGCAGGTGGAGCTGGTCTTCATGCGTGGTCAGAATTTCGGTCGCGCGCTTGTGGGCGCCTTCGACCAGCCCCTTGATCTCGTTGTCGATCAGCTCGTTGGTCGAGCCCGAGCGGAAGGTCCGCTGCGCCTGACCATAGCCGAGATAGCCTTCCGACTGCTCTTCATACTGGAGCGGCCCGAGCTTCTCGGACATGCCCCACTGGGTCACCATGTTGCGCGCCAGATTGGTCGCATACTGGATGTCGGACGAGGCACCCGAGGACACCTTGTCGTGGCCGAAGATGATCTCCTCCGCCACGCGCCCGCCCATGCTGACCGAGAGGTTCGCATGCATCTTGTCACGGTGGTAGGAGTAGCTGTCGCGCTCGGGCAGGCGCATCACCATGCCCAGCGCACGGCCGCGCGGGATGATGGTGGCCTTGTGGATCGGATCGGACGCCTCTTCGTGGACCGAGACGATCGCGTGGCCGGCCTCGTGATAGGCGGTCATCTTCTTCTCGTCGTCGGTCATCACCATGCTGCGGCGTTCCGCGCCCATCATGACCTTGTCCTTGGCGTCCTCGAACTCCTGCATCGCCACCAGCCGCTTGTTGCGGCGCGCGGCCAGCAGCGCGGCTTCGTTGACGAGGTTGGCAAGGTCCGCGCCGGAGAAGCCCGGGGTGCCGCGCGCGATCACGCGCGGGTTGACGTCGGGGGCCAGTGGCACCTTCTTCATGTGCACGCCGAGGATCTTCTCGCGCCCGTCGATGTCGGGCACCGGCACCACGACCTGACGGTCGAAACGGCCCGGACGCAGCAGCGCCGGGTCGAGCACGTCGGGGCGGTTGGTCGCGGCGATGATGATGATGCCTTCGTTGGCTTCGAAACCATCCATCTCGACCAGCAGCTGGTTCAGCGTCTGCTCGCGCTCGTCGTTCGAATTGCCGAGTCCGTGGCCGCGCGAACGGCCGACCGCGTCGATTTCGTCGATGAAGACGATGCAGGGCGCGTTCTTCTTGGCCTGTTCGAACATGTCGCGCACGCGGCTGGCGCCGACGCCGACGAACATTTCGACGAAGTCCGAGCCCGAAATGGTGAAGAACGGCACGCCCGCCTCACCCGCGATGGCGCGGGCGAGCAGCGTCTTGCCGGTGCCGGGCGAACCGACCAGCAGCGCGCCCTTGGGGATCTGCCCGCCGAGCTTGGAGAAGCGCTGCGGATCGCGCAGGAATTCGACGATCTCCTGCAGCTCCTCGCGCGCTTCGTCGATACCGGCGACGTCATCGAAAGTGACCTTGCCCGAACGTTCGGTCAGCAGCTTGGCCTTGGACTTGCCGAAGCCCATCGCGCCGCCGCCGCCGCCCTTCTGCATCTGGCGCAGCGCGAAGAAGGCGATCCCGAGGATCAGCACGAAGGGTAGCGAATTCAGCAGGATGAACAGCAGGATGTTCTGGCTTTCGCGCTGCTTGCCAGTGAAGCGCACGCCGTTTTCTTCCATCAACTTGGTGATTTCGACATCGTTGGGCACCGGCACGGTGGAGAAGCTGTCGCCGTTCTTGAGCGTGCCGGTAATGACATCGCTGCCCAGCTGCACGTCCTGCACCTCGCCCTGCGCGACGGCCGCGCGGAAGTCGGAATAGCGCATCGCGCTGCCGCTCGACTGGCTCGAGTTGGTGAAGATCGTCACCACAAACAGCAGGGCGAGGAAAATCCCGCCCCAGATCATCAGCTGCTTGACCCAGGGATTGGGGCCTTCGCCTTGGGGCTGGGGATCGTTCTGCTGACTCATGCGCGGGGAATCCTTTCGTCAGCTTCGCAATGTAGGATGCCTAGGGTGAATGGCAAGATAATGCGCGGGCGCGGAGACGATGCTAATTTTCGAACACAGGTATGCGAATTATCGATCCTGGCCGGCGGCGTAGGCGGCGAGAAACACCTCGACCGCCCCCGCGATCCGCCGGTCGCGTTCGGCGGCGCTGACGCTGGCGCCGAAGCGGCGCTCGAGATCGCCCATGCCCTTGCACATCGAGACGAATTGCTCGGCCGCCAAGCCCGGGTCGGGGATCGCCAGCTCGCCCCGCGCGCAGGCATGCGCCAGCCAGGCGCCGAAGCCCTGCTTCATGCGCCACGGGCCGGCTTCGAGAAAGGCGAGGCCGATCGCGGGGTCATTCTCGGTCTCGGCGGCGATGCGGCGTTCGAACTGGATCATTTCCGGGCGGAACAGGAAGGCGAAGATCGCCTCGCCGATTGCGGTCAGACGCTCAGCGATGGTGCCTTGCGGCATGACGTCGAGCGAGAAATGCCCGCGCATCTTTTCGCACTCGCATTCGACAGCGGCGGCGAACAGCGCGCGCTTGTCGCCGAACTGGTTGTAGATCGTGACCTTGGAGACGCCCGCATCGGCCGCGATCTGCTCGATCGCCGAGGCGGCATAGCCGTGGTGGAAGAAGTGATGCGCGGCAGTGTCGACGATCGCCGCGCGCTTGGCGGCGTCGAGCGGCCGGCCCGCCTTCCGGCGAACAGGTTTTTTTTCGGGACTGGCAGAATGCCCGATTGACAAAGTGAACGGCTCCGTTCAGTTAAACGCGACCGTTCAATAATGCAGCGAGTCCCTCCCTCGCGCAACCCCACCTGCTGATAAAGGTTCCTGACCTGTGCTCTGGATCGCCATCAGAATGCTCACCGGGGACGCCCAGAAGTTCTATGGGCTTTTGTTCGGCATCGGTTTTTCGACCCTGCTCATCACACAGCAGATGACGATCTTCGTCAACCTCGTCGAACGCGGCGCGAGCGGGGTCTACAACGCGCCCGAGGCGCAGGTTTGGGTGATGGACCCGGTCAGCCGCACCACCGATGTCAGCTACGCCATGCCCGGAACCGCGCTCG
>JACESM010000234.1 GCA_013911835.1 Porphyrobacter sp. | reverse complement strand
GCCCCGCGCACCCGGCCGCAGCTTGTGCTGGTCGAGGCGCGCTTCCGGCTCCTCCATCCGGCGGGCGAGATCCCGCAGGACTGGCGCGCGGCGCTCGACGCGCTGCTGGGCCAAATCGGAATTGCCGCTGACATTGCGCCCGCCCCGCAGGGCAGCCGCCTCAAGCGTTTCGCGGACTGGAGCATGCCCCGCGTGTCCGGCGCGCCGGTGTTCGCGCCATGGCTGGGCTGGAGCCCTGCCGCCTTGCAACATGGGGGCCATCCCCACCTGCCGCAGGCGCAGTTCGTCGTCAGCTACCTGCTCGATCACCCGCGCAGCGCGCCGCCGGGGCTGGGCGGGCTCGATCTGATCCTGATGAGCCCGCATCCGGCGCAATGCCTTGCCGAGGACGCGGGCGGCGTGCCTGTGCCGCGCGCAGGCGTGCTGGCCGCGATGATCCGCACCGCCCGCACCCAGCAGCGCGAGCGGCTGGCAATCATCGTCACCGCGCGCCAGCGCAATGCGGTCGCCACCCGGCTGCTGGCGGCGGGAAAGGGGCTGACAGGGGCGGGCCTCAGCCTCGATCTGCTCACGCTTGAAGAGGCGCTCCCCGCCCTGATGATTGCGCGCGCGCCGTGGGATACGGTGATCGCGATGCCCGATCTGCGCAGCACGGTGTTCACCTTGCTGGGTCATGCCAGCGGAATCCGCCGCGCCTGGCCGATGCTGTGGTTTGCAGGCGAGGGCGCACGCGGACTGCGGATGGTGACGAGCGAGGCGCCGGGCGAGGCTGCGAGCCGCCTGCCGCTCGATGCGCCCGCGCTGATTCACACGCTCGCCCTGACGCTCCACGCCGCCGGAGCCGAACGCCGCGCTGCGCGGCTGCACGAGGGCTGGGCGCTGCTGCGCGACAGCGGGGTCACCACCGCCGGGCACGGCCAGAGCAGCGCGCCCTATGCCAGCGAGGTGTATGACAGCGCCTTCATCGCCATGCTGTGCCGCGGCGAGGCCGTCAGCAAGCGACCGCAGCAAGTGTGGCGCGCGCTCCATAATGACAAAAATGCAAGCGCCGGGAGCCAAACCGCGTTCCTGCGCGTTGTGCCATGAATCGTTCTCATCACACCGGGCTAAAGGGGCAGCATCATGCCAAGTCGTAAGGTTGTCGCCACGGAATTGGCCCATGTGCTGCGCCAGATATCGCACCCCGATCGCATCCGCCTGCTCCTGAAGCTTCAGGCGGGCGAGCAGACGGTGAACGAGCTTGGCGATCTGCTCGAGATTTCGCCCACCCGGGTGTCGCAGCATCTCGGCGTGCTGCGCGCTGTGGCGCTGGTCGAGACCCAGACCCGCGGCCAGCAACGCGTCTACAGCCTCGCCCAGCCCGAGCTGGCGCATTGGCTGATCGAGGGGATCGACTTCATCGGCCACCGGCTGAGCCGCGCGACCCCGGTGGATCTCCATAACGCCAAGCAGTTGTGGCAGGCCGAAGGGGCCGAGCCGGTGATGTGACCGGCCCGCCCGCAGGGCCGGTTCAGGCGGCGGGACGCACCATCAGGCCCGGAATTTCGGTCTTCTCGTCCGAGCGGCGGCCATAGCGTTCGACCAGTTCGCTCCATTCGACCACCAGCGACCCGCCCGTCGACTGGTGCAGCTTCTCCCACGAGGACAGCATCTCGAGACAGGCGTGGTCGATGTAGTCGAGCTTCTCGACATGGATGTGCACCTCGGAGCCGAACGGCGAGGACTCCAGCGCCTGCCCCAGCTGCGGGATCGAGAAGAAGGTGGCAGAGCCGGTCATCCACAGGTCGACGCGGTTGGTCGCCTCATCATGCTCGCGCTGGATCTGAAGGTGCGAGAAGGTGTAGACCAGCTTGGCCGTCGCCAGCGCGAAGCCGAGGATCACGCCGGTCAAGAGGTCGATCGCGACCACGCCGATCAGCGTCGCGAAGTAGATCGCCAGTTCCTGCTTGCCGAATTCGGCGATCTTGCGGATCTGCGCCACGTTGACCAGCTTGTAGCCGGTGTAGACGAGGATCGCGGCGAGCACCGAGGTCGGGATTTCGTTGAGGACGAAAGGAAAGGCGACCACCGCCAGCAGCAGCCAGCCGCCGTGCATGATCGCTGACAGGCGCGTGGTCGCTCCGGCCTCGACATTCGCAGCCGAACGCACGATCACCCCCGTCATCGGCAGCGCGCCAAGCCCGCCGCAGATCATGTTGCCGATCCCTTGCGCACGCAGTTCCTTGTCGTAATCGGTGCGCGCGCCGATGTGCATCTTGTCGACCGCGGTCGCGCACAGCAGCGTCTCGGCGCTGGCGACAAAGGCGAAGACGAGGCCCAATGTGAGGATATCGGGGTCGGTGATCCCGGCGAAGGCCTCTGCCGTCGGGATATTGAGCCCGCTCGCCAGAGTTTCGGGCAACATCACCAGCGTGATCGGCAGCGCGAAGGCGATGGCAAAGGCGGTGCCGACGATCACGCCGAGCAGCGGGCCCGGGATCAGGGCAAGCTTCTTGGGCTTGAACTGGTTCCACAGCACGATGGTGGCAATCGTCACGATCCCCGCCATGGCTGCCAGGTGATGCACCGAACCGTCGACCGGGAAGACCTTCATGATCGCCTCGGGGATCGCGGCGATGTTGAGCAGGCCGTTGGCACGCGGCGCATCGTCAAGCATCACGTGGAGCTGCGAGGCGAAAATCAGCACCCCGATCCCCGCCAGCATCCCGTGGATCACCGAAGGCGAGATCGCGCGGAACCACTGGCCGAGCTTGAACACGCCAGCCAGCAGCTGGAGCGCCCCCGCGATCAGCCCCACCACGCCGAGCATGATCAGCCCGTGTTCCTGCACCAGCTGATAGACCAGCACCGCCATGCCCGCCGCCGGGCCGCTCACCTGGAGCGGCGATCCGGCGAGCGAGCCCACCACCAGTCCCCCGACGATCCCGGTGATGAGGCCCAGTGCGGGCGGGGCACCGGATGCGATCGCGATCCCCATGCACAGCGGCAGGGCGACCAGAAACACCACGATCGAGGCGAGGAATTCCCGCCCGATCACGGCGGAGGACGAACGGTCGGAAGTGGCAGCGAGCATGGGGGAGGGCTCCGATGCAAAAGTGCGGGGGTCAGGGGTACAGAACGCGCCGGATCAGCAGGCGTGGCTGTGAAGCATCGATCCGGCGAGGTCGGCAGCATAGCGTTCCTCGACCGAGATCCAGCTCAAGCTCGCCTCGTCATAGGCCGAGACTTCGCCGGTCTTGATGTCGTAGACCCAGCCGTGGAGCGTGATCGCCTTCTGCGCCAGCGCGACCGCGACCGTGGGGTGGGTCTTCAAGTGCTGCAATTGCAGGATGACGTTCTGTTCGAGCAGCATGCGCATCTTGGCATCGGGGTCGAGCCCGGCGCCCATCGCTTCGGTAATGTCCACCGCGCCCTGCGCATAGCCCAGCCATTCGCGCACATGCGGCAGGGTGGTGAGCCCGGCGCGGTTCATCGCGCCCTTCATCGCCCCGCATTCGGTGTGGCCGCAGATCACGATATGCGGGATCTTGAGCGCGCCGAGGGCGAATTCGATCGAGGCGGTCATCCCGCCGGTCTGGTTGGTGTGCGGCGGCACGATGTTGCCCGCGTTGCGGCAGATGAACAGCTCGCCCGGATCGGTCTGGGTGAGCATCGCGGTTTCGATCCGGCTGTCCGAGCAGGTGATGAACAGCGCCTCGGGGCTCTGACCGGTGGCGAGCTGTTCGAACAGCTCGGCCTTTTCCGGAAAGACCTCGCGCTGGAACTTGACCACGCCGTGAGCGAAATGGGGCATCGGGGGTATCCTTTCAGTGGGGGTTTCGGTCCGCCACGCCCCACAGGGCGCGCGCGGTATCGATATGGTCGGCGTCTTCCAGCCGTTGGCGGATGTCGATGAAGGGCAGGGCGTCGAGCACCCAGTCGGCCAGATGCGGATGGGCGAGGCGGTAGAAGTGGTTGCGCCCGTCGCGGCGTTCTTCGACCAGCCGCTGGGCGCGCAGCAGCGCGAGGTGCTGCGAGACGCGGGTGGCGGGCAGATCGAGCGACTGGGCGATGCCGGTCACGTCCTTTTCGCCGCCGCGCAGATCCTCGATCAGGCGGAGGCGATCGCCATGGGCGAACAGGCGGAACAGGTCAGCGAGTTCCCGCGACACGATCAGCCGACTCGGCATGTCCCTCTCCCAATATCTGCAAAAGTCAGAAGGTTTGCAAATGAGAAGGTATGCAGATTCCTGTCTTGCGTCAAGCCATCCTGTCCTGGTCACCTTCGGCTGGCTTGCCGCACCGCTGCTTGTGCAATCGGATGGGTGACAGACCCCGCAATCTGTGGTGACGTAATCTGTGGTGTCAGGGGCACCGCAGACCCATGCAGGACAGGGACGAGAGACACATGAATTTCGAGCTCGATCACGAACACCAGATGCTCAAGGAGCTGGTTGGCAAGTTCGTGCGCGATCAGCTGATGCCGTTCGAACAGGCGGTGATTGCCCGCGAGAATATCGGCCAGGGCACCTACCTGACCCCCGAAGAGACCGCCAAGGTCGATGCGGCGAGCCGCGAGTTGGGCCTGTGGGGCCTTGATGCGCCCGAGGAAGTGGGGGGCATGAACCTCCCCATGGTGGCGATGGTCGGCGTCTCCGAGGAGCTCGGCAAGACCGTCGTGCCCTATTACCTCCCGCCCGATTCGCCCAACCTGCGCATGCTGATGGTCGCCGCCGACGAGCGCCAGCGCGCAGCCTATCTCGAGCCCTATGTCAGGGGCGAGACGATCAGCGCGATCGGCATCTCCGAACCCGGCGCGGGGGCCGACCCGCAGGGCATGCGCACCACCGCCGTTCAGGACGGCGATGACTGGATCATCAACGGCCGCAAGATCTGGATCACCAAGGGCGCCGAGGCCGATTTCACCATCCTCATGGCGGTGACCGACAAGAACCCCAATGGTAGGAACGGCATGTCGGCCTTCCTCGTCGACAAGGGCACGCCCGGCTTCAACGTCACCCGCA
>JACESM010000233.1 GCA_013911835.1 Porphyrobacter sp. | reverse complement strand
GTTGTAGATCCCGGCGACCCCTGCCCTTGTTCCGCTGATATGGTTGAGCACGCTTTCGGTCACCTCCACAGGGACTTTCAGCGATTGAAGATGGGTTGCCCCGGTTCGACGAATATCGTGCAGCCGCCAGTTTGGAACATCGACGTCCCCCGGATCTCCACCCTCCTCGATCTGCTTGGCCTTCAGGTAAGCGATCATATCCTTGTGGAGCGCCGCCCGTCCCTTGAAGAAACCCGAAACGGGAGTTGTTCCCGTGGTGGTGAACACGAGCCCCTTCCGCTTCGGACCAAGCAGCTGGAGCTCTGCGAGCGCTAAGCTCGTCAGCGGTATGACGTGTTCCTGATCATTCTTCGCCCGATCGGCCGGTAAGGTCCATCGGCGCGCATTAAGGTCGATTTCGGACCAATCCATCTCGGCAACTTCCTGACGCCGCTGCATCGTCAGGATCAGCATCCGGACAAAAGGCCCCCACGGCCATCCGGAATTCTCGGTCGCCCTCCACAAGGCGACAATCTCCTCATCGCTCAGCACCCGGCGGCGCGACGGGACGGCCTTTGGCGCCTTCATCCCGGCGAGCGGCGAGACGTCGATATCCTGCCGGTCGGTCGCCCAGTTGAAGAGCTTGCGCAGCAGCGAGTGGATCTCCTTGCGCCGCGCCGGGCGATCGGAATACTCGTCAAGCACCTTCACGATATCGGCGCGGGTGATCTCATGGACGGGTCGGTTGCCCCAGCGCGGAATAAACACGTTGTTGATCGTGCAATTCGCCGAACCCCATGTCCCCCGCCAGTTCGGCTTGAGATAGAGCTCGACGAACCTCTCGCTGTAGGTCCGAAAGTTCAGCGTCTCCTTTTTGCGCTTCGCTTCGCGCTTGGCTTCGACCGGGTCGATCCCTTGATAGACCTGCACCAGCAGCCGCTCGGCTTCCTTGCGTGCCGTGGCAGGCGTCCATGGACTGCCGACGGGCCCAATTGTCTTGCGGCGCGCGGGCCCGCCGTCGACCCGATACTGGAACACAAAGGACTGTGCGCCCCGTGGCGTGATGCGAAGTCCGAAGCCCTTCAGGCGGGGGTCCCATACGTAAATGTCGCGGTGCGGGTCCGGTGTGACCGACTGGATTGTTCGCAATGTTATTGACTGATTCGGCATGATCTGGCGCTCGTCCACGTAATCGCCACGTAATCAGATGTCGGGATTACGATGGCGTAGCGAAGGGTAATCCACGGCGGATTTATTCCAACCGTTTCAAGCCTTTGAGCGTAGTTTGGCGTAGTATTGGAAAGGAACGAAAAGGGCACAAAGCTCCGCTCTTAATCAGCGGGTCCTTGGTTCGAGCCCAAGTGCGTCCACCATCCCTCTCATTTTCGCATATCTTCCCATAGGGTTGAGGTGGTCTACGGGTAGACCCGTAGGGCCGCATTATGCTTCCGGAAACTCTTGGTAAACCACCTCGCGAGAGGGGCGATTTAACCCGCGCGCGTTAAGCAGCGGGCGTGGTCCGGCTTCTCGTCCTCTATTGCGCTGCGCTCCTTGCGCTCCTCGTTGCGGGCGCCGCGCCCGCGCATGCGCAGGATTGGCCGACGCGCGGGCCTAAAGGCGCGGTCCGGGCCGAGCTTGCGGGTTGGGCTGCCGCCCCGGCGGCGCGTGAGGGATCACGCAGGCCCGCGCGACGCGAAGTGGTTGCCGCAATCCGCCAGGCCTCTGCCCGCACCGGCGTCGATTTCGCCTATCTGCTCGCCCAGGCGCACCTCGAATCCGGCTTGAACCCCGATGCCCGGGCGCGATCCTCCAGCGCGCGCGGCCTATACCAGTTCATCGACAGCACCTGGCTCGCGAGCTTTGAACGCAATGGTAAGCGCTACGGGCTTGAAGCGCGCCCTTCGCGCGCCGCGCTACTCGCGCTGCGCAGCGACCCCTCGGCCGCCTCGATGCTGGCCGCCGCTGATGCGCTCGACAATGCCGCGGTGCTGAGCCGCGTGCTGGGCCGCACCCCGAACGCTACCGAACTCTACCTCGCGCATTTCCTCGGCTCGGGCGGCGCGGCGCGGTTCCTGGCGGCCTGGCAGCGTGCACCGCAGACCAGCGCTGCTGCGCTGTTTCCTCGGCAGGCGCGCGCTAACCGTGCGATCTTCTATGGCAGCGACGCTGGAGCACGCTCGCTCGATGAAGTCCTTCGGGCGATCGACAACAAGGTTATGGGAGGGCTTAAGGCGACGGCGGATCTTCACGCTCTAGCCCCGGTAGGCAGGGCGACGGTTGAAGTTCTTTCTCCATGTTTCAATCGGTTTGAAGAGAGTTCTTTAAAGTCGTTGAGAACTGATGCCGGACCCGGCGGAAGGTTAACGGCAGCTGCCGCAGGCGGGCTGAAGCCGGGGCTGGATGTCGCAGACGATGTCAATTCGGGAGCAAATTGCCCCCCGCCCCTCCGCACGGATGTCACGGGAAAAAATCCTGTAGTTAGGCAGAATGATAGCGAGAGCTTCTCGACTTCATCTGAAGTTGAATGGGGGGGCGCCTCCTCGGCCCCCGCGGATTGGACAACAATAGCAGCGCCAACGCGCGCCACCTCTTGTGATCACATCCAAATGTGCTACATCAAGTCCATGAGCACATCCATCATCACACGCGTCCGTGACATCGTGGACAGCGGAAAGATGACCCGCGCCGGGCTTGCCCGTGCAGCCGGTCTCCATGCCAACACTCTGCGTGACGCGGCGGAGCCCGATTGGAATCCGACGGCCGAGACCCTACAAAAGCTCGAAATGTTTCTTGATTCCAACGATCAACGGCCCGTTCTTGCCACAATTGATGAAATCATCGACGAGGCGCGCAACGGGCGGATGTACATCCTCGTCGATGATGAGGACCGCGAGAACGAGGGCGACCTTATCATCCCCGCGCAGATGGCCACCCCGCAGGCGATCAACTTCATGGCCACTCATGGGCGCGGGCTGATCTGCCTCGCGCTCACCAAGGACCGCGTCGATCACCTCGGCCTCACGCCCATGAGCCGCAACAACAAGGAATCGATGCAGACCGCCTTCACGATCTCGATCGAGGCGAAGGAAGGCGTGACCACCGGTATTTCGGCGGCTGACCGCGCGCGCACCATCTCGGTCGCGATCGATGCGGCCAAGGGCGCGGATGATCTCGTCACGCCCGGACACGTCTTCCCGCTGATGGCGCGCGATGGCGGCACGCTGGTGCGCGCCGGGCACACCGAGGCGGCGGTCGACATTTCGCGCCTCGCCGGGCTCAACCCCTCGGGCGTGATCTGCGAGATCATGAACGAGGACGGGACGATGGCCCGGCTCGACGACCTGATCACCTTCGCCCGCAAGCATGACCTCAAGATCGGCACGATCCGCGATCTCATCGCCTACCGGATGCGCAACGACCACCTGGTCGAACGCCTCGGCGAGCGCGCTTTCACCTCGGATTATGGCGGCCAGTGGCGAATGATCACCTATCGCGACCGCGTGGCGGGCTCGGAGGCCTATGTGCTCCAGAAGGGCCACGTGATCCCCGACGAGCCCACCCTCGCCCGCGTCCACCCGATTTCGGTGTTCGACGACGTGCTCGGCCAGCCTGGCCCGCGCAAGCGCACGCTCCAGCGCGCCATGCAGGCTGTGGGCGAGCACGGCTCGGGCGTGATCGTGATCCTCACCGGCCGGGTCGGCACCGGCGAATGGCAGGCGGGCGAGGAGCAACGCAATATCGGCATCGGCTCGCAGATCCTCGCCGACCTCGGCATCTCCGAAATGGTGCTGCTCACAAACAGCCGCCCCGATCTGGTCGCGCTCGAAGGATATGGCCTGACCAT
Source organism: Porphyrobacter sp. (assembly GCA_013911835.1). Lineage (GTDB taxonomy): Bacteria > Pseudomonadota > Alphaproteobacteria > Sphingomonadales > Sphingomonadaceae > Erythrobacter. The sequence continues at coordinate 1,192 of JACESM010000233.1, read as the reverse complement.
CACCGACTTTCATCCCATTCCGGAGTAATCACCCATGGCCGACATCCTCATCGTCGAAGCGCGCTTCTACGGCCACCTCAACGACATGCTGATCGCAGGCGCACGCGCCGCGCTGGAAGCCAAGGGCCACAAGGTCGAGGTGCTGACCGTGCCAGGCGCGCTCGAGATCCCCGGCGCCATCGCGCTCGCCGCCGAGGCCGATCGCTATGACGCCTATGTCGCCATCGGCGTGGTGATCCGCGGCGAGACCTACCACTTCGAGATCGTCGCGGGCGAAAGCGCGCGCGCGATCATGGCGCTGACGATGGACGGGATCGCGATCGGCAACGGTATCCTGACGGTCGAGAACGAGGCGCAGGCGCTGGTCCGCGCCGATCCCGGCCAGAAGGACAAGGGCGGCGAAGCGGCCAAGGCGGCGCTTGCCCTGCTCGCCCTGCAGGACCGCTTCGGTTGACGTTTGGGCGCGCGCCCGTCCCGCTCTGGTGCACGGGCGCCGCTACGTAGTTTCCCTCTGTAGATTTCCATAGGCCATTAACGCGATATTCGCCCCGTCTCCGCCGCTAAGCACCAAGGATGCGGGCGCGAGAGGCAGGGTTCGCGCCTGATTGGGATCTGACTGTGGAAAACCCCTCTTCGACCGTGCCGGGCGATGCCCGTGTGCCTGCCGTTCTCGCCGCGCTCGAACGGGAGCTTGCCGTGCTCGACCAAATCGGCGCGCACATCGCCGCAGCCTATCTCGATGCCGCGATCACGCAGCTGCGACGCGATCAGGTCCGACGCTAATGTTACTCCGACCTGCTGTTTTTGCACTAAAAAAGAGCGAACTGCGTATTCACCCGTAAAGCCACCCAGAACGGATGTTCTTACATCGAGATCCATAGGCATTTCCGCGCAGACACAAATTCGCGGCTCCTGAAAGGGGATCGACGGGCGAGATGAGCCACGAAGCAGGCCAGGTTATCGCAAGTGCGGGCGCGGAGCCGGCTATCGGTCGGGGCGATGACGCATTGCTGTTCCATCCCCTCGCCGACGAACTGATGGCGATCGCCGCACGCCTGCGCGACGCGGCGGAAGGCGGCGCGGGAGGCGAGAGAGTCGAGGCGCCTTCCGCCCGCTCTGGCCGCCCGGCGCGCAACCACCTTGCCCTCGCCCGCAAGGCCTATGCCCTGCGCCGCAAGCGCGCGAGCATCTT
>JACESM010000232.1 GCA_013911835.1 Porphyrobacter sp. | reverse complement strand
CCTCGGGGATGGCTGCAAGCGCCCCGTCGCGGAATTGCAGCTGGAGGCGCGCCTCGCCTGCGGCTTCGGCGCGGGTGGTGAGCGCGCGGCCTGAAGCACTGCGGATTATGGCGTAGCCGCGCTCCAGCGGCTTTTCGGGGTGGAGCTGGCTCATCACCCGGCTGAGCGCCGCGAGGCGCTGGGTGCCCTCGCGCAAGGGGCGCTCGACCAGCGCGGGGGCAAGGCGCGCGCGGTCGAGCCGGCGCTGTGCCTCGCTCGCGGTGCGCGACAGCAGGCTGGGAGAGAGTCGCGCCGCAGCCCCCGCCAGCCGCTCGCGCCCCTTGGCCGAACGGTCGCCGAGCGCGCGGCGCAGGCGTTCGGACAGCTCGTCCAATCGCTGGGTCTGGGGCGCGAGCAGGTTCTCCGGGCGCGGCAGCAGCCTTGCGCGCGCGGCAAGGCGCTCGCGGCCCAGCTCCACCGGGCGATAGACCGCACGGCGCTGGCGGGCAGCGAGATCGGTGAGGGTGAAGGCGAGGTCGGCGCGCACCGGCACTGCCATCTCGGCCGCGGCAGTGGGCGTGGGGGCGCGGCGGTCAGCAGCGTAGTCGGCGAGGGTGGTGTCGGTCTCGTGGCCGACTGCGCTGATCACGGGGATCGCGCATTCGGCAATGGCGCGCACCACCACTTCCTCGTTGAAGCTCCACAGGTCTTCAATGGAGCCACCCCCGCGCGCGACGATGACGATATCGGGGCGTGGGATGGGGCCGCCGGGCGCAAGCGCGCTGAACCCGCGCACAGCAGCGGCCACTTGGTCTGCCGCGCCCTGCCCCTGCACCAGCACCGGCCAGACGATCACATGGCTCGGGAAGCGGTCGGCCAGCCGGTGGAGAATATCGCGGATCACCGCCCCCGTGGGCGAGGTGACCACGCCGATCACCTGCGGCAGGAACGGCAGGCGGCGCTTGCGGCCCGCGTCGAACAGCCCTTCGGCAGCCAGCCTGGCGCGGGTCTTTTCCAGCAACGCCAGCAGCGCGCCCTCGCCCGCCAGCTCCAGCGAATCGATCACGATCTGGTATTTCGAGCGCCCCGGATAGGTGGTCAGCTTGCCGGTGGCGATGACCTCCAGCCCATCCTCGGCGCGGAAGTTGAGGCGGGCGGCGTTGCCCTTCCACATCACCCCGTCGATCACCGCGCCCTCGTCCTTCAACGCGCAGTAGAAATGTCCCGAAGCCGCGCGCTTCACCCCCGACAGTTCCCCGCGCAGCCGCACGAATCCGAAACGGTCCTCGACTGTGCGCTTCAGCAGCGCGGATATCTCGCTGATGCTGAGCGGCTGGGCGTTGTCGCCCTGTCGCTCACGGGCTACGAGCCCCGCATCATCTTCACTGGTCGGCGGAGGCGCCATGAATATCCTGCTTCTTGGTTCGGGAGGCCGCGAACATGCGCTGGCGTGGAAGCTGGCGCAATCCCCGAGCCTTGCCAAGCTCTACGCCGCCCCCGGAAATCCCGGCATCGCCGAGGAAGCGGAGGTGGTGGCGCTCGAGGCTACCGACCACGGCGCGGTGATCGCGTTTTGCGAGAGCCACGCGATCGGCTTAGTGGTGATCGGCCCCGAGGCGCCGCTGGTGGACGGGCTGTCGGACTCGCTAAGGGCGGCGGGCGTGCCGGTGTTCGGCCCCTCGCAGGCTGCCGCGCAGCTCGAGGGCTCCAAGGGTTTCACCAAGGACCTGTGCGCCCGCGCGGGCATCCCGACCGCCGGTTACGTGCGGACATCCTCGCTGGAGGAAGCCCGCGCCGCCCTCGCCCGCTTCGCCGCGCCCTATGTGCTCAAGGCCGATGGGCTGGCCGCGGGCAAGGGGGTGGTGATCGCGGAAACGCGTCCCGAGGCGGAAGACGCGCTCGCCGACATGTTCGGCGGGGCCTTCGGCGGCGCCGGCGCGCAGGTGGTGATCGAGGAGTTCATGGAGGGCGAGGAGGCAAGCTTTTTCGCCCTCACCGATGGCACCGCGATCGTCCCCTTCGGCAGCGCGCAGGATCACAAGCGCGTAGGCGACGGCGATGTCGGCCCCAACACCGGCGGCATGGGCGCCTATTCCCCCGCCCCGGTGCTCACGCCCGCGTTGCAGGCCCGCGTGATGGCCGAGATCATCGCGCCCACCGTGCGCACCATGCGCGAGGAGGGGAACCCCTATCAGGGCGTGCTCTTCGCCGGTCTAATGCTGACGGCCGACGGCCCCAAGCTGATCGAATACAATGCCCGCTTCGGGGATCCGGAGTGCCAGGTGCTGATGATGCGCTTGCAGAGTGATCTGGTTCCGATCCTCCTCGCCTGCGCTACCGGCAGCCTTGAAGGCGTGGAGATCGCCCTCACCGACGCAATCGCGCTCACCGTGGTGATGGCCGCGAACGGCTACCCCGGCATTCCTGAGAAGGGCGGCGCGATTGCACTGAACGACGCCGAGGCGGAGGGCGCCAAGGTCTTCCACGCCGGCACCGCGCTGAAGGACGGCGCGCTGGTGGCGAGCGGGGGGCGGGTCCTGAACGTGACCGCGATGGGCGGGAGCGTGACCGAGGCACAGGCGCGGACCTATGCAGCGGTCGACGCGGTGCGCTTCCCGAGCGGCTTCTGCCGAAGGGATATCGGATGGAGGGAAGTGGAGCGGGAAGCCCAAATGGAGCGCCCGCGCCAGAAGTAAGCGCCCCCAGAGTCAGACAGAAAACGACAATCGCTCCACCGCATGTTCGGAACAGCGATGCCGTTCAGTCGGTGCTATGGCTCAGGATCACGCCGGACTTGGGCGCGTGGTCAGGTGCGGCAGTTGATCGCCGGGTGCTACCAACTGCCACCTTTGGTTCGTTGGATCGATCACGAGGATGAATTGTGACAGGCCCCTCGACCCTAGATTTGCCGATGGCACATCGGCAAATGCGACATCACCGAGCTTGACCGGAACATTGGCCAAAATCGCATCGCGCTCCAGCGCTCCCGAATAGATAGTGAACTCCTTGTCAACGGTCCGCGCGCGCCCGACCTCGCGTAGTGCGGGCATCGGAGACATAGTGTCCGCGATTGTCTTGGGCAGCATCAGTGCGCCTGGATTGCCGCTGTCGATGTGAAGCGGGATCTGCTTTCCCTCAATCACTATCTGCGTTTCCAGCAACCCGCCTTTGAGCGGCTGCCAGGGCGCCTGCGCAAACGGACTGTTCGATACGATACGCAGTTTGCGCGCCGGATAATCGAGCACCATGATTTTGTCGGCAAACTGTGCCGGTCCGATCACCAGTCGCGCTTCGGAGCCCATGAAGCTTGCGTCTTCGAGAACCACGGCCGTGCTATTCGATGCCTTGACGCCCGCCACAGCCAGTGAACCCAGCGAGACAACCTTGGCCGTTGTCGGTTCGCCGCCAAACGGGCTGGCGAGCCGCGCTTCGCCAATCTCTTTCAGTCCGAGCTTGTCGACAAGAGCGCGAGGAATAAGAGCGCCTTGCGACCCAGTGTCAAACTCGACCGCGATTGGCGCAGCATCACCGATTTGAGCCAGGATCACCGGCCGGCCAGCTGGCAGTTCGAACGGCACCTCCACATCGACGGTTCCCGCCACGGCCGGCTCTGCATTGGTGGCCAGCAAGGGCGCACAGCCCGCTGCAATTATCGATAGCATCAGCAGCCAGAAACGCATGGCACTCTCCATATATTACGATTCGCAATATATTCGGGTTGCAGCATGCGGCCTGTTGTGTCAATTGCGGGATGTGGATCGATTGACCGACTTTGAGGGCGCCGCTCTTGCCGAAATCGCGCGGCGAGGGAGCGCGACGTGCTATGAAGTTGGTTCCGCTTTTTCGGAATCCCCGTCCGAGTACTGGTCTGGCTCCGCAGGTGCGGTCTATCCGATGGTTCGGCGGCTCGCCAAAAATGGCTATGTCGAAGCACGCGCGAACACGACGGGCAGAAGGCAGAAGCTGGACTATTCGATCACTGCTGCAGGACGCGCGGCACTCGAAAATTGGTTGCTTGATTCCGAGCGCGCATCGGGAATGGGGTTCGACCCGCTCCGGACGCGATTACTCTATCTTGATCTCGTTTCGCCCGGCCAGCGCGCAGACTTTATCGCTGCAGTTGCAAAACACGACGGAGGCGCAATTGACCCGCCCATTTTTGGCGGTCGAGACGATGCGCTGAAAATTCATCGAAGTTGGTGGAAGGCAAGAATGGTGTGGTTGTCGCTCATCCAGGAGTGGGAACGCGAAAAGCAATGACTGGTTGAAGCCGGTCTCTTGAGGCAGTGTCCGCCGATCGCATCCAGTAGCCGCCTTTCCGGCTCCCGCCCCATTCCCGCCATCCCATCCAACACAGCAACCGCGCACGAGCGGTCGACCCATCAGCTTTCCGATTGGGACGCTTGCGACAAAATTGATCACGATCAATGACGCAGGCCGGACGCAGGCGCACAAGGCCAGCATGACCCACCGCCCCTTGCTGCTCATCGCCCTGACCGCGCTCGCCGCCTGTGCCACCGCGCCGGGCACCGACCACCCCCCGCCGATGGTGGGCAAACCCACCTCGCCCTCGCCCGACACCCGTGCCCCGGCGTTTGTCGAGGCGGCCTGCGGGGGGTGCCATGCGGTCGAGCCGCCGTTCCTCTCGCCCAATCCGGCATCGCCCAGTTTTGCGGCGATCGCCAACCGGCGCGCGCTGTCAGAAACGTCGCTCGGCGACTGGCTGGCCGACGCGCATAATTACCCCGAGGAGATGGATTTCACCCTCACCCGCGCGCAGGTCGACCAGATCGCCGCCTATATGGTGACGCTGCGCCATGCGGGATATGTGCCGGATAAGTGAGCTTTCCTACAGGGGTGGTGGGGGGTTAGGCTGCGCGCTGGAACTCCCCTCCCCTTGGGGAGGGGTTGGGGGTGGGGGTACTGCCTCCCGAGGCGTCGAACCCCCATCCCAACCCTTCCCCATGGGGAAGGGCTCCTATCGCTCTTTCCCATCGTCAGCCTGCCCTGCACCCGGTTGCGCAATTCAAGGCCCCGGTTCCCCTG
>JACESM010000231.1 GCA_013911835.1 Porphyrobacter sp. | reverse complement strand
TGGGCATCGGGGGAATCGGTGAGCGGATCGTCATCGTCGAACACCGCGCCCTGCGCGGCGGCCCCTGCGGTGAGGCGGATGTCGATCCCCTCCCACTGCACTTCGAGCCGCGGAAGAGCCCTGGTCTTCTGTTCGTCGTCGGCCTGCGCTTGCGCTGCCGAGGCGCCCGCCATCACCGTGCCGAGCACCGCCGCAGCGCCGAGGCTGCGGATCATTGCCTTTGTCTTCATCTTCAAACCTTCAAGAAAGCGCCATGACATGGGTCAGGTTATACAATCACCTGATTTAGGTTTTGTGCCACGGCTCAGGAAAAAAGACTGCGCTCGCTACCGACGAGGTCTTCGAGCAGCAGCCAGGTGAGTGCCAGCGCAGCGCCAGCCGTCATCGCGCAGCCGGTTGCGACCAGCACGGGGACGACCGGCGCGTGGCGCTCTGCGACGACCGTGCCGATTGCCCCGGCCAGCCGCATCGCGAGGCCGATATCGAGCGTCCCCAGCACGCCCAGCGCAAGTCCGGGCATGAGCCAGGCAGGGGTAGCAGGCGATGCGCCAGCACGGGTGCTTCCTTCGCCCGGGTCACGGGAAGGATCGGAGGGACAGGGCTGCGACATGGGGCTTCTCCCTTTGCAAGGCTGACGTTCCGCCAACGGGCGAGCGCCTGCGCCTATTCCCCCGCCGGAGCCGAAATTTTTCGGCGCGCCGCTCTGGAATAAGCCGGCCGCCTGCCCCGTTTGCCCCTCGAACCGGCATGAACGCCGGGCCGCAACAGGAGCATTTCGTGACCTCTCGCAACCCCGTGCCGCGCCGCTTGCTGCAAGCCTTCGTGCTGGCGGTCCCCGTGATGTGCTTCGCCACAGCCGCCTTTGCCGAGACCGCCGCGCCCGATCAGGATTCCCAAGGCAGCACCATCGACGACGAGAGCGAGGAAGCTGCCGCCAAGGCGGGTTCCGGCTGGAGCCTCGATCCCGGCCTCAGGCTCACCGCGCGCGGCATCACTGCCCGCTCGACTGCGCCTGCCGAGGACGAGGTGATCGATGGCAATGCGCTGGCCGTGGTCATCACGCCCTCGCTGGTGCTCGCCAAGGACGATGTCACCGTGACGCTGCGCAACGCGACAACCCGGCTCGAATTCGAGGACGAGGCCCGCACCGACCGCTGGCAGAACGCCGCACGATTGGCCGTGGCCTACGACCTGTCGAACGCGACCCGCCTGACCGCCTTTGGCGAGCGCAGCGACAATATCCTCGCCGCCGAATTCACCTCTACGGATGAATGGGAGTTCGGCGGGGAGGTGCAGCACAGCCTCGATGCGGCCAACCGCGTGACGCTGGGCGCGAGCTGGCGGGAGCGCAGCTATGACGATGCGGCGGGCTCCAGCGGCGACGGCATCCGCGTCGACGGCGAATATCGCTACCGCTTCGGCGCCAATCACTATGCCTTCCTGCGCGGGCGCTATGACGAGATCAACTCGGCGGAAGCCCGCCGCAACCTCACCCGCTGGCTGGCCGAAGCGAGCTACCAGCGCCCTATCGCCAGCGATCTGCGCCTGCGCGGCGAGCTCAGCTACCAGCGGCTCGATTTCGGCGGCCGGCCGGTCGCGGGCGGGGGGTCGCGCGAGGACGATCTGTTCTGGCCCGAGCTGACGCTGATCTGGAGCCCCGGCCCGTGGCGCATCGCGGGCGAGGCCCGATACATTGTCCGCAATTCCACCGATCCGGCCTTCGACCGGTCGGGCTACCGCTTTGAATTGGAGATTTCCCATGCGTTCTGATGATCTGACCCTGCCGGGCGATATCGCCCTGCAACGCGCGGGCTATGCCCTTGCCGCAGCCCTTGCCGCGACCTTCGGGGCGATTGTCTGGGCGCTGTTCGACCGCTCAGATTCCCTGGTCACCAGCGCCGTTACCGCGATGATCGGCGATCCCTCGCGTCCGTGGAACCTGCCGGGAATGCATCTCTTGCTGGTCATGCCCATGGGGGCATCGGTGGTGGTGTTCGTCCGCTCTGTTCTGGGGTGGAAGACCTTCGGCCTGTTCACTCCGATGCTGCTTGCGCTGGCCTATCTGCAATCCGGGCCGATTGCCGGGCCGGTGATCTCGACCACCGCGATCCTGATCGGGATGCTGGCGGTGCCGTTCCTCAAGCTGCTGAACCTGTCGCGCGTCGGCTTCCTCGGCACGCTGATCGCGATCGTCGTCTCGGCGCTCGGGGCGATGGCGCTGGAGTTCAACCAGCCGGCCCTCGTCAGTGCCTTTCCGGTGGTGGTCACCGCCCTGATCGTCGAGCGGTGGTGGAACGCCTATGAAGCCGACGGCCCGAAGAAGGCGGTGCGCATGACAGTCGCCACGCTCGGTGTCGCGATCGCGATCCAGCTGCTCGTCGCCGCCCCCCCCGCAGTTTGGCTGGCAGCCGCATACCCGCTGGCGATGCCGGTGGCGAGCATCGCCCTGATGATCGTGCTGGGCCGTTACCAGGGCCTGCGCCTTGCCGAACTCACGCGCTTCCGCGCCGCCCAACAGGGAGCCTGACACCATGGCCATCCTCGGAATGAACCGCCGCAATGCCCTGATCGCCAAGCTGAACCCGCGCGAGGCGATCAAGGGGGTCAACCAGAAATTCGAAACGAAAGAGCGCCTCGCGGCCGCAGGGGTGCCGGTGCCCCCCACCCTCGCGCTGATCGCGGGCGAGGCCGAGGCGGCGGGTTTCGATTACGCCAGCCTGCCCGATGCCTTCGCGATCAAGCCCAATCGCGGGCGGCGCGGCGAAGGGGTGATCCTCGTCGATGGCCGCGTTGACGGCGGCTGGCGCAAGCTTTCGGGCGAGGTGCTCACCGAAAAGGCGTTGCGCGCCCATGTCACCCGCATCCTTGCCGGCGAGCTCTCGCTGGAAGGCGGCAACTCCGACACCGCGCTGATCGAGCCGCTGATCCGCACCCATCCCGATTTCGCGCGGATGGTGCCCTTCGGCCTCCCCGACATCCGCATCATCTGCCTTGGCGATGTCCCGCTGATGGCGATGACCCGGCTGCCGACGCAGGAGAGCGGGGGCCGCGCGAACCTCCACCAGGGCGCGGTGGGCGCCGCGATCGACTTTCGCGACGGGGCGATCTTCCGCGCCGTGCTGGGGCAGGACGAGGTGTCGCATCACCCCTCCACCAATGCCGCGCTGATCGGGGCGAGCCTCCCGTACTGGCAGGAGACCGTGGCCGCCGCGCGGCGCTGCTCGGGCGCGCTCGGGCTCGGCTATGTCGGGGTCGATCTGGTGATCGATGCGACACGGGGCGTGCAGGTGCTCGAATGCAACGCCTATCCGGGGCTCGAAATCCAGAACATCAACGGCGCCGGGCTGGGGTCGCGGATCGTGCTGGCGCAGCGCCTGCAGCGCGAGCGTGCGCGCGCGGCAAAGCGGGCGGGGACGGCGCAAAGCCGTCCTGCCGCCGAACGACCGCTCAGGGATGTCGGCACGGCGCTGCGCGATGCCGGGCGCGAGACGGTCGCAAGACTGTCCGGCGCACTGGCCATCCCGGCGTCGCTCGCGGCCTGATCGCAAGCAGCCACTTCACCTGATCGCGGTCGCAGCGGCGGGGTTCGGCCTGGGGTCGGACCCCGCCCATTCGTGCCCACCCGGCTGAAATTCCCCGCGAGGTTTCTTGAATGCGCAGGGAATAGGCCGGGCCCCCGAGCCGTTAACCATACGCCAGCCGGAACGACCCGACCGGCTGGCACCCTCTCCCCGTCGCGGGTCGGCGGCGGGTCTTCCCTCATGTCAAGGAGAAGACCGTGCATGTCACGCCGATCCCCCATGCCTCGCGCCGGTGGCTCTCCATTACGCGCGCCGATGTCGCGATTTTCACCGCCATGGCGCTGTGGTCGGCACTGTTCGCGCTGGCGATCATGCATCACCAGCCGGGCGAGCGACCTGCGGGCTGGCGCGAATGGCTGCTGGCCGCCGCGCTGCACCTGCCGTTCCTCGCGATCCTCTCCTTCCTGATGTTCGGCCTGATCGAACGCTTCGACTATTTTCGCATCGCCGGTCGCCCGCCGTGCCCCGGCAATCTCCCGCCCCGCACGCCCAAGGTCTGCGTGCAGCTGCCGATGTTCAACGAGGATGCCGTGGCCGAACGGGTGATCACCGCCGCCTGCGCGCTCGACTGGCCGCGTGCCAGCCTGGTGGTGCAGGTGCTCGACGATTCCACCGATGCGGCGACCAGGCTGAAGGTGCGCGCCTTCTGCGAGGACATCGCCGCGCGCACCGGGGTCGATTGCCGCTGGATTCACCGCACCGACCGGAAGGGCTACAAGGCAGGCGCGCTCGAGGCCGCGCGCCACCAGACCGATGCCGAATTTTTCGCGATCTTCGATGCCGATTTCGTCCCCCCGCCCGATTTCCTGACCCGCGCGATCCCGCACTTCTACGACATCACCGGCAATCCTGTCGCTGACCTTGCCGTGGTGCAGGCGCAGTGGGGCCATCTCAATGACCGCGAGAGCTTCCTCACCTGCGCGCAGGCGCTGTGGGTGGACGATCACCACACGCTTCAGAAGACCTGGCGCAGCGGAGTGATCGGCTTCGTCAACTTCACCGGCACGGCAGGCATATGGCGGCGCGAGGCGATCGAGGCGGCGGGCGGCTGGCGCGCAGCGAGCCTGGTGGAGGACTGCGAATTGTCGATGCGCGCCCTGTTCGCCGGCTATCGCACGCGGTTTGTCGGCACCATCGTCGCGCCTGCCGAACTGCCATCGACCATCGCCGCCTACCGTTCGCAGCAGAAGCGGTGGACGCAAGGGTGGGCGCAGCTCGAGCGGCTGCACATGCGGACCCTGCTGACCCGCTACCAGACACCTTTCGTCCGCCGCCTGTATCTCGCCTATTTCGCCGGGATCTGCTGGCAGTGGTTCCTGTGGACCGTGTGGATCATGGTGCTGCCTTTCCTGATCGCGACGGGCCTGTGGCTCGGGGCGCTCGGGGTGGAGCTGGCGGTCGCCGCCTATGTCTTCCCGCCGCTGTTCTTCGCGGTGCTCGCCGGGATGATCGCCGCCAACGAGTCCCGCCCGACCTATGCCCAGCAGGGCCGAAACGGCTGGCGGGCGCGGCTGCTGCGGATGG
>JACESM010000230.1 GCA_013911835.1 Porphyrobacter sp. | reverse complement strand
GCTTCTCCCCTCCCCCTTGGGGAGGGGCCGGGGGTGGGGGGGCCGAAGCCCGATGCGTCGAACACCCATCCCCAACCCCTTCCCTCGAGGGAAGGGGCTCAGAAGATGAAGGGCGCAGGCCTGCCGCCCAACCGCATCGTTTTCAGCGAAAAATTCGCCTGCCCGGTGAGCGGTTTCACCATCGAGGAAATCGAGCCGCGGCTGTTCTCCTTCAACGCCCCGCAAGGCGCGTGCCCCGCCTGCGACGGGATCGGCGAGAAGATGCTGTTCGATCCGCAGCTGGTGGTGCCTAACGAGGGCCTGACCCTCAAGCAGGGCGCGGTGGTGCCCTGGGCCAAGTCCAACCCGCCCTCGCCCTATTACATGCAGGTGCTGGCGAGCCTCGCCAAGGCCTATGGCTTTGATCTCACCACCCCGTGGAAGGACCTCGCGCCCGAGCAGAAGCTCATCATCCTCCACGGGACGGGCGGGCTGCCGGTGCCGCTGACCTTCAAGGACGGCCGCCGCGAATACACCGTCCACAAGGCGTTCGAGGGCGTGATCGGCAACCTCAACCGCCGCATGATGCAGACCGAAAGCGCGTGGATGCAGGAGGAGCTCTCCAAGTACCAGACCGCGCAGGCCTGCGAGACCTGCGGCGGCAAGCGGCTGAACGAGAAGGCGCTCAGCGTGAAGGTCCCCAGCGCCGCCGGGCCGACCGACATCGCCACCCCGGTGCAGATGAGCGTCGCCGATGCCAAGGCCTGGTTCCTCGGGCTGGATGAACACCTCACCTCTCAGCAAAGCCAGATCGCCAAGGCCATCCTCAAGGAGATCAACGAGCGGCTGGGCTTCCTCGACAACGTGGGGCTCGACTACCTCAACCTCGACCGCACCTCGGGCACCCTGTCGGGGGGCGAGAGCCAGCGCATCCGCCTCGCCTCGCAGATCGGCAGCGGGCTTTCGGGCGTGCTCTACGTGCTCGACGAGCCCAGCATCGGCCTCCACCAGCGCGACAACGACCGCTTGCTCGAAACCCTCAAGCGCCTGCGCGATCTCGGCAACACCGTGATCGTCGTCGAGCATGACGAGGACGCCATCCGCGCCGCCGACCATATCGTCGACCTCGGCCCCGGCGCCGGGGTGCATGGGGGCGAGGTGGTCGCCGAAGGCAACCTCAAGCAGATCCTCAAGGCCAAGAACAGCCTCACCGCCGACTACCTCACCGGCAAGCGCAAGATCGAAGTGCCCGAGAAGCGCCGCAAGGGCAACGGGCACCACATCGTCGTCAAGAACGCGCGCGCCAACAACCTCAAGGGCGTCACCGCCAAGATCCCGCTCGGCACCTTCACCTGCATCACCGGGGTCTCGGGGAGCGGCAAGTCCTCGCTCACCATCGACACGCTGCAAGCGGGCGCCTCCCGCGTCCTCAACGGCGCGCGGGTCATCGCGGGGGCGCATGACGCCATCACGGGCCTCGAATATTGCGACAAGGTCATCGAGATCGACCAGTCTCCCATCGGCCGCACCCCGCGCTCCAACCCCGCCACCTACACCGGCGCCTTCACCCAGATCCGCGACTGGTTCGCCGGCCTCCCCGAAAGCCTCGCGCGCGGCTACAAGCCCGGGCGCTTCTCCTTCAACGTCAAGGGCGGCCGCTGCGAGAAGTGCCAGGGCGACGGCCTCATCAAGATCGAGATGCACTTCCTCCCCGATGTGTACGTGACGTGCGAGGAATGCGGCGGCAAACGCTACAACCGCGAAACGCTGGAGGTGAAGTTCAAGGGCCACTCGATCGCCGACGTGCTCGACATGACGATCGAGGATGCCGAGGAGTTCTTCAAGGCCGTCCCCCCGATCCGCGAGAAGATGCGGATGCTGAACGAGGTCGGCCTCGGCTACGTAAAAGTCGGCCAGCAGGCGACCACCCTGTCCGGCGGCGAGGCGCAGCGCGTCAAACTCGGCAAGGAACTCGCCCGCCGCTCGACCGGGCAGACGCTCTATATTCTCGATGAACCCACCACCGGCCTGCATTTCGAGGACGTGCGCAAGCTCCTCGAAGTGCTGCACCGGCTGGTGGAGCAGGGCAACTCGGTGGTGGTGATCGAGCACAACCTCGACGTGATCAAGACCGCCGACTGGATTATTGATCTGGGCCCCGAGGGCGGGGTGCGCGGGGGGGAGATTGTCGCCGAGGGCACGCCGGAGAAGGTGGTGAAGGAACCGCGGTCGTTCACGGGGCAGTATCTGGCGCCGCTGCTGGCGAAGTAATCCTCCCCTTCAGGGGAGCGGGACCATCCGAAGGATGGTGGAGGGGCGAGCGAGCAATCCTCCCCCACCGGGGGAGGGGGACCACCGAAGGTGGTGGAGGGGCACGCGAGGCTGTTCCCTACACCCCCGCCACGCGAAACCCGCCCCAGCATCCATCCCGAGGCCCCGCAATACCTCACACAAAGACACAAAGAGGGCAGCGCCTGTCTCACCCCTCCCTTGAGGGAGGGGCCGGGGGTGGGTGTTCGCCCCGCCAGCGGTGGCTCACCCCCCGACCATCACCCCACCCCGCCAGCAAGAAAGAAGGGTTTAACGCAGAGACCGCAGAGGAAGGGAGAGGCGCAGATGGGTTGTGCGGGGCAGGGAGGTTGTGGCCGAGGGTACGTCGGAGAAGGTGGTGAAGGAACCGCGGTTGTTTACGAGGCAGTATCTGGCGCCTTTGTTGGGGCGATAGCGTTGGTTCTTGACCGGATCGATTTCGAGGACGAAGGGTGTGAGCGCGCCTATTCCGACGCCGGCCGTGTCGACTTTGCCTGAGGGGATATGAGCCTTGCGCACCTAACGGGTTTCAGCGTGTATCTTTCCTCAACATCGGATACAGATGTCGGGATCAACAACGATGATTTGAACAATGGCAAGCACAAATTTTCAGACCGAGAATAATACCTATCGCAAGCTGATGGGGAATGGCCTCGTCTATCGTATTCCTCGCTTCCAACGGGACTATAGTTGGACTGAGCAAGAATGGGAAGATCTGTGGTCGGATATCTTAGATGTCAATGATCCAAATTCTCCGGAGTCCCACTACATGGGCTATCTTGTGCTTCAATCGAAGGACGAGAAAACTTTTGATGTGATCGACGGTCAGCAGCGCCTCACGACCCTATCAATTCTAGTTTTATCCGTTCTGAGGCAACTCAATAAGCTCATTGAGAGCGGTGTAAATGCAGACGAGAACGAAAGGCGTATCGGCCAGATAAGGCAAACATACATCGGCTATCTCGACCCAGTGACATTGGTGGCGAAGTCAAAGCTGACTTTGAATCGGAACAATGACAATTATTACCAGAGCTACATTGTTCCTCTGCGCCAGCTCCCAGCTCGTGGTTTCAAGGCCTCAGAGCACTCCATGAGAAAGGCGTCTGACTGGTTCGAAAAGCGAATATCCGAGTTTCTCAAAGAAAAGATTGCTTCTGGTGCCGATATTGGAGTTGAATTAGCTAAGCTCATCGAGAAGGTGAGTGATGGACTATTTTTTACAGTCATAACCGTGACTGATGAGCTTAACGCATACAAGGTCTTCGAAACATTGAATTCGCGTGGTGTGAGATTGTCGACTACGGACCTTTTGAAGAATTATCTATTTTCTATCCTGCACAAAGATGGCCAAACCGATGGTGATTTGGACGCTATGGAGGAGCGTTGGCAGACGATCGTTGGCCGACTTGGAGAGGAAAACTTTCCGGACTTTTTACGTGTCCATTGGATTTCGCGAAACGGGCTTGTCCGCCAAGTCGAATTATACAAGACGATTCGAGTTCAAATTTCGAACCGGGAGGGCGTTTTCAAGCTGCTTCAAGGTTTGGATGACGACTTAGATACATATCTGTCGATGCTTTATCCGGATAGTTCTGGTTGGACAGGCGATACGAAAAAGCAAGCTAATCTTTTACGACTTTTTGCTGTTCGGCAGCACCTATCAACGACGATATCAGCTAGGCGCGTGCTGAATGATGAAGACTTCGAGAAATTCTTGCGAGCAATTGTTGTTATATCATTCAGATACAATGTGATCGGGCGTCAGCAAGCGCAGCAACAGGAGCGAATATATGCATCGGTCGCGCAACGTATCTCCGCTGGTGAATTGAAATCTCTAGGCGACATTCTGAATGCAATGCGGCCGATTTATATCTCGGACCGAGCGTTTAAGACTGACTTCGCCGAGATCGAAGTAGATACAAAGCAAACTAGAAATCGTCGCATCGTCAGGTATATCCTGACAAAAATTGAGCGGCAACTCAGCGGCCTGGAATTGGACCCTGACGCAGAGTCATTCAACATAGAGCACATTCTGCCGCAGAACCCCGGCGATCAGTGGGATTTCAAGGATGTAGAAGCAGTTTCGGCAATTTATCGTCTCGGCAATATGACCTTACTTCGTAAGGACGATAACCGAGAAATTGATAATACGTCATTCGAGACGAAGAAGTCAGCTTTTGCCGCATCGGATTTCTCTATAACTTCGGCAATTCCTATTGATTACGCTGATTGGAACTCGGACACACTCGGTGCGCGGCAAGCCACGCTGGCAAACATTGCCTCGGGTATCTGGCGGATTAGCCAATTTGATAGCTAAGTGAACCGAATAGCGTTCGCTATTTCGTGAAATTTTCATGAAATCTGTACTTTCCTACACCCCCAAACCCCCTGTAACCTCCCGCGCAGGCGTCGGCTCTGCGCTTCACCTCTCTCGCGCCGCGGCCCCGTTCCCGCCAGCCCTCGCCGTGCGCGAGGGGTGGGGGAGGGGGCTCGGGGGCTTCGCGGGGGCGGCGGGCAGGGGCGGCGCTCCCGCAAAAGTCTTGCACCCCTCGCAAGGAGCCCGCGCGCATGAACCGCATCAATGAAGCCTCCGCCGATCCGTCGCCGCCCTATGATCCCGGGCAGAAGCTGCCCGCGGGGCCGACCCCGCTGCTCGATCCTGACGGGCGGCAGTTCGTCGCGGAGTGGCAGGCGCATCTCGATGCAGGGCGCATAAGGGGGGGAATCCGCCGATGTCCGACGAGGCCCGCGCGGCGATGCTGGCCGATGAGCGGGTGGTGATGGGGCCGCGGCGGCGCGGGGGGCGGTGAGGCGCGGCCCCATCACCACCCGCT
>JACESM010000023.1 GCA_013911835.1 Porphyrobacter sp. | reverse complement strand
AACAATCCCTGCAGGACTTTGCCGGCACGGCATTTGCCATCAGCGGCGATGATCTGAAGGCGCTCGGCGTGCAGAACGTCACCGACCTGCAGAACCAGATTCCGGGTCTTTCGGTTGCCAACAACCAGGGCAATATCGAAGTGTTCATCCGCGGGATCGGTTCGAGCAACAACACCGAGTTGGGTGATCCGGCGGCGGCCTTTCACTTTGACGGCGTCAACATCCCGCGCCCCTCGGGTATCGGTTCTGCGTTCCATGACATCCAGCGCGTTGAGGTCAACGTCGGCCCGCAGGGCACGCTGCGCGGCCGCAACGCGACGGCCGGTTCGATCAATGCGATCAGCTTCCGGCCCGGCCTCGGCATTTTTGACGCAGCGCTCGAAGGCGAATACGGCAACTTCAACCAGCGCTCGGTTCGCGGCGTCCTGAACATTCCGGTGACCGATACGGTCGCTGTCCGCTTTTCCGGGCTCTATCAGGCCAATGATTCCTACTACAACAATGTCGGCCCGGTGCAGGGCATCGGCGTTGCCGAAGCGCAGGACAACCTGTCGGGCCGTGCGCAGATCCTGTGGAAGCCCACCGATCGGCTGACGATCCTTGTCGCGGGCGATTACATTGCCGAAAACGGCACGGGCTACACCGGCACCAACTTCGCGCTGCCGCTGGGCGCGCTCGAAGATGGCGACATCACGCAGGAAGAATTCGATAACATCGACCCTCGCGATGTCATCGCGCGCGGGATCACGCCGCAGCTCAACACCGATCATTGGGGCCTCAGGACCACGATCGAATATGAAGGCGATGGCTTCAAGGTTGAATACACCGGCAGCTACCGCGATGCGGTTTACGATTACGAGGCAACCACCCCGCTGTCCCCCGCCTTCCCGGGCGTGCTGGACCGCCTGTCGGAGCGCGACAATATCTTCACGCCGCAGGCCGGTGATGTGATCAACGATCCGGTAATTCTGGCGGAGAACCTCGATAACTTCTCGCGCTTCCGGCAGATTTCGGATTCGCGCTCGCAATTCCACGAGCTGCGGATTTTCAACTCCGACGGGCCCTTCATCTGGAGCCTCGGCGCGGTCTACATCAACGAACAGCAACGCTCCTTCCTTGGCTCGACCGGGGATCGCTCGCCGTTCTTCCAGGGGATCGAGTTCAACACCCGGACCGACACCGAATCCTACGGGATTTACGGCGATGTGACCTATGAGGTGAGCGACAGTTTCCGCCTGACCGCGGGCTTGCGCTACACCGACGATCAGAAGGAACGCACCGGTGTCGCGGCCCGCTATGGTCTTGCGCTGGGCGGCGTTGGCTTCAGCTGCTGCCTTGGCGTGCGCACCGGCACCGAAGGCTTCGAGTTTGCGGCGTTTGATCGCACGATCATCAATCCCGATACCGATGGCAATGGCGCGGTCAGCGATGCCGAGGTGTTCCAGTTCATCGCCAATGGCATCGCGACGCCTGGCGCGCGTGACAATCTTGATGACATTTTGAACTTCGGCCCCTTTGGCGGCGATCCGAATGTCGTTCCGGGCCGTCCGGCGTGTGTCGATACCATCTCGTTCGACGGGCTGTTCTGTGATCCGAACACCGGCCAGTTCCTGTTCGGTGTGCCGTTCCAGGGACAGATTTTCCAGCAGGACGGCGAATTTTCGGATGATTTTGTCGACTGGCGCCTGCGCGCTGAATTCAACATCACCCCGGATAACCTGTTCTACGCGCTGGTCGCCAATGGCCACAAATCGGGCGGCTTCAACGACAATCTCGGCGACAATGGCATTGCTCCCACCTACGGGACCGAAAACGTTGTCCTGTATGAAATCGGCAGCAAGAACACCTTCGACATCGGCGGACGCAAGGCCTACCTCAACGCCTCGCTGTTCTTCAATGACTACTCCGATCAGGTGTTCACCGGCCTCTTGAGTGTTCGGACGGCCGTTGAAACAGCAAATGAGCTGCTGGGACAGGTCGTCACGATCCCGCCGGGTACGAACTCGGATCTGGTCGTGTCTTTCAGCTTCAACGCTGCGGATTCGCGGATTTACGGGGCCCAGGTCGAAGGCGGCTTTGGACTGCCCGGCAACATCGATTTCGATTTCACCGCGCTCTATCTCGAGGCAGAGATCGAAGAATCGGAAGATATTCCTGACTTCCGCTTCCAGCCCGATGTCGATTCCGGCAACGCGGTCTTCCGTCCCATCGACGGCAACCGTTTGCCCCGCACGCCGAAGTGGCAATTGAATGCCAAGCTCAGCCAGGTGATCGAACTGCCCAGGGGTCAGCTCGACTGGGTGGCTTCGCTGGGGTATCGCTCCTCGCAATTCCACACGATTTTCAACAGCCTGCAATTCGATGCGAACAATAACGGGACGCCGGTCACCGGTGGCCGCCTGCTCGACCGGATCGATGGCTATGCCACGCTGGATATCGGGGCTGGCTGGACGATTGACGACGAACGCAAGTATCGCTTCGAGGTCTATGGCAACAATGTCACCAATCGTCAGGATGAGGCCGCGATTATCATCACCCAGTTTGATAATACCCGCTTCTTCATCCGTCCCCGGACTTTCGGCGCGCGCATCGCTGTCAAGTTCTAGGCGCGGAGACATCATGGCGGCGTCCCTCCAGCAGGGACGCCGCACCGTCTGAACGGCGTTGGGCAAAGGGTTGATTGGAAATGATCGCAAAGACCTTGCTTGCTGGATCTCTCGGGTTTGCTGCCCTTGCCGGGACGCTCGTGGAAACGAGCGGCACCGAGCAGGAACAGGCTGCACCCCCGGTCATGGCCGATAAATCGCCCCCGCAAGCGGGCGAGACAGTCCCGACCAAGGTTCCCGCAGGCTATGCTCTGGTCTGGTCCGATGAATTCGACACGCCCGGCCTCCCCGATCCGGCTAAGTGGAAATATGATACCTTCCGCAACCAGGAAGGCTGGTTCAACAACGAGAAGCAATATTACGCCGCTGGCCGGGAGAAGAATGCCCGCGTGGTGAATGGCCGCCTGGTCATCGAAGCCCATGCCGAGGACATTTCGTCAGCGCGCTATGCCGATTGGGGCAAGCAGAAATACACCTCGGCCCGGCTCATTACCCAAGGGCTTGGGGACTGGACCTACGGCTTTTTCGAGATCCGCGCGAAGCTCCCCTGTGGCCGGGGAACGTGGCCCGCGATCTGGATGCTGCCTTCCGATCCGAGCGTGAAGTGGCCCGCTGGCGGCGAGATCGACATCATGGAGCATGTCGGCTTCGATCCCGGCGTCATCCACCACAGCATCCATACCTCCGCCTTCAACTTTTCGCGCGGCACCCAGAAAACCTCGAGCCACACGGTTCCTGACGCCTGTGATGCCATGCACAAATATCAGCTGCTGTGGACCGCCGATTTCATGCTGTTCGGCGTGGATGATCAGCCCAAGTTGCTGTTCAAGAAGGAAAGCGACAAGGAGGCGCGCTGGCCGTTCGACAAGCCCCAGCATCTGCTGCTGAACATCGCTGTCGGCGGAAACTGGGGCGGGCAAAAGGGCGTGGATGACGCGGCCTTCCCGGCTCAGATGGAAGTGGACTACGTCCGCGTCTACCAGCCGCGAAAGTAAGTCAGCGCGCAAGCCGTGCAGGCGGCATGTTGCAGGGTGTGATCGCATCGCCTCCCGCCGGAGGGAAGTCCCTCTTTTCGGGTGCGATGCGGGAAGCGGATTTCTTGACAAGGCGAAGTGCGGCTAGGAGAGAGCGGCTGTCCCTCGCTTGATCCAAGGCTCGTTCCCCTATGACAGACCCCTCGCCCGGCTGGACCGCGCTGGTGCTCGCCGGGCAGCGTCCGGGGATCGACCCGCTGGCGGCGCATTTCGGCACCGAGATGAAAGCGCTGATCCCGGTTGCGGGAGAGATGATGCTGAACCGGGTCCTGATGGCCTTGCTCGATGCGCCGCAAGTGGCGCGCGTGATCGTTCTGGCGCAGAACACGCTGCACCTTCGCACCCACCGCGACCTAGCCTGGGCGGTGGCAGAACCGCGCATCTCCTTCCGCGTCTCCGGCCCGACGATCAGCGGATCGGTGCTGGGCGCAGTGGTAGACCCGCAGATCGGCCTGCCGCTGCTGGTCACCACCGCGGACAATGTGATGCTGACGCCTGCCACCATCGCCGAATTCGTCGCAGGCGCGGGCGCGAGCGATGTGTCGGTGGCTTTCGTGGAGCGCAGCAATCTGGAACGCGCCGTTGGCCCCAACAAGCGCACTTGGTTGACCTTTCGCGATGGCGCCTACACCGGCGCGAACCTCTTCGCATTGACCGGCCCCGGGAGCACAAACGCTCTGAAGTTCTGGGAAAAGGTCGAGGCGGATCGCAAATCCGTCCTGCGCCTCGCGGCCCATTTCGGGCCGGTGCTGATGGTGAAGCTGCTGCTGCGACGGATGACGCTCACGCAGGCGTTGGCGGCGGCGGGTGCGAAACTGGGCGCAAGCGCCGTGCCGGTGGTGCTGTCGGACGGGCGCATGGGTGTCGACGTCGACAAGCCCGAGGACCACGCGCTCGCCGAAAGGCTTTTGGGAGCGGAGCGCGCATGAAGCGCATCTGCTTCCTGTTCAATCACGACCAGACCCACCAGCTCGCGCACAGCCTCCCCATCGCGCTGGCGCTGGCAGCGCGGGGAGAGCATCACGTCACCCTCGCATATGCGCGCGACGGCGTGCGGGCCGAGATCGCGCGGCAGGCCGATCCGGCGCTGCTGGCGCGGATGGAACTGGTGCAGCTGGGCCTCAAGCGCGGCGGATCGCAGGCGCTCGCAGGCATGCTGGAGCGGCTCGTCCCCGCGACCAAGCTGCTCATCTACCGCGACAACCTCGATTTCTTCCGCAGCTTCGATGCCGTGGTGGTGTCGGAGAAGACCACGCTGCTTTTGAAGACCCGCTACGGGCTCAAGGACATAAAACTGATCCACACCCGCCACGGCGCGGGCGACCGGGCGATCGGGTTCAATCCCGAGAGCGCGAAATTCGATCTGGTGCTGGTCTCGGGCCCCAAGATCCGCGACCGGCTGATTGCGGATGCGGGGCTCAGCCCTGCGCAAATCGCGCTGGTCGGCTATCCCAAGTTCGATCTGTGCGCGGACAACCGCTACGCGGACACCTTCCCCGCGCCCGGGCGTCCGGTGGTGATCTACAACCCCCACCCCTCGCCCAAGCTCTCAAGCTGGTTCCGCCACGGCGCGGCGGTGCTCGAAGCCTTCCGCCATCAGGACCGCTACAACCTGATCTTCGCGCCCCACGTCATGCTGTTCGAGCGCAAATGGGTGGTGACCGTCGACCCGCCGAGCCTCGCCCGCGTCCAGCCCCCCGGCCCCGAATTCGCGCGGGAACCCCGCATCCAAATCGACACCGGCAGCGGCGCGAGCAGCGATATGAGCTACACCAACCGCGCCGACATCTACCTCGGCGATGTCAGCAGCCAGGTCTACGAATTCCTGCGCGCGCCCCGTCCGTGCCTGTTCCTCAACAGCCACAGCGTGGACTGGCGCGGCGATCCCAATTACCTCCACTGGCAGGCCGGGCCGGTGCTGGAGAGCGCAGACGGCCTGCTCGACAAAATCGATGCTGCAGTGGCCGCCCATCCCGACTATGCACCCGCGCAGCAGGCGCTGATCGACGCGACCTTCTCGCTGTCGGACCGCCCCTCGGCCGAGCGGGCGGCAGAAGCGATCACCGCGTTTCTCGAAGGAGCCCCGCTTGGCTGATCTTGCTGCATTCTGGCGCTACGGCGTGGTCAAGACCGCGCGCAAACTGAAGGCGGCCGCGCTCTCGCCGCTGATGGCGGCACGCGGCGACGGGCCGGTGCGCTCGGCCTATGGCGTGCTGATGGTGCCCAACTGGCAGGACACCACCTTCCGCTATTGCATCTTTGGCACCTATGGCCGCGATCTGGCCGACCTGCTGCTGGCCTATGCTGAGGATTTCGTGTTCGTCGATATCGGCGCCAACCAGGGGCTCTATTCGCTGATCGCGGCGCAGAACCCCAAGTGCCGCCAGGTGATCGCCTTCGAGCCCGTGCCGACCACCCACGCGCGCCTCGCTGCCAACGTGGCATTGAACGGCGGCGCGGCACGGACCGCGCTGCACCTGCTGGCGATTTCGGACAGCGCGGGCGAGCTGACGATCAATGTCTCGGCAGAGCACACGGGCACCGCGAGCCTCGCCGGGCGCGAGGGTGCCCTGAGCAGCGGAGGCGTGCTGATCGAGACGATCGACGCCCCGCTGCTCGATCCCTTGCTCGCGGGCGACCTCCCGATGTTCGTCAAGATCGACGTCGAGGGGCTCGAGGCGGTGGTGATCGCCGAACTTGCGAAAACGCCGAGCTTCGCGCGGGTTCAGGCGATCTTCTACGAGGTTGACGACCGCTGGGCGAGCGCGGGCGAAATCGAGGCGCTGCTGCGGGCCGCCGGTTTCACGCGCTTTGCCAAATACGGGCGCGGCCACCACTACGACGTGCTGGCGAGCCGCTCCTGACACACCGCTTGCGCCGCAGCGCGGCCTGAGAGCCACGCGCCCTCGACGCGCGGGCTGTGGAGCCAGTCGCCCGCGATGCCGATCCGCAATGCGGAGTCGTAGAGCGGGCCCTCGCCCCCTTGCACCTGAGCGCGGGCTTCGGGCTGGGCATACAGCCAGCGGTGCGCGTCGAGATGGATGGGTGCGGCAGGCGGCGCGCCGGTGGCGGTGAAGAAATCCGCGAGCAGGGTGGCTGCAACCTCGTCCTTCGGCAGGTCAATCAGCTCGCGGCTGCGTGCGGGACTGGCGTGGATCACCCAGGTCTCCGCGCCTGTGCGCCCCGGCTTGGCGGAGTTGCGCGCGGCCCAGCTGACGGGGCCGGTGTCCGAACGGAAGGTGTCGGCGAGCGGCAAGCGCCCGGCAAAAGCCGCCATCACCGCCCAGCAGGGTGCCGAGGCGACCGCGGCGGCGCGCGCGGCGAAATCGGGCGCGGCTTCGGAAAGCAGCACAGCGGCCTGTTCGGCCGGGACCGCGACCAGCACCGTGGCGACGTGGAAGACCGCGTCCCCCGCCTCCACTCGCCACAGGGCGCCCTCGCGGCAGAGCCGTTCGGCGCGCACGTTCCAGCGCACATCCAGACCCGCCGCCAAATGCTTGATGCAGGCGTTCATGCCGGGGGTGCCGACCCATGCGTCCGCGCCCGCGACCGGCCAGCGCGCGGCGACGCCCGCCGCCTCCCAGCCTGCGACCACCGCGCGAAAGGCCGGATCGCGCGCGGTGAAATATTGCGCGCCGTGATCGAAGCTCACCTGCTCGCCGCCAATATCGACCCGCCGCGCCGCCATCCGCCCGCCGGGGCCGCGCCCCTTGTCGAGCACGACGATGCGCGCGCCCGTGCCCGCCAAAGCGGTAGCAGCGGAAAGCCCCGCCATGCCGCCGCCGATGATGAGAAAATCCGCGTGTCCGTCCATCCCGCGCCAACGCACGGGAGAGCGGAGGGTTTCACGGTGCCGAACGCGGCGGGCGGGATTCGGCCAGCACCAGCGAGAAACGCTTGCCCTCATCGGTCCAGCGCGCCAGCGGCTCCCACCCCGCGGCGGCGAGCAGCATCTGGCCTGAGCGCTTGGTGAACTTGTGGCTGTTCTCGGTGTGGATGCTCTCTCCGGAACGCATCGCAAAGCGCTGACCGCTGACCGCGAAACTCACGTCCCGGCGCGCCACCAGATGCATCTCGATCCGCGCAAAGGCATCGTTCCAGCGCGCTTCGTGGGCGAAGGCATCCACGGGAATGTCGCCCTCAAGCTCGCGGTTGATGCGGGCGAGCAGGTTGAGGTTGAAGGCCGCTGTCACCCCTGCGGCATCGTCATAGGCGGCGAGCAGCACGCCCTCGTCCTTCACCAGATCCATCCCGATCAGCAGCATCGCCCCCTCGCCCAGCGTCGCGCGCATGGTGCGAAGGAGGTCGGTCCCGGTGCGGGCGATCATGTTGCCGATGGTCGAACCGGGAAAGAAGCCGAGCTTGGGCAGATCGGCGACCTCGGCAGGCAGCTCGACCCGGCGCATGAAATCGGCCTCCACCGGCAAGACCGGCAGGCCGGGGAATTTTTCGGCGAGCACAGCCGAGGAGGCGCGCAGGAAGTCGCCCGCGATGTCGAGCGGGACATAGGCCGAAGGTTGACACGCCGACAGCAGCAGCGGGGTCTTGACCGAGGAGCCCGAGCCGAACTCCACCACCGTGCGGCCTTCGCCGATCAGCCCGGCGATCTCGGCCGCACGTGTCGAGAGAATCTCGGTCTCGGCGCGGGTCGGGTAATATTCGGGGAGCTGCGTGATATCCTCGAACAGCTGCGAGCCGGAATCGTCGTAGAACCAGCGCGCCGGAACGGCCTTCTGCGGCTCGGCAAGGCCCGCGAGGACATCGGCCCGAAAGGCGAGATCGACCCCGTCCGCATCGCGTTCAACCAGCTTGAGACCTGCCAGCTTCGTCATCTCAGGCGTCCTTGGCAAGGCGCAGGCCGGTGAACTGCCAGCGCTGGTGGGGGTAGAAGAAATTGCGGTAGGAGACGCGCGCGTGGCCGCGCACCGTGGCGCAGCTCGCGCCGCGCAGCACCACCTGCCCGCTCATGAACTTGCCGTTATACTCGCCCACCGCGCCCTCGGCGACGCGGAAGCCGGGGTATGGCAGGTAGGCCGAACGGGTGAACTGCCAGCAATCGCCGAAAAGTCCGGGCGCGCCGGTCGGCAGCACCGGCCCTGCGGCATCGAGCTGGTTACCGCCCGCAGGATCATGCGCGGGCGCGGGCGAGGCGCCGTCCTGTCCGCGCGCGATCGCCTCCCATTCGAACTCGGTCGGAAGCCGCGCGCCGGCCCAGGTGGCGAAGGCGTCAGCCTCGAAATGCGAGATATGGGTGACGGGGGCATGGGGATCGCGCGCCTGCCAGCCCTGATGGGTGAAATGGGTGCTGTCCGCGCCCCAGTAGAGCGGCGCGGCAATCCTCTCACGCTGTACCCAGCCCCAGCCATCGGCAAGCCACAGGCGCGGATTGGCATAGCCGCCGTCAGCGATGAATTCTGCCCATTCGCCATTGGTCACCAGCCGGTCGGCGAGCGCGAAGGGCTCGAGCAGCACGCGGTGGCGCGGACCCTCGTTGTCGAAGGCGAAACCATCGGATTGATGCCCGACCAGCGCGATCCCGCCGGGGTGCGCATGCCAGACGGGGGAGGCAGTAACCGGGGTCGCAGCCGCCGCCTCCCCCTTGCCCGCGTGTGGCCACATGGCCGGGCCCAGCGGGTTCTGAAACAGTGCGTGCTTGATGTCGGTGATGAGCAGCTCGATGTGCTGCTCTTCATGCGCGATGCCGAGCGCGATTAGGGGGCCAAGCGCCGGATCGCCAAGCAGCGGCTCCATCGCTTCGGTCACACGGGCGCGCCATTCGAGCACCTCGGCAAGGGTCGGCCGCGAGAGCATCCCGCGCGAACCCCGCGCGATCCGCGCACCCTCGGCCTCGTAATAGGAATTGAACAGGAACGGCCAGCGATCATCGTGCAGCCGGTATCCGGGCGCGTGTTCGCGCAGCAGGAAGGTTTCCCAGAACCAGGTGGTGTGCGCGAGGTGCCACTTGGCAGGGCTCGCATCCTCCATCGACTGGATCGAAGCATCGGCATCG
The DNA here is from genome assembly GCA_013911835.1 of Porphyrobacter sp. Lineage (GTDB taxonomy): Bacteria > Pseudomonadota > Alphaproteobacteria > Sphingomonadales > Sphingomonadaceae > Erythrobacter. The sequence goes on along the minus strand of JACESM010000023.1, from coordinate 11,164 downwards.
CTGAGCGGGGCGGCCAGTGCCTCGGTCAGCGCGCGGGTGCTGCGGAAATGTGCCGCGAGCAACGCGGCGCTATCCGCACCCTTTGGAGGATTTGGCAACTCGCTTCGATGCACGCGCAAACCTCCCGTCCAGCCTCGCGCCGGCGGGAGGGACTATGCCTCCCCGCCATGACGCAAGAAAGACGCTTGCTAGCCGCACGGCTATCGTAAAATCATCACCTGTGACAGGCCTATGCGTCAACCTGCCGGTTTCAGGCGGCGTGGGCGTGGCCCTCGGCCTCGCGCCCTCCGCCCGCCGCCTCGTTGAGCATTTCGGCCACGAGGAAGGCGAGTTCGAGCGATTGCTCGGCATTGAGGCGCGGATCGCAGTGCGTGTGGTAGCGGTCGCCCAGTGCCTCGTGGGTGATCGCTATCGCCCCGCCGATGCACTCGGTCACGTCCTGTCCGGTCATCTCGATATGGATGCCACCCGGATGCGTACCCTCGGCACGGTGGACCGCAAAGAAGCCCTTGACCTCGCGCAGGATGCGATCGAACGGCCGGGTCTTGTAGCCGCTATTCGCCTTGATCACGTTGCCGTGCATCGGGTCGCACGACCACACCACCGGATGGCCTTCGCGTGTCACCGCGCGGACCAACGGAGGCAGGCCAGCCTCGACCTTGTCATCGCCGAAGCGGCTGATGAGCGTGATCCGCCCCGCCTCGCGCTTGGGGTTCAGATCGTCGAGCAGGCGCAGCAGCGCGTCCGGCTCCAGCGAAGGCCCGCACTTCATGCCGAGCGGATTGCCGATCCCGCGCGCGAATTCGATGTGGGCGCTGCCGGGGAAGCGGGTGCGGTCGCCGATCCACAGCATGTGCGCGCTGGTCGCGTACCAATCGCCGGTGAGCGAATCCCGCCGGCTCATCGCCTGCTCGTAGGGCAGCAGCAGCGCTTCGTGGCTGGTGTAGAAGCTGGTGCCCTTCAATTGCGGCACGGTGCCGGGATCGATTCCGCAGGCCTCCATGAAATCGAGCGCCTCGCCAATGCGGTCGGCCATCTGGGAAAACTTCTCGGTCCAGGGCGTGCGGCCCATGAAATCGAGCGTCCACTGGTGGACTTGCCTGAGATTGGCATAGCCCCCGCCCGCAAAGGCGCGCAGCAGGTTGAGCGTCGCAGCGGCCTGCGAATAGGCCTTCACCATGCGTGCAGGATCATTGCGGCGGCTGACGGGATCAAACTCGATCCCGTTGATATTGTCACCGAGGTAGCTCGGCAGGGTCACGCCATCGATCGTCTCGGTCGGCGAGGAGCGCGGCTTGGCGAACTGGCCCGCCATCCGCCCGACCTTCACCACCGGGCGTTTGCTGGCGAAGGTCATGACGACCGCCATCTGGAGCAGCACGCGGAAGGTATCGCGAATGTTGTTGGGGTGGAATTCGGCGAAGCTCTCGGCGCAATCGCCGCCCTGGAGCAGGAAGCCATGGCCGTTCGCGACCTGCGCCAGATCGGCCTTCAATGCGCGCGCCTCGCCCGCAAAGACCAGCGGAGGATAGGACGAGAGGGTCTTCTCCGCCTCGGCGAGCTCGGCCGCATCCTCGTAGTGCGGCAGGTGGCGCGCTTCGTGGGCCTTCCAGCTCTCGGGGGTCCAGGTCTCGGGCACGGTCATTGCTCTTTCCATTCAAGCGCGCGCGGATAAAGCCGCGGGGCCGCGCCCGCTACCCGAGCGCAGGCCGAAATGTAAAGCGGCAATGCCACGCCGCACAACTTTATTTCCCGTCCACAGTCAACGGCAGGAACGATCAGCGTCCCACCAGCGCCCCTTGCGCAGCATTCCCACCGATGCCCTGCGGCACTGCCTCGGCCAGAGTCTGGCCCTCGGGGATGATCGCCATGCGGAAGGTGCGGTCCTGCGTCAGATAGCGCGCGGCCAGCTCCTGCATCGCGGCAGGGGTGGTCTGCGAGTAATCCGGCAGCAGCGAGCGCAGCAGGCCGATGCGCGACGGGTCCTGCGTCGCGCCTTCGATGTTGTAGAGCCAGAACTGGTTCCCGGTCGAAGCGCGGCGGATCAGCTGGGCGAGCGGCTCGGTCACCCGAGCAAGCTCGTCCGCCGTCGGCGGATTGGCAGCAAGATCGGCGGCGATCTTGTCGGCCTCGGCGAAGAACAGCGGCACGAAATCAGGCTCGAGCTGGGCGACCGCAGTGATCCGGCCGCCGGTGGCAAGGTCAGCGGGCCAGCTGGAGAATACCTGCGGCGCATAGCTCGCCCCGGCGCGTTCGCGCAGCGCTTCCAGCAGACGGTTGTTGAACAGCTGGGTGAGGATTTCGAGCTGACGGCTTTCGCGCAAGTCCTCCGTCCCGCCCCCGCTGCGCCACGCGACCACGGCCGCGGCCTGGTTGGCATCGCCGCGGTGGGTGACGACCGACGGCTTGTCCACCGCCGGAGCAAAGCCGGGTACGCGCGCGGCGATTTCCGCAGGAATGGCCTCGCGCGGGCCCAGCGCGCCGAAGGTGAGGCGCAGCTGCTCGATCACCTTGGCCTGGTCGAATTCGCCGAACACCAGCACCTCGATCGGACCCTGCTTCAGCAGCGGCTCCCACACCTTGCGGAATTCCTCCGGGGTGGCAGCCTTGAGCGCGGCCGGATCGGGCGTGGCAAAGCGCCCGTCCCCGCCGGTCACGAGAAATTCGAGATCGCGGTTGAGCACTCCGCCGGGGCTGGTCGCATAGGTGTTGTAGGCAAGCTCCGCCCCAGCCCTGGCGCGCAGCACCGGCTCCTTGTCCCAGCGCGGCATGCCGAGCTTGGCGGCGAAGAGGTAGAGCTGGTCGTTGACGTCCTCCGAACGGGTCTGCGCCGTGAAGGTGAAGACCGCGTCGTCGACGGCGAAATCGAAGCCCAATTTGCGGCCCGTCGCCAGCCGGTCGATCTCGTTCTGGCCGAGTTCGCCGAGGCCCGAGCCGACCAGCGCCTGCTCGCCGAGTTCGGCATAGACCGCGCTCGACGGATCGAAGGCGCGCCAGCCCGCGCCGAAGCGCACGCGCACGGTGACGCGGCCCGGCTCGGCATCATTGGCCCACAGCAGCGCCTTGACCCCGTTGGCGAAATCGACCTTCTCGATCTCGAGCACGCCGAGCGGGTTCTGCGCGGCGATGGTGCCCGGTTCGCCCACAGGAGGGAGATCGGCAAAGGCGATCGCCGCGCCGGCAACCCGCGCAGAGCTGTCGACCGCCGCCTTGCTGGCGAGCGCGGTGCGGATTGCCGCCACATCGGCCTCGCCCGCAGCAGGCGTCACATAGACGCCGCGCGTCACCGTACCCTCGAACAGCCCGCGGGTGCGCTTCAGCACTGCGGCGGGGGTGAGGCGCGGCTTCATGTTCCGGAACACCTGCAGCACCACCTTGGGCGCAGCGACGGTCTCGCGGATGTCGACCGCATTGACGAGATTGTCGGCAAGATCGCTGCCCGATTGCACGCTCTCCTGTTCGACCCCGTTGACGAAAGCGACATCGAACTGCGCGACCTCGCGGTCGATCTCCTCCTGCGTGGGCGGGTTGGCGATCGCATCGGCGATGACGCTGCGCACGTCGGCGAGCGCGGCCTTCCAGTCGGCGGAAAGCGGCGCAAAGGTCACGAAGGTCGCATCGGTCGAGCGCGAGACGTCGTCCTGCTGGACCTGCGCATAGAGGAAGCTACCGCCCCCGCGCGCACGGCTTTCGAGCCGCCGGTTGATGATCGCCTGCGCAACCGCATCGGTCAGCAGGCCCTCGTTGTAGACAACCGTGTCCTGCACCGGGCGCCACGGGCGCAGGATCGCATAGGTGAGGCTGCGCGGCAGATCGGGTTCGACCCCGACCGCCAGTTCGCCGATCGGGGGCAGCCCGCCGACCGGCTTGGGGGCGACCTTGGGCGCGACCGGATCGCCGAAATCGGGCGCGACGCCGGGCGTGCCTGTGCCCTGCCAATCGCCGAACCATTGCTCCACCAACCCGGCGAGCACCATCGGATCGGCATCGCCCGCGACCACGATCACGGTGTTCTCGGGCCGGTACCAGCGGTCATAGAAGGCCTGCACCGCCGCGCCATCCGCGCCGTTCAGCGTCGCATCGGTGCCGATCGGACTGCGCACCGCAAGCCGCTGGCCGGCAAAGAAGGTCTTCCGGGTGAGATCGCCGGTGCGCTCCGCCGCCCCGCCGCGCTCGCGCTTTTCGGCGAGCACGATCGGGCGCTCGGCCCCGACATTGCCGTCGGACAGCACCGGCTCGCGGATCATGCCCGAAAGCAGCTTGAAGCTCTCCACCAGCTTGGCATCGTCGATATTGGGAATATCGAGTTTGTAGGCGGTGTGGGTCGGCGTGGTCTCGGCATTGGTGTCGTTGCCAAAGGTCGCGCCCAGCCGCTGCCAGGCCGAGATCGCCTCGGCCTTGCCGAGATACTTGCTCTCGCGGAACAGCAGGTGTTCGAGCAGGTGGGCAAAGCCCTGCTCGCTGTCCAGCTCGTGGAGCGAGCCAGCATCGACGCGCACCCGGATCGAGACCTGGCGCGGCGGCACGCCATTGCGGCGCACGGCATAGCGCAGCCCGTTCTTCATTTCGCCGAACAGCCACTGGTCATCGACCGGAATGTCCGAGCCCTTGTAGAGCCATGGCACGGTGTCGCCGGTCTGGAGCGATTGCGGCGCGGGCACCGGGGGACGCACCGGAGCCGGCGTGGCGTCCGGGGCCGGGGTCTGGGTCGCGGAATGCTGGGCGGTGGCCACCCGCTTGTTGGTCTTGTCGGAAGGCGGCGCTTCCGTCTCGTCGGCAAGCAGCGGGTGCAACGCGACCAGCGGGGCAAGCAGGAGGGCGAGCGCGCGCGACGCGCGGGGGAAGGACGTCATGGGGACGACTATAGGGCGGCAAAGTCTGAAGCGATAGTGAATGCTTATCGCGATTTGCGCGCAAGCTTGGCCCGCGCGGCGGGACTTGCCCTTGCCCCTCGCACGGGTGCCCCCTAAATGAGAGGCATGTTCATCGAGACCGAAACCACCCCCAACCCCGCGGCCCTGAAGTTCCTGCCCGGCCAGACCGTCATGGCAGCAGGCACCCGCGAATTCGCCACCCCCGAGGCTGCCGAGGCAAGCCCGCTGGCGAGCGCGATCTTCGACACCGGCGAGGTGGTGAACGTGTTCTTCGGCGCGGATTTCGTCTCGGTAACCGCCGCCCCCGGCGCCGACTGGAGCGCCTTGAAGCCGCAGGTGATCGCAATCCTGCTCGATCATTTCGTCTCCGAAGCCCCGCTCTTCGTCCCCGCCAGCGCGAATGGGATCGCCGTTCCTCCGCCCGAAGAGGAGCTGGCGGTCGACGAACGCCCCGAGGATGCCGAGGTGATCGCCGCGATCTACGAACTGCTCGAAACCCGCGTGCGCCCGGCCGTCGCGGGTGACGGGGGCGACATTGCCTATCGCGGTTTCCGTGACGGGGTGGTCTACCTCACCCTGCAAGGCTCGTGCTCGGGCTGCCCGTCGAGCACCGCGACATTGAAGCACGGGATCGAAGGCCTGCTCAAGCACTACGTCCCCGAAGTGACCGAGGTTCGGGCCGCATGACGGTACAGTTCCACGATCACGCCCTGCCTGCTGAGGCGCTTGCCCAGCTGTTCCATGAGGCGCGCAGCTATAATGGCTGGCTCGACAAGCCGGTCAGCGACGAGCAGCTCCACGCGATCTGGGATCTGGTGAAGATGGCGCCGACCTCTGCCAACATGCAGCCGGTGCGGATTGTGTGGGTCAAGTCGGCCGAGGCCAAGGCGAAGCTCGTCGAATGCGTGGCCGAGGGCAACAAGAAGAAGGTCGCCGCCGCTCCCGTCACCGCGATCATCGGCTACGACATCGATTTCCACGAAGAGCTGCCCTGGCTCTTCCCCCACACCGATGCGAAGAGCTGGTTCGAGGGCAACGAGGCCGGGCGCGAGGAAGGGGCGTTCCGCAACTCCTCGCTGCAAGGGGCCTACCTGATGCTCGCCGCACGCGCATTGGGGCTCGATTGCGGGCCAATGTCGGGCTTCGATCCGGCCGCGGTCAATGCGGTCTTCTTCGCCGATGAACCCCGCCACCGGGTCAACTTCATCTGCTCGGTTGGCTATGGCGACCCTGCGAGCATCTTCCCGCGCTCGCCCCGTCCCGAGTTCGCAACCTTTAACCGCATCGCCTGACGCGCATCCCCGCTTGCACGCGCTCCCCTGCTGAGGCAGGGCGCGATGCAATGCGGACGCTTGCCATCGAAACCGCCTCAGAGGCCTGTTCGATCGCCCTGTTCGAGGGCGAGGCGAGAATCGCGCATGACCATCGCATCCTCGGCCGCGGCCATGCCGAGGCGCTGGTGCCGATGATCGCCGCGCTGCCGGACAAGGGGCGTGCGGACCGCATTCTCGTCAGCCTTGGCCCGGGCAGTTTCACCGGCGTGCGCATCGGCCTTGCGACCGCACGCGCGCTCGGCTTTGCCTGGGGCGCCGAGGTGCTGGGCTTTCCCACCCTCGCGCTGATCGCTGCGCAGGCGCTCGCTGCGCGGCCCGGCAGCATGGGCGTGACGGTGTGCACCAATGGCGGACACGGCGAGTGGTTCGTCGCCGATTTCGCGGTCGATGGCCTGCCGGTGGGCGCAGCCGTCTCGCTCACCCCCGAGGCCGCCTGCGCCCGGCCCCATGCCGCGCTGATCGCTGGCAGCCGCGCTTCACTGCGCGCCGAGAATGCCCGTGCCGAGGCGCTCGATATCCTGCCCGACGCGGGAGCGGTCGGCCTGCTGAACCCCGCCCTCCTCACCCCGGCGCTCGCGCCGATATACGGCCGCGGCCCGGATGCCACGCCGATGACAGCGCAAGGGGCCGCATGACGCCCTGCCCGCACCTCCTCGACCGGATCATGGCGGTGATGGAGGCGGCCTTTGATCCGGCCTATGGCGAGGCGTGGAACCGCCGGCAGGTCGCCGATGCGCTGAGCCTGCCGAGCACCCATGCGCTGGTGGCTGATGCGGCAGGCGCGCTCATCCCCGATGGCCCCGCCCCTGCTTCTGCTCCTGCCCCTGCCGGTTTCGTGCTGACCCGCCACGTGCTCGACGAGGAAGAGCTGCTGCTGATCGCCGTCACTCCCGCGGCGCGGCGTCAGGGCGTGGGGGCGGCGCTGATCGAACATCTCTTCACAGTCGCCCGCACCCGCGGCACGGCGCGCATATTTCTCGAAATGCGGCGCGGCAATCCCGCTATCCACTTGTATCTCAAATTCGGTTTCAAACCCATCGGCGAGCGGCGCAACTATTACCGCACGGCGAACGGCGAAAGAATCGACGCGATTACTTTCGCGCGGTCTATCGACTGAGCCTCGATTCATCGCGAAATGGTGAACAAGCAAAGCAACCTAGTTGCCATGACAAATGACTTGCGGCATGGCCCAATAACCGGCGCAGCGGTAAAGATGCCCGTGAGGAACTCATGCAAGATCTGGAAATCGATATGAAAGAAACGCTTATCACGCTGACCAGCGACATTGTCGCCGCGCATCTCAGCAACAATGATGTCGCCGTGGCTGATGTCCCCAGCCTCATCACCAACGTCTATGCGGCACTTGCCAATCTTGGCGAGACGCCGGTGGTCGAAGAAGCCAAGCCGCAGCCTGCTGTCGCGATCCGCAATTCGATCAAGCCCGATTACATCGTGTGCCTTGAAGACGGCAAGAAGCTGAAGATGCTCAAGCGCTATCTTCGCACCAATTACAACATGAGCCCCGAAGAATACCGCGCGCGGTGGGGCCTCGCCGCCGACTATCCGATGGTCGCGCCCAACTATGCCGAAAAGCGCCGCGATTTGGCCAAGAAGATCGGGCTCGGCCGCAAGCCCGGGACCGTGGCGCCCAAGGCCCGCGCCCGCGCCAAGAAGACTGCCTGATACCAGGCCCTCCCGGGTCGCAACCCGGGCCTGATGAAGGCAGCCGCCCCGCCGCCCCTGTTGAGAGGGCGGGTTGGGCCGCTTGAGCAAGCAGCCTCGTCCCTGTAGGGATGAGGCTGCAATGCTTTTGGGCGGCCGCACCCGGAAGGGACACCGCGCACGGCGATGGAGCTTTTCTTGACTCACAAGATCGATCTCGAACAACTCTGCGCGGAAAAGGGCCTGCGCATCACCGAACAGCGCCGCGTCATCGCGAGGGTGCTGTCGGAGAGCGACGACCATCCCGATGTGGAACTGCTCCACAGCCGCGCCGCCGCGATCGATCCGCGCATCTCGATCGCCACGGTCTACCGCACCGTGCGCCTGTTCGAGGAAGCCGGCATCCTCGACCGGCACGATTTCGGCGATGGCCGCTCGCGTTACGAGCCGGTGCCCGAGGCGCATCACGATCACCTGATCGACGTTGAGACCGGCAAGGTCGTCGAATTCGTCGATCCCGAAGTCGAAGCGCTCCAGCGCCAGATCGCCGAGCGGCTCGGCTACCGCCTGGTCGACCACCGGATGGAGCTCTACGGCGTGCGGCTGTCCCGCAATGACTGAGGCTGCGCCGTGACTGATTGGGAACTGCGTCAGGCCGCCGCGCGCGGCGAGGTGACGCCGATCAGCCTTGTCGGCTGGGTGCGCATCGGTTTGCGCTCGCTAGGCCTGATTGGGCTGCTGCTGGTCTTCGTGCCGCTCCACTACCTCTTCCGGCTCGTCTCCTACGGCTCGCCCTTCCCGATGCTGTTCCTGCGCTGCGCCGCACGGGTGTGCGGGGCGCGGGTCAAGGTCGTGGGCACGCACTTGAAGCGCGACGTGTTCTTCGTTGCCAACCACATCTCCTGGGTCGACATTCTCGCGCTGGCCGGGGCGAGCGGCACGGCCTTCGTCGCCAAGGCCGAGCTTGCCACCGCCCCGGTCGTCGGCTGGCTCGCCAGGCTCAACCGCACCGTATTCGTCAAGCGCGAGCACCGCATGGGCGTGGCCGAGCAGATCAACGCCTTGAAGGAGGCGCTGGTCGACAACTGGTCGGTCACCGTCTTCCCCGAAGGCACCACCACCGACGGCCAGTCGCTGCTCCCCTTCAAGACCTCGATGCTCTCCGTGCTCGAGCCGCCCCCGCCCGGCGTGCTGGTCCAGCCGGTGATCCTCGACTACGGCGCGGTCGCCGAGTGGATCGGCTGGATCGGCGAGGAAGGCGGCCTCAACAACGCCAAACGGGTGCTGTCACGCAAGGGCAGCTTCAAGGTCGCGCTGCATTATCTTGAGCCGTTCAGCCCTGAGGACTTCAAGGGCCGCAAGGCGATCAGCATCGAAGCGCGCCGCCGGATCGAGGAAGCCCTGATCGACATCCGCGGCCACCCCTTGCGCCCCTTCGCCCACACGGTCGCCCCGGTGCGCTACGAGCCCAAGAGCGAGAATGCCGGCTGACACGGGGCCATCAACGCCTCCGTGTTGGAGACAATGAGACACTGTACAAGAGAAAAACTCTCGCCCTGCTCGAGAGGGGCGGAAAGGGCGCGGAAAAACGGGTTTCAGAGCAGGTCATGGGTGTGAGTGTGTCAGCGCTGACCCATGTAGGAAAGCCGGCGATTTCTGCGCCTTGACGCACCGGCGATCACAACCCGGCGCGCACCTGGCAGGCGATCAGGTAATCGACAGTTCGACCGTGGTTCCGCCATCCACGAACAGCCGCGTGCCGTCGGTAAATTCGATCAGCACTTCGGCCTCGCGCTGGCGCACCACCCGCGCCACGATCTTGCCCGCGAGCATTGCCGTGGCGCGTTCGCTCTCTTCATCCAACGCCACCCCTAGAGCCCCGCGCGCACCAGCCAATCGTGGAAAATCCGCACCGGGCGGCTCTCGAGCGCGACCGGCTTACACACGAACCAGTAGGAATAGGGGCTTTCGACCGGCGCACCGGGGAGGTTGACCAGGCGGTTGTCATTCGCGCGGCGCAGGTGGTCGTCGTGCATGATCGCGATGCCGAGACCCTGCGCAGCCGCCTCCAGCATCAGCGCGCCCGAATCGTAATGGTCGATCGCAGCCGGATCCATCGTGTCGAGCGCGTTGGCCTTCTTCCACGCAACAAAGCTTTCGGGCAGCTCGTTGTGGATCAGGAAGGTCTGCTTGGCCATGACCTCGGGCGTGATGTCGGGGCCGATCGCGCGCGCGGTCTCCTTCGAGCAGATCGCGTGGACGAGATTGTGGTCGAGCCGCACCGCATGCAGCCCGCTGGCCGGGCCGCGCGACAGGATGATCGCCGCATCAAGCGTGTCGCCCACGCGGTCTTCGAGGTGCGGCGCGGTGTCGATGTCGATGTGCAGCAGCGGGTGGCGCTTGCGCAGCTCGCCCAGCCGCGGGAACAGCCGCTGGCTGCCGAACATCGGCAGCACGCCCAATCGCAGGCGCAGCAGGGCGATATTGTCCGACTGGCTCTCCACCGCCCGGGCGAGGGCTTCCATGTGCGGGTTCACCGCCTCGTAGAAGGCCTGCCCCTCGTCGGTCAGCTGCATCGACTGGCGCGCGCGGGTGAACAGCTTCTTGCCGACGAATTCTTCGAGGTTGCTGATCCGCCGCGACAGCGCCGAGGGGCTCAATCCGATCTCCTCGGCCGCTGCCCGCGCCGAGCCGAGGCGCACCGTGCGCATGAAGGCCTCAAGAGCGCGGAGCGGGGGCAAGCGGCGTGCGGGCATTCTCATGTCTCCTTGTGTGACATGAGATACGCCCGAGCGCACGGATGGATGCAAAAAATCGAAGAAAAATTGTGGGTGGGCGCAAAAAGTTGCGCCTACTGCACCTCTTCCTCGGTCGCCGGGGGATGCAGCCTGAGGCGGGTGACGTGGGTTTCGTCGCCCGCCGTCACTTCAATCCGCCAGCCGCTGGTATGTTCCAGCACCGTGCCGACCGGCGGCACCGCCTCGGCGAGCACGAAGGCAAGGCCCCCCAGCGTGTCGACGCTCTCGGCGACCTCGGCCAGGCGCGGGTCGATCCTCTCGGCGATGTCATCGAGCTCGGCGCGCGCATCGACATCCCACATGCCATCGCCGATCGGGGTGATCAGTTCGGGCGGGGCGTCGTCATGCTCGTCCTCGATATCACCGACGATTTCCTCGACCAGATCCTCAATCGTGATGAGCCCGTCGGTCCCCGAGAATTCATCGAGCACGATCGCAAGGTGCACGCGCTGGGTGCGCATGTCGGCGAGCACGTCCAATGCCCCGCGCGCCTGCG
>JACESM010000229.1 GCA_013911835.1 Porphyrobacter sp. | reverse complement strand
CGGGCGAGACCGTGATCGCGACTTCGAACAAGGCGATCTCGACTTATCGTGAACAGGATCCGACCGGCAAGGGCGGACTCAAGGAAGCCGGTGCCTCGGGCTCGGGCGGAGGAGGTAACTAAGCCATGAATGCTCCCTGGAAATCGGGCCTGCCCGGAAACCGCGATCCCTTCTCGGCCTATATCTGCGACGACAACGCGCTGGACGTGATCCGTCCGGTGGTGATCGAGCTCGGCTGGCAGCCGGAGAAGTGCAACAAGGGCGGCCTGCGCAATGCAGTGCAATCGCTCTCGGTCAGCGCTTCTCCCGCGATCCTCATGGTCGACCTGTCGGAAAGCGGCGATCCGCTCAACGATATCAACGCGCTGGCCGAAGTCTGCGAGCCGGGCACGGTGGTGATTGCCGTGGGCCAGGTCAATGACGTGCGCCTTTACCGCGATCTGCTCGCGAGCGGGATCCACGACTATCTCCTCAAGCCGCTCTCGCCCCAGCAGGTGCATGATGCCCTGAACCAGGCGCTGGCGGTGTTCATGAGCCCCAAGGCGGGCGATGGCGACGGGATCAAGCGCCATATCTCGACCGCAATCGTCGGCACCCGCGGCGGCGTTGGCGCCTCGACGCTGGCGACTTCGCTGGCATGGCTGTTCGCCGAACAGCACAAGTCGCCGACCGCGCTGCTCGATCTCGACGTGCACTTCGGCACCGGCGCGCTGGCGCTCGACCTCGAGCCGGGCCGCGGCCTGACCGACGCGATCGAGAACCCGAGCCGCATCGACCCGCTGTTCATCGAGCGCGCCATGGTGCGCGCCGGCGACAACCTGTCGATCCTCTCGGCCGAGGCTCCGATCAACCAGCCGCTGATGACCGATGGCGCTGCCTTCGTGCAGCTGGAGGACGAGTTCCGCCAGGCCTTCGAGATGACGGTGATCGACCTGCCGCGCAACATGCTCATCAACTTCCCGCAGCTTCTGGCTGACGTGAATCTGGTGCTGCTGACCTGCGAGTTCACCCTCGCCTCGGCGCGCGACACGATCCGCATTCTCTCGTGGCTCAAGACCAACGCGGCCCACGCCCATCCGATGATCGTGGCCAACAAGGTGCAGCCGAGCCTGTCGGAGATCAGCAAGGCCGATTTCGAAGCCTCGATCGAACGCAAGGTCGACTTCGTGATCCCCTACGACATCAAGGCGGCCTCGAACGCGGCAAAGCTGGGTCAGGTGTTCGTCGATGCCAACCGTTCGAGCAAGGCGACCGCGGCAATCCGCCAAGTCGCCGAGCGCGTGATGGGTGCGAGCACCGATGACATGCCGACCGCCAGCAGCGGCGGCGGCGAAAAGAAGTCGCTGCTCGGCAACTTCGATCTGAAGGCGATGCTCGCCAAGAAGCCGAAGGTCGATCTGACCAAGGCGGACTGATCGCCGTGAGACCGGAAAGGCGTGCGGGGCAAGGCGCAAAACGCCTCCCCGCCCGCCCCGGGCGCGGCACTTGAGGACAGGAACCCGCCATTTTCCGGCGGTGCGAGGCAGGAAACGACAGTATGGACTTCTTCCAAACCCTGCTCATCACGCTGGTGATCTTCGCCGTGCTTGTCGCGGGCTATGCGGTCATCGCCGGGTCGGGTGTCACCAAGGCACAGAAGCGGCGGATGCAGGCGGTGCGCTATCGCCACTCCGAAAGCCTCGATGCCAAGGTCGATGCGCAGTTCAAGCGCGCCATCGCCGCGCGCAAGCCCAAGACTTACAAGGTCGCAGGCTCGGGCTCGCGCATGGATGCGCTGCAGATGCGCCTCAACCGCACCGGCAAGAGCTGGTCGGTCACGCAATATCTCTACGTTTCGGCGGGCCTCGCGCTCGGGCTCGCGGCGCTGGTCTTTGCGCTCAGCCAGGCACCGCTGCTGTCGCTCGGCGTCGGGCTGTTCGTTGGTGCAGGCCTGCCGCACATGGTGGTCGGTTTTCTCATCAACCGCCGTACCAACCAGTTCATCAACAAGTTCCCGGACGGCATCGAGCTGCTCGTGCGCGGTCTGCGTTCGGGCCTGCCGGTGACCGAGACGCTCGGGATCGTGTCGAGCGAAGTGCCCGGCCCGGTCGGTTTTGAGTTCAAGGCGGTGATTGACCGCATCAAGGTCGGCAAGACGATGGAGGACGCGCTCCAGGACACCGCCGACAAGCTCGGCATCGCCGAATTCAACTTCTTCACGATCACGCTGGCGATCCAGCGCGAGACGGGGGGCAACCTGGCCGAAACGCTGTCGAACCTTGCCGAGGTGCTGCGCAAGCGCGCGCAGATGAAGCTGAAGATCAAGGCGATGAGCTCGGAATCCAAGGCTTCGGCCTACATCGTCGGCTCGCTGCCCTTCCTCGTGTTCGGCGCAATCTTCTACATCAACCCAAGCTACATGTACCCCTTCTTCACCGACGATCGCCTGATCGTCGCCGGGCTGGGTGCGGGCGTGTGGATGGGTCTTGGCGTGTTCATCATGGCCAAGATGGTCAACTTCGAAATCTGAGCGCGGGGGCACCAGAACCATGATCGATCAACCCGCCGGACCCACGCTGCTCGGCTTCGACGTCATCCTCGTCGGGACGATGCTCGTCGCCATGGCCGCCTTTGCGACCATGCTGGCGATCTATGCCGCGGTCACCATCCGCGATCCGATGGCCAAGCGCGTCAAGGCGCTCGAGGCGCGGCGCGAGCAATTGAAGGCCGGGATCGTCACCTCGGCCACCAAGAAGCGCACCAGCCTGGTTCGCCGCACCGACACGACCGACAAGGTCAAGTCGAGCCTCGACCGCCTGAACGTGCTTCAAGACAGCCAGATCAAGACCATCCAGCAGAAGCTGGCGCATGCCGGTTATCGCAACAAGGAACTTGCGGTGCTGATCATCGGCATGCGCGCAGTCGCGCCGATCGTGGTCGGCGCGGTGATGGGCCTGCTGATCTACGTCGTCGAATTCTGGCCCGACTGGGGCCCGATGACCCGGCTCGGTGCTTTCGCGATTTCGGTGTTCCTGTCCTACAAGGGCCCGGAACTCTACCTCAGCAACAAGGCGACCAAGCGCACCAAGGAAATCCAGAAGGGCCTGCCCGATGCGCTCGACCTCTTGGTGATCTGCGCGGAGGCCGGTCTGACCGTCGACGCAGCCTTCAACCGCGTCGCCAAGGAACTGGGCCGCGCCTATCCCGAACTGGGCGACGAATTCGCGCTGACCGCGATCGAACTCTCGTTCCTCAACGAACGGCGCATGGCGTTCAACAACCTCGCCTACCGCGTCAATCTGGAAGCAGTGAAGGGCGTGGTGACCACCATGGTTCAGACCGAACGCTACGGCACCCCGCTCGCTTCGGCGCTGCGCGTGCTCTCGGCCGAGTTCCGCAACGAGCGCATGATGCGCGCCGAAGAAAAGGCCGCGCGTCTGCCCGCGATCATGACCGTGCCGCTGATCGTGTTCATTCTGCCGACGCTGTTCGTCGTCATTCTCGGCCCCGCAGCCTGTTCGATCAGCGACAATCTGGTCAACTCGAGCGTCGGCAAGTAACTACCCGGGACGGCCGGAGCGGGATCAATCCTGCTCCGGCCCTTCGGGTGCAGGGCCGGCGAGCTGCATCGCCCGCGCCCTGAGCCGCGCGAGCAGATCGCGCAAATCCGTCTCCTCTGCCTCGCCGAAACCTTGGAGCAGCTCGCGTTCGGTCGCGCGCGCCAGCGGCATCACCTCGGCATGGATCGCGCGGCCCTCGGCAGTCAGCGCCAGCAGGTGGGAGCGGCCATCGCCGGGATTGGGCACCCGCGCGATCAGCCCGCGTTCTTCCAGCACCTTGACCGCACGGTTGACCGCGACCTTGTCCATCACCGTTGCCGCCGTCAGCGCACGCTGGGTCAGTTCGCGCCCCGCCGCCTCGGCATCGCCCAGCACCGCCATCACCCGCCATTCAGGGATCTTGAGCCCGAACCGCTTGCGATAGCGTTCGGCGATCAGCCCGCTGACCGCGTTGGAAGTGACCGAAAGCTGGTAGGGCAGGAAGCCTGCAAGCTCGCTCCCCTCTTCACTCATAGGAACGATCGTCCCACCACGGGTAGAAATCGGGCATGTCGGCGCTGACCTTGCCGGGATACATCGCGCGGCGCTTCTCGAGGAAGCTGGCGATCCCCTCCTTGGCATCGGCGCCCCGGCTGAGGCGATAGATCGCGCGGCTGTCGATCTTGTGGGCTTCCATCGGGTGATCGGCGCTCGCGAGCCGCCACATCATCGCCCGCGTCATCGCCACCGAGATCGCCGAGGTGTTGTCGGCGATCTCGCGCGCCAGGGCTTGCGCCGCATGGAGCAGATCCTCGGGCGCGTGGATGGAACGCACCAGACCGCCCGCCTTGGCCTCCTCGGCGTCAAAGATGCGGCCGGTGTAGCACCATTCCAGAGCCTGCTGGATGCCGACGATGCGCGGCAGGAACCAGCTCGAGGCCGCCTCGGGCACGATCCCGCGCCGCGCGAAGACAAAGCCGTAGCGCGCGGTCGCGCTGGCAAGGCGGATGTCCATGGCGAGCTGCATCGTCGCGCCCACGCCCACCGCGACGCCGTTGCAGGCCGAAATCAGCGGCTTTTTCGATTCGAACAGGCGCAGCGTCAGCAACCCGCCGCCGTCGCGCACGCGCGGGTCGGACAGGGTCTCAACCGTATCCCCGCTCGAGAACACCTGCCCTCCCCCTTCGGGCGTCAGGTCGGCGCCAGCGCAGAAGGCACGCTCGCCGCTGCCGGTGAAGATCACCGCGCGAACCGCGTCATCGGCGTCGATATCGTCCATCACCGCCATGATCTCCTCGCCCATGGTGCGGGTATAGGCGTTCATCTTGTCCGGACGGTTCAGGGTGATGGTGGCGATGCCATCGGCCTTGGTGACGATGATCTGGGTATAGGTGGTCATGCGGGGTGCCTCTCCTTTGTGCCGCCTGTGATGCCATGCTCCGGGCAAAAGAAAACCCCCGCAAAAGCGATGGGAGGCGGGCCTTCCTGCATCTCGTGCTCCGCCAGAATGCAACCACGCGCTTCGTCCCGAGCTTGCGTTGCCTTTTCGTTTGATCCGGTGCCGAATCCTGCGAAGCTATTGAGACCTATGGACTGGGCAAAAGGCCGCCCCACAAGATGCTCGACCCGTCTCCGCAATCGCGCCTGCGCGATCCCGCTTACTT
>JACESM010000228.1 GCA_013911835.1 Porphyrobacter sp. | reverse complement strand
CGCGCACCGCTCCGGCATCGGTGCCGACATCATTGGCGACCACCACCTGCGGCGGCGGCGCGACTTCGGTCCGGCGCGCGGTTGCGACCGAGGCCAGAGGCGCGACATTGGTATTGCGCGGCGCGCTCGCGGCGGGCTGCGGCACGGGCACGGGGCGCGGAGGATCGGCGGGCCGCTCGCGCTCCTTGGAGGGCACGAGGCCGAACACCTGCCAGCCTGCGACCATCGTCGAGGAAACCTTGAGCGCCAGCAGCATCAGCGCGACATGCACCGCGCCGATCAGGAAGAAGGCCATCGCCGCCTGCTGGTCGATCTTGCCCGGCACCGCGACCAGCGCGGCGAGCACCGGCACCGACATCTCGAGCATGATCGACCCGCCCAGCACCGCGAACAGCGGCGCCAGCGCCATCATCGTCAGCCCCTTGAGCCAGCCGGTGAAGAGGCCGCGCGTGCTGTCAAACAGCGCCAGCACCACGAAGATCGGCCCGACCGCGAGCAGCAACGCCAGCGCGATGCGCGCGGTCACCAGCATGCCCACTGTGCCGAGCAAGAGCAGCATCGCCCCCAGCCACATCATCCCCGGCGGCGAGAAGGCGCTGATGTTCGAGGTATCCCCGCTCGCCTCCTGGATCGCGACAAACACCACGTCGAGCTTCTGCGCGAAGACCATCGTCGCGCTCTCGCCGCGTGTTCCGGTCAGGATCCCCGCGATCTGGTCCGGGCCGCCGATGAAGATGTTGTAGAACACGCTCGAGAAGGCGACAAAGCTGGTGGCAAAGGTCAGCACCAGCCCCAGCGTCACCATCTTGGGCACCAGCGCGCGCACCGAGATGTTCGAGCGGCCGAGCATCAGCGAGATGCCGAAGAAGGCCACATAAAGCCCCAGCACCACGGTGAGCGCGAAGGCGAGCTGTCCATCATCGCCGAACAATCGGTTGAAGGCCTGTTCGGAGACATTGCCGGCGATGCAATCGACCGCGGTCAGCGCCGCCGAGACGCCGGTGCCCATCGCCTGCGCGGCGGTATCGCAGGTCGCGCTCATTCGGCGGCCTGCCACATGGAATCGTCTTCCGGATCGCCTGGACCATCGGGCCACGCCCGGCCGGTGAGCGGCGGATACCAGGCCGAGGGCGCATCGCCCACCGCCTCGCGCAGCAGATCGAGCCGCCGCACCGCGCTCTCGCGGCCCGACAGAATCGTCAGCACTTCGGGCGCGCCGGAGAGGTCGAGCCGAACCACGACCGAAGCATCGGGCTGGCGCACGAGGAAGCAGCGCGAATGCGCAGGGAGGCTGCGGATCAATGCGAATTCGTGGCTGGTGAGGCCGAACCCGTCGCAATAATCCTCGGGCCGCGCGCGGCTGTTGGGCATGAACACCATCGTCGCGGTCTGCTCGACCAATGCGGTGGAAATGCGGCTGTCGAGCGCGTCGCGGGCGGACTGTGTGGCAAACCCGACCAGTGCATTGCGCTTGCGCAGCGTCTTGAGCCAATCGCGGATGCGCGCGGCGAAAACCTCGTCGTCGAGCGCCTTCCAGCCCTCGTCGATCAGGATCATCGTCGGCTGCCCGTCCAGCCGCTCGTCGATGCGGTGGAAGAGGTACATCATCGTCGGCGTGCGCAGGCGCGGGTTTTCGAGCAGCGCGGTCATGTCGAAGCCCATCACGCGGGTTTCGAGATCGAGCCGGTCGGCGCCATTGTCGAACAGCCAGGCGTGCTCGCCGCCGTCGCCTGAGGGCGAGCCGATCCACGCCGCCAAGCGATCCGCAAGGTCGCCCGGCTCCGGACGGCGCGCGCCGGAAAGCAGTTCCTTGAAGTGCCGCAGACGCCTGAGCGAGGGGTCGTTGGCATAGGTCGCATCGACCGCAGCCGAGAGCGTCGCGAATTCCTCAGGCCCATCGGCCTTGAGCAGCACCGCGAGCCAGTCGCGCAGGAAGGCGCGGTTGGCGGGGGTATCGGGCAGCGCGAGCGGGTTGAAGCCGGTCGGCATCCCCGGCGCGATGCGGTCATAGCGCCCGCCGATCCCGCGGATGAACAGCTCGGCCCCGCGGTCCTTGTCGAACAGGATGGTGCGCGGCTTGAACTTCTGCGCCTGCGCGGCGAGGAAGTTCATCACCACGGTCTTGCCCGAACCGCTCGGCCCGATGACCGAGAAATTGCCGAGGTCGCCGTGGTGGAAGTTGAAGAAGAACGGGGTGGCGCTGGTGGTTTCCAGCAGCGTCACCGCATCGCCCCAGTGGTTGCCGCTCGCCTGCCCCAGCGCAAAGCCGTGGAAGGAGCCGAAGCCCGCCATATTGGCCGAGGAAATCAGCGCGCGGCGGACGATATATTCCTCGTTCCCCGGGAACTGCGCCCAGAAGGCGGGTTCGAGATTGGTGTCCTCGCGCACCGCGATCGCGCCCGTATCGGCAAGCGCGGCGGCGCAGGCGGCCATCGCGTCATCGAGGCGCGGCAAGTTGGTCTCGCGCACCAGCACGGTCAGGTGGTGGTCGCCGAAGCCCACCGCCCCGTTGCCCAGCGCATCGCGCGCGGCGAGCATGTCGGCACGCTCGGCAGCGGCTTCCTCATCCACCGAACGCGAACGCCTGAGCGCGAGGTCGATGCGCTCCTTGGCGGTGGTGCGTTCGTTGGGCGCATAGCTTTCGGTGACGACCATCTCGAAGGGCAAGCGCAGCAGGTTGTCGAGCAGGCCGGGCGAGGTTGCTTCCGGGTAGTCTTTCAGCCCAAGGATCGCAGCAAAATCGGGCGCCGCCGACCCGCGCAGCTCCATCGCATCGAGGCCGAAGGAGGCGCGGCGGTAAGGGAGCATATGGCCGATGTCGGTGTCGTCCGAAGGCCGCCGCACGGGGCGCATCTCGCCGTTGTAGAGCGCCGAGAGCAGCTCGAGCATTTCCGAATTGGTCCCGCCGTTGGCGCTGTCGGGGACCGAATAATCCCCCAGCACCGCCGCGCCGTAATTCTGCAGGCTGGCGACAAGGCCGGTGATCGCCGCCTTGAGCGAGCGGATGTCCTTGGGATCAGCCTCAAGCTCGTCCTGCCCGGCACGGGAGAACATCTTCGACAGGCGCTCGGGCAGCCCGGTCTTGCCGCGCGCGGGGCGACGGATGAGGGTGACGAACTGGTCGTTGATGAACAGCGATCCGCCCGCCAGCCGCTGCTTCCAGCGCGCGTCGATGTGGCGCGACAGGGCATCGGGGAACTCGGCTTCGAGCTCCACCTCCACCCGGCGGCGGATGACGTGGTGATACATCACGAAGCGCGCATCGAGCGTCGAGCGCAGCATCACCTCGCGAGTCGCGGCATGGGCGTTGAGCGCGTCCGAATCCTCGGTCTCGAACAGCAGGCCGGGCACCTGAATCGCGCTCATCACCGATCCATCGCGCAGCAGCACGGTGTTCTCGTCGACAAGGCGCGCATAGGGCAGGCGGTCGCCGACCTTCGCTTCCTTCGCGCTCCACGCGGCGGCGCCGATCCATTTACGGGGCATAGGAGTTGCACCCCCAACGCTTGAAATTGGGCACGCGCGGGCACTTCGAAACCTTGGTGATCCACAGGTCGAAGGTGCGCGGTTCGCGCAGCGAAGCGAAATAGCCGACCCCGTGCATGACCAGCGGCACGATCAGGAAGCCGACGAGGAACAGCCCGTTGGTGATGAGCAGGTTGCGCAGGATCAGGAAGGCGATCGTCGTCACCATCATGTTGATGATGAAGAAATTCATCGTCACGCCCGCGAACATCTGCGGGCGGGTGAGCGCGCGGTGGACGGGGTTGCGGACGAGGTCGCTCATCAACCGCCCCTTAGCCTGCCGCTGCCTGGATGCCGGCGACGATGGTGGTCGCGCCGAACAGGATGAAGACGCCGATGATCACGGTTGCCCCGAAGCGCCAGTTCATCCGGCCGGTGAGCATCATGAAGCCGATCGCGGCCACCGCCATCACCGCGATGGTGGTCGCCACCGTGCCGAGCAGCGTGCCTTGCAGCCACAGCAGCGCATTGTTGATCGGGCCAGAGCCCGCGGGATCGGCGGCTTGCGCGAAGGCGGCCGAGTGGGCCGAAAACAGCGCGAGCGCGGCAGCGAGGCGGGCGGGAATACGGAACTGCGGCATCATGTCTTTCTCTGGTCTCGTAAAGCGGTGCGGCGGCATGGGGGCCTATTGCCCCGGTGCGCGCGCGTGGTTGGACAGCCGCCCCATGATGGCGGCGACATATTGCTTTGTCTCGCGAATATTGGGGATGCCCCCCGCGCGCTCGACCCGTCCCGGGCCGGCATTATAGGCGGCGAGCGCCTTTTCGAGATCGCCGCCGAAGCGGTCGAGCTGTTCGCGCAGGTAACGCGCCCCGCCCTCGAGATTGGCGAAAGGATCGCGCGGATCGACCCCGAGATAGCGCGCGGTGCCCGGCATCAGCTGGGCCAACCCCTGCGCGCCGACCGGCGAGACCGCGTTCTCGTTCCAGCGGCTTTCCTGCCACACCAGCGCTTCGAGCAGGCTGGGCGAGAGGTCGAAACGCACCGAAAGCTCGGCGATCTTGGCGGCATAGCGCGGGGGAATGCCGCGGGCGGCCTGCGCGGGATCGGCGATGGCGTAGGCCGGGAGCGGCGGCGCCTCACCGGGCAAGGCGGGCTCGGCGGCGGCAACCGGCGCGGGAGCAGCGTCCCGCCCGGCGAGCGGGCCTGCCACCCAGCGTGCGCCGCCTGCGTCGAGCTCCAGCACGTCGGCGCGCGCTTGGGCTGCATGGCCGAAAGCAAGTCCGGCCCCCGCAGCAATTGTCATGACGCGGCAAGCCGCGGCGAGAATCATGTCTCGGCCCTCCAGAATGTCCCCCTTTGTCTATCCTAAATGACAGGCAGGTGACAGTCCGAGGAAAGCCCCGATATGCTTGCGTTCGGGTTACCGGGGCTTTTCTTCGCGCAAGAATGCGAAATCGTGCCCCGGGCCCGAAACAGCGCGATCAGCGATCGCGGAAAGTGAGCTGCTCGGCCGAAGCGGCGGCGGCGCGGAATTCGCCGCGCTCCAGCATCTTGAGCGCCTTGCGTGCCAGCCGCCGCGAATCGGTCGCGAGGCCATCGGCGGTTTCAAGCTCGACCACTTCCTCGCAGGCCAGTGCCTGCCGGAAGGCGTCGCGCGCGCGGGTTTCGTCACCCATCCGGGCATAGGCGATCCCGAGATTGATCAGCACTGCGGCATCACCCGGAT
>JACESM010000227.1 GCA_013911835.1 Porphyrobacter sp. | reverse complement strand
ATGTGCCGCCAGCGCAAAACAGGATTTCGCCGGCCCGACTGCACGATTTTGCGGCGTGGACATGCATTACTGAATTAAACCCGCATCCCCATCCGTTTCCCCTTCGACCGGCCCGAGAAGCGCCGGGAGGCACACGAACGGAGATACGCCATGAATTCTTTCAAGATTGCTGCTGCCATCACTATCGGCCTGCTTGCCACGGCGGGCCAAGCCGCCATTTCTGGCTTGATCGAAGAGAAGGCGGCCCGCGACGAAGAGCAGCTGATCTTCAACGCGCCAATCGCAGGTATCGAGAACAAGCTGTGGTTCAATTACCGCATCGACATCACCGAAGCGCAGAAGGAACTGCGGTCCGACCTCAACCGTGCCAGCGACATTGAGGATCTCCGCGATGCGTGGGAGGAATACGCCCGCGAGCTGCGCAAGGAACGCATCCACTACATCGAGGAAATGGCCGAGCGCGGCTATCGCAGCGGCACAGTTACCATCAACTGATCCGTCAAACCCCGCTCTCTGAGGCACACGGGGTAAGGGGCTGGCAGCAATGCCGGCCCCTTTTTTGTCCTCAGGGTTGCCAATTGCGATATCTTGCAGCTTGTTCCTGGGCAGCGTCGAGCGCGCCGCTGGCTGCCATGTCCTGCGCGGCGGCTAGCAGATCGGCTTCACTGCCTGCCTGACGGAACTCTGACGATTGCGCGCCGCCAAGAGCGAATTGCTGCTCGATCTTCCAGCCGGTTTCGTCGCGGCAGGCGATCCCGCCTTCTGTTTCGCCACGCCATGCTCGGCATAATCCGCCGCTCTCACGTTCGAAGCTCAGCAGAATGCGTGTCTCGGCACCGGCAGGTTGATTGGCTGCCAACTGGGTCTCGAGCGCGGTCGCGAGCGCCGGATCGGCATAGCCTTCGGGGTTACCACCTTTCCACGGCTGAAGCACAGCAAGCACCAGCGATGCGGCAAGCGCAGGCCCAGCAATCGGCCCCCAGCGCCGCAGCACGGGCACCAGCCCGCGCTTCTGACGTGCGGCGGCAAAACTGATCACTTCGCCGCTGTTTCGATCGTCCTTGTCCTGCGCGCCGACGAGCAGCGCGGCGAGATGCGGCGGCACCGCCTGTTCGGCCAAGGGCGCATAGTGCGCTCCGAGGCGCGCTTTGAGCGCAATATACGCCTCGATTTTGGCAACCAGCGCCGGATCGGCTGCTACCGCCGCAGCCACCCGTTCCTTCTCAGCCCCGTCGAGTTCGTCGTCGGCATAGGCAGCAAGAGTTTCATCAGAGATGTTCATTGAACCGCCTCCAGCATCGCCATCAGCGCATCGCGTCCGCGCACCAGCCGTGAGTTGAGCGTGCCGACCGGGCAATCGACGATGGCGGCAGCCTCCTTGTAGGAATAGCCCTCGACCATCACCAGCAGCACCGCCTCGCGTTGGTCTTCGGGGAGCCGGGCCATAGCGCGATCGACCATCGATAGCTCGACCCGCGCCTCCTGGCCGCCATCCGCTCCGACCGAAAGCCCTGCCTCCTCGTCCACGAAGGTTTCGCCGCGGCGCGTACTTGCCCGTCGTTCGTCAATGAAGATATTGCGCATGATCCGATACATCCAGCTATCGAGCCGGGTTCCCTCCTGCCACTGGTCGCGGCGGGACAGAGCGCGCTCTATGGTCATCTGGCACAGATCGTCGCCATCGGCAGGCGAACCGGCAAGGCCGATCGCGAACCGCCGCAATCGCGGCAGCAGCTCAAGCGCTTGCTGTTCGAAGCTTCTGGACAGCGTAATGTGCCTTTCTGTTGGATGAAACGGCTGGCGGCGTTCGTTTCATCCATGCTTAAGACGAAATAACCGAAGGAAACAGCCATGCGCCCGCATCTGCCCACCATTCTTGCCGTGTTGGCACTGGCCGGATTGATGGATGGGCACGTCTCTGCCCAGCTACAATTGCCGCGCCTGCCAGATGTCGGCGGGGTTGTCGGCAATCCCACAGGAACGCTGGAAGACACATTGGCTAACGCCGACCGTTTGACGGTGCGAGAGGCGCGTCGGTTGCGGCAATTGCGCGATCAAACCCTGGCGCGCCTCCTCCGACTTAACAGCGACGTGATTGAACGCGATGCGGCGGGCGATCTGGCGCGCCGAGGTGAATTGCTGGCAATCGACGCGAGCGCAGCGCAGCTTGTACCACTTGAGCAAGCGGGTTTCCGACTGCTCGGTCGCGAGCAGATCGCCGGGCTGGGCATTGAGGTCGTCCGGCTCCGCGCTCCGGCAGGGCTTTCACTTGCCGAGGCCCAGGCCCGTGCTGCGCAGCTTGTTTCGGAGCTTGAGCTGAGTGCCGATAATCTGCACTTCGAAGCGGAAGCGTCTACCTCTGTGACGGTGGCAACACCTGCGGCAATCTCGCTTGCCGCTGCTCAAACCGCGCCGATCAATGCTGCTGTCGGGGTAATCGATGGCGCCCCGGGAACGGCCGTGGCGGTCTCAGCCACCAAAGGCTTTGCAAAGGGTGCGCCTTTTGCTTCCGATCACGGAAGTGCGGTGGCAAGCCTTCTGCGCGCTACTGGCATAAAGAAACTCTGGGTTGCCGATGTTTATGGCTAAGATCCCGCAGGAGGCAACGCCCTGGCGATTTCCAAAGCGCTTGGTTGGCTGAGTTCGAGCGGCTGCAAGGTGATTACGATCAGTCTGGTCGGGCCGCGTAACCCGCTGGTGGAACGCGCGATCAATTCAGTCCGCGCGCGCGGGATCATCGTTGTGGCGGCAGTCGGCAATGACGGGCCTGCTGCTCCGCCTGCCTATCCCGCATCCTATGAGGGGGTGCTGGCGATCACCGGGGCAGATAGAAAGGGCCGGGCGCTGATCGAAGCTGGACGCGCCTTGCATCTCGATTATGCCGCCCCTGGGGCTGAGGTTTATGCGATCGACGCAAAGGGGCGTGGTCGCTTGTGGCGCGGCACCAGCTTTGCGGCCCCTCTGGCGGCGGCCCGCGTTGCAGCGGCGCTCCCTACCGGGCAGCGCTGGCGTGCGACCCTCGACGCGGAAGCGCGCGATCTCGGTACAAAAGGGGTCGACGAAATTTTCGGCCGCGGACTACTGTGTGGTGGCTGCGGCAAGAAAAAATGAGATTTCTCGAACGGGCATGAATTAAATTCAATAGCGCATCCGTTTTCCTTTCGAGCGAGCAAACATACCGGCTCGCTGGAACTGACGAAAGGATACGCACATGAAGAAGTTCATTCTGGCCGCCAGCGTTCTCGCTCTCATGCCCGCTACCGGGCAAGCGCAGCTGCTCGGCGGTGGCGGCGGTCTTGGGGGCGGTCTTGGTGGCTCCATCGGCGGCACGCTCGACACCACAACCCGCCCCACGATCGGCAGCACAATTGATCGCACCTCGCGCACCGTACGCGGCACTGTCGACAGCACTGTCAACGGCTCCGCTTCCACAAACGGTAGCCAGTCCGTCGATGCGCGTCGAGGCACGGTTGCGGCGGATCGCAACGCGAGCGGATCGCTGACCGGTTCGACTGCGAGCCTCGCCGATCTTGTGGTCCCGTCGATGGCCGGCATGGCCAATGCAACCGGCAACGGATCAGCCAATGGGCAGGGGTCAGCCAATGCTCAGCTCATCGGAACCGATAGCGTCACCAGCGTGGTAATGCCCGCCGCACAAGGCGCGCAGGGACTGGCCGCCAATGCAGCCGGCACGGCCTCTGGTACGGCGACCGGGATGGTCTCGAACATGCCGATGCCGGGAATGCCGTCTCTGCCAACTGCGGGTGCGGTGAATGGTAATGGCAGCGGCTCGGCCGATCCGTTGCCGGTTGCATTGGCCATGCCGGCCATCGACGGGACCACAAGATCGGCGAGGCTCGCAGTCGAACCGGTCAGCGAGGGTAACGGCTCTGCATTGTTTGCTAACCCGCTCCTCGCGGTCGCCGGTTCGGCTGCTGCCGCAGGTCAGGGCACTGCCACTGTCGCCCCGGGCATGCCAGTCATGACGCCTGAAGGCGCCTCACTCGGCGAAGTCCGCCAGATTGTCGCCAATGGTCGCGGCGAAGTCGAGCAGGTTGTGGTCAAGCAGGGCAATGTGACCCGCACGCTGCCCGCTGGCATGTTCAGCGCCTCGGGCAATGCATTGGTGGCTGGTAACGCCAGCGGCAATGCGGTTGCCGAAAATGCTCAACCTGTTCCGGCCACCGACGCTACGACCGAATAAAGCACCTGCCCCGAGCTTCGCCGCGTTGTCCCGATAAGCGGCGGAGCGACAACTGAAGGCGGTCACATATTGTGGCCGCCTTTCTTTTGAGAAATTGAAGCGCAGGCGTTTTGCCTCGTGACTCTTGATCGTCAGACCAATGCGGTCACAGGAAAAGCCCCTTCTATTTTGGATAAGCTGCAACGACCCCGCGCCGTCTGAGGCGCCGATACGCCAGGGCTGCACTTGAACCCTTGATGTCGGCTTCCGGTGAAGTCAGTCGTTCGACATGGCGCTCACAAACGACGGGTAAGTCCCAAAATGCGACGATCGAAGACCATAGCTCCGCCTGCCGTCGGGCATAGCGAAGCGTCATTCTGCGCCGTCTCAAATCCCTCGGCATCCTGGTCGCGATCACTGCTGCGGCCGCGCCGATCCGGCGGATGCTGTTGGCAACGCAGGACGGAGCGCCGATCCTCTCCCGCCCCCTCCCCGACACTGCGCTTCTGGCGCCCGAACCGCGCTTCAGAATGCGCTGCTGGTGGCATTGGGGCCGGGTCAGCTGCGGCTCGGCTGCGAGGTCGGTGATGTCGCCACGGGGCGTGTGACGCTGACGAACGGAGAGGTGCTCGCCTGCGATCTGGTGGTCGACGCAGGCGGTATCCGCGCGCCGAGCAACACCGGCGCACCGCCCTCCTATGCGGGCTACGGCGGCGTGCTGGCGCTGTCGGGCCGGGTCGCGGGGCTCGGGCTTGATGGGGTCGCGGCGGAGTATTGGGGCAGACACCAGCGGTTCGGCGTGTTGGAGCTGCCAGACAACCGCCGCTACTGGTTTCTGATGCGCACCCAGCCAGTCACTGCCTTGATGCCCGATCGGGCCGATGGAGCCCAATCTTGGCCAGGGGGCCTGTCAGGGGCTGGAGGATGCCGCTGCCCTTCAGGCGATCGTCGCCGCGGTCGCACCTGCGCGGGTGGCGGCCCTATACGAGCGCCTGCGCCTCAAGCGTGTGCGGAT
>JACESM010000226.1 GCA_013911835.1 Porphyrobacter sp. | reverse complement strand
AGGTCGATCTGTTCGCGCGGCTCAATGCCCAGTGGACCTCGCCCGGCGGGATCATCATCGGTGCCAATGTCGAACAGAACAGCCGCCGCCGTGCTTCGGAAGTGCTGGAAGCGGGCGAAATCTACGGCTTTGTCGCCAGCGATTACGGGCGGATCGAAGTGGGCTTGCAGGACGGTCCGGCCGATACCCTCGCCTTTGCCGCACCGCTGGTGGCGCTGGGGCAGGTGCGCGGCGAGTTCTCGCGCTATGCCGGGACGCAGGCGCTGCTGCGCGCGCTCGACACGCAGGACGCCTTCAAGGTGATCTACCTCTCGCCCCCGGTGGGCGGCCTGCGCGGGGGCGTATCCTATTCGCCCAAGGTGCGGCGCAACGCCGATGCGGTGGACCTGCGCGACCGGATCGACGTCAACGACGCCTTCGAGTTCGGGGTGCAATACCAGCGGCCGGTGGGCGACTGGATTCTGGGCGCAAGCGGCGGCTATGCAATTGGTGAGGCCGATCCGGTTACCACCCGCGCCGACCTCAACAGCTGGAGCGTGGGCGCCGAGGCCCGCCGCGGCCCCTTGCGGATCGGAGCGGCCTATGTGGATCGCGGCGATTCCAACCGGCTCGAGCGCGGGTTCGACCAGTGGGAGGTGAATGGCGGCGTCGGCTGGGTGACGCCCGAGTGGGGCGTGGCAGGCAGCGTCGCGTACACCAGGGCCTCTGACCGCGAAAACCGGCTGATCGGCGTCGGCGGCTTCTACCAGCTGCACCCCAACATCCAGATCCGTGCCGATGTGGTGTCGTTCCGTGAGGAGCGGTTCCTGATCGCCACCGACAGCGGCTTCGCCAGCGTGGTCGAGGTGCTGTTCACCATCTGACGCCTGACCGGCGCAGGGCACACGAAAAAGCCCGGGCGACCCGCTGGTCGCCCGGGCTTTTTGTTGTCGCGGCCCCGCGCCTATTTATTCCCGAGTTCGGCGAGCTCGTCGGCGCCCGTTAGGGGATCGCTGTCGATCATCGCATCGACCGCTGCGACCACCGCCGGGGCGGCATCTCCGCCGGCGAGCTTCATCTCGCCGACAGGAGCCGCGCGCCGGCCATAGGCCTCGATCTGCCACTCCTTCTGCGCCCCGCTGCCCGCGCAGGCGAGCGCATCGCTGGTCGTCCCGCCCGCGCCCTCGATCAGGAACTGGCGGCACAGCTGGCCATCGGCGTTGCGGAAGGTCAGCACCACCTCGCCCTCGCCCAGCGCGGCCAGATCGGTCTTCTGACCGCTCGGCGCAGAATCGAGCATGGCGGTGAGATCGGCGCTGGCGAGCACCAGGCTTCCGCCCGCAGGTGCCTCGGCCCCGCCCTTGAGCAGCGGGCCGCCGATCAGAACGCCCAGCGCCAGGCTCGCCGCCATCGCGCCGAATTGCGGCCAGCGCCAGCTGCTGCGGCCGGTGTCATTGGCAGGCGTCGGCAGCGGCGCAGCAGACTTTGCCGCGCGCGCGGCGGCGAGATCGACCACCTCTGCCGCGCGCGGGGTTGCCGCCGCGATCAGGCGATCGGGCACGGGCGCGTCCAGCACCGGGGCAAAGGCCTCGCGCACCGCAGCGTCCATGGGCTCTGCCGAAGCCAGCGCCTCGGCGCGTGTCGCCAGCGCCGGATCGGCATTGATCGCCGCCTCGATGGCATCGATCAGCGCCTCGTCCTCGAGCGTTCCGGTGAGGAAGGCGGCAAGCTGCGCATCAGTGAAAGGCGCGCTCATTGCACTGTCCCTTCGGCTGCGATCCGCTTCGCCAGCGCCGCCTTGGCGCGCGACAGCCGGCTCATCACGGTGCCGATCGGCAGGCCGAGCATGTCAGCCGCCTCGCGATAACTCAGCTCCTCGAGCATCACCAGCGCGACCACATCGCGCTGTTCGGGCGGCAGGCTGTCCACCGCCGCACGCACCATCCGCGCCTCGGCGCTGGCCTCGACCACCGCCACGCCGTCATCGCCGGCCAGATCGAGCATCTCGCCAATGTCGTCATGGCCCATGCGGTTGTGCGCCCGGCGCCGGTCATCGACCCAGTGGTTGCGGGCAATCCGGAACACCCACGAATCGAGCCGGGTGCCGGGCTGATATTGATCCAAGTTGACCATCGCTTTCTCCAGCGCCGCCTGCACGACATCATCGGCATCGGCGATCGACCCCGTCAGCACCCGGGCAAAACGACGCAGGCGGGGGATCAGCGCGATCAGCGCCTGCCTTGTCGCATCGTCCGGGTTCATCGGGCGGTTCATGGGCTCAACGGTTCAGCTGGTGGCAATATTCCGCCCATAGACAGGACGGGGGAATAAAAGAACAGCCAGTTTCGTATCTAGCGAGATCAGGAACGAAACAGTCATCCCGGCTTTGTGGGTCTGGGGACACAAGGGGCTCTCGATGCAAACGCGGGTTATCATCGCATGTCTGCTGATGGTGGGGCTGGCGCTCGGCCCGACCTCGTGGGACGGCTACGCCTCGCTCGCCGCGCAGGACGTGGGCGATGACGACGATGACGGCGATGACGATGCCGGTGAAGACGACGACGTCGCCGACCCCGACGATCAGGACCCCGGCGGTGGCGACGACGTTGGTGGGGACGATGTCGGCGGCGACGACGTCGGCGGCGATGATGTAGGCGGAGATGATGTAGGCGGAGATGATGTTGGCGGAGACGATGCTGGCGGAGATGATGTTGGCGGAGACGATGCTGGCGGAGACGATGCTGGCGGAGACGATGTCGGCGGTGACGATGTCGGCGGCGACGATGCTGGCGGAGACGATGCTGGCGGAGACGACGATGCGGGCGGCGATGACGACGCTGGTGGTGATGATGCCGGCGGGGACGACGATGGCGCAGGCGGGGCCGGCGATGATGACGGCGCAACCGGTGCCGATGACGACAGCGCGAACGGCGGCGATGATGACGGCGATACCGGTAGCGATGACGACGGCGCGAACGGCGGCGACGATGGCGGCAACGACGACGACGACGCGGCTGATGACGATGGCGGCGCGTCCGGCGGCGACGATGATGGCGACGACATCACCGATGATCGCGGCGACACCGATGACGGCGCAGGCGATCTCGATGATGACCCCGGCCAGTGGCTGCTCCCCAGCGGCGAGACCGAGACCGAGCGCGCCGTGAACGACGAGCGCGACCGGATCGACACCGATAGCGACGGTTTCCGCTATCGCCGCGGCGAATTTGTCGCGCTCGATCTGACTGCGGCAGACCTCGCCGAACTCAAGGCTGGCGGCTTCGAGGTGATCGCCAGCGAAAAGCTCGCCTCGGTCGATGGCACGGTGTTGCTGCTGCGCGGCCCCGCCCGGATCGCCGACGAGGCCGCGCTCGACTCGCTCGAGACGGTCGCCGATCCCGATACCATCGGCTACAACCACCTGTTTGACAGCTCGTCGGTGCAAACGAAGCGCCGCAAGGAGGCAAGCCTGCCGCAGCGCGTCGCCTGCGGCTGCCAGATCGGGCTGATCGACACGGGGATCGCGACAGGGCTCGCCTATTTCAAGCACGTCACGCTGAGCCAGCGCGCCTTCAACGGCAAAATCGCCGAGGCGCGCCTGCATGGCACCGCGGTGACCCACCTGATGGCGGGCACCAAGGCCGATCCGGCGGCGCGCACCAAGATCTTCGTCGCCGACATCTTCGCCGGCCCGCGCGAATCCGCCGGATCGAGCTTCGCGCTGATCAAGGCGCTTGACTGGCTCGCGGCGCAGGGCGTGCCGGTGATCAACATCAGCCTGTCAGGCCCGCGCAATCCGGCAGTGGCAGGCGCAATCGCGCGTATCACCAAGCGCGGCCATGTGATCGTGGCGGCGGCCGGGAACGATGGCCCTGCGGCTCCGCCCGTGTTTCCGGGGGCCTATGACAATGTCGTCGGCGTGACCGCGGTCGATGCGCAGAACCGGGTCTATCGCTACGCCAACCGCGGCGCGCATGTCGATTTCGCCGCACGCGGCGTGGCTGTCCCGGCGATCGACGCCAAGGGCGAGGTGCGCGATGCGACCGGCACCTCCTTTGCCGCCCCGGTGGTCGCGGCAAGGCTCGCGCGGCAGATCGCCAGACCCGATCCCGCCGCTGCGCAAAAGGCAATCCGCGCGCTTGAATCCGAGGCGCGCGATCTTGGCGCGCGCGGGCGCGATCCGGTCTATGGCGCGGGCCTTGTGGGAGCCCAGCCATGAGCTGGCCTTACCTCTTCGGCATGATGGCCACTGCAGCGGTCGCAGTCGCTGCCCCGCCGCCGGTGCCGCTTCCCGAATACGAACCCGGCGATGCCTTCGTCTTCTCCGACGGCCGGGTCGAGCGGGTTGTCGCTGCCGAGGGAGAGCGCCTCACCTGGGCCGGCCTGTCAGGCGCGAGCTACAAGCGCAGCCGCAATTTCGTGGTGCCGGTGCTGGAATGGCGCAGTGGCCGGGCAACCGGGCGGCGCGAGGTGCGCGGCAATCCCGACGCGCTCTGGCCGATCGGCAAGAGCAAGTCTGCGCGCTTCCGGGTGGTCACCGAAACGAAGGCCAACGCCCAGGCCGGGCTCAGACGCTCGGTCAGCCTGTGGGTGTGCAAGACCGGAAAGCCCAAGGCCTTCACCGTGATGGCGGGCACCTACGAGGCGATCCCCGTCAAGTGCGACCGCTATTCCCCCACAACCATGCGGCTGATCGAGCAGCGCGAGTGGGACTATGCGCCAGAGCTTGGCCATTATGTCCGGCGGGTCACGGTCAATTACCTGCGCGGCACGACCCGCACGGTCGAACTGGTCGCGGCCCTGTCCGGCCCTGCGGCGAGCAAGGCCCGGCTGACAGCGCTGGCCCGCGCGGCCCGCATGGCGGACGCAGGCGGCAAGCGATAGCCAATGGCATCGAGGGCCGCACCGATGCGTGCAAGCGGGCGGTCGGCCGAGACACCATTTCCACCCCGCTGCGAACAAACGCCGCCGCGCAGAACGCTACATTGCGCAAATCGGGCCAGTGTCTGCGTCACTTGCCGCCAAGTGATCCCTACTGTCGCCCGGCCGAATCAAGGTCTCGCTAGGCAGTGCATGACGCGCCGCCCAGCACGCAGAAGCGCGCGCAGTGGGGATGGTTGAGCGCAACCGGCCCGCTCGCCTCGATCAGGCTCGCGCCGAGGTCGAAGCCCGGATCGTAGGGCAGCAGCGTGCAGGCGACCACGCGCGGGGCGGGCTCGTGCTTGCGCTTCACCACC
>JACESM010000225.1 GCA_013911835.1 Porphyrobacter sp. | reverse complement strand
CCGGGTCTGATCCGAGGAGCGCCTTCATGAGCTTTCAGTCGCCTGTCGTCCCGCATGCCGAAACCCTGTGCGCGCCCGTCCCGCCCGCTGCACCCAGCCTGCCGCAGAACGACACCCATGCCCAGAAGGCCGCACGCGCCGCGCAGCTGGCGGCGAGCCAGCAGGTCTACGTCTGGGACGACCAGGTGGCCACTCTCCCCGGCGTGCCGCTGGCCAAATCGGTGCCGCTCGACAATTGGCCGACGCTCCAGTGGTGGGGCCTCCTGATCGGCATAAGCCTCAAGATCGTGCGCAATGCGCTCGCCGTGAAGCTGGGCGGGGTCGACCGCGGCGAACTCGATTCCCCGCGCGCCCGATACGAGGCCTTGCAGGCCGAATGCGATGCGATCGAAGCGCAGGTCGCGGCGCTGGTCGCCCCGGCCAAAGCGCCCGTGTCCCAGCACGAGAGCTTCCTCGGCCATCTGGTCCACGATCTCGAGGCGGCGGTTGCACGGGCCGAATACGACACCCGTATCGCCACCCTCAAGGCGCACAAGGCGCGGCTTGAAGAGCTGATGAAGATCGACGACGCACAGGGCCTCGGCGCGAACCTGCCTGCCAGTCTCGATGCCTACCGCGCGCTGTTCGACACCCTGCCGCTGCCGGGGATCGCGTGGAATTTCCAGGACGACGGCGAGTTCGCCGCGCTGCGGGTGCAGGGTCCGAATGCGATGCTGATCGCAAGCGTGGGCGACGCGCTCCCCGCCAATTTCCCCCTGACCGAAGCGCAATATGCCGCTGTGGTAAACGGCGACACGCTTGCCGATGCGCTGGCCGAGGGCCGCTTGTTCATGCTCGACTATGCCGTGCTCGCCATGCTGCAGGATGGCAGCTGGGGCGGGCTGGCCAAATATGCCTGGCAGCCGCTCGCGCTGTTCGCCGTGCCGCCGGGCGGGGCGAGCCTTGTGCCGGTCGCGATCCAGTGCGGGCAGGATCCCGATGAATGGCCGATCCTCACCCCCTCGGTGGTCGAAGCTGACCTGTGGGGCTGGGAGATGGCGAAGCTCGCCGTGCAAGTGGCCGACGGTAATTATCACGAACTCGTCGCTCACCTCGGGCGCACGCACCTCGTGATCGAGGGCGTCGCCATGGCAACCCACCGCCACCTTGCGACCGTCCACCCGGTCTGGGCGCTGCTGGTGCCGCATTTCGAGGGCACGCTGTTCATCAACGAGGCTGCCGCGACCTCGCTGATCGCGCCCGACGGGCCGATCGACCACATCTTTGCCGGTACGATCCATTCGACGCAGGAGCTGGCGGTCGCGGCGCGGCTCGATTTC
This sequence comes from Porphyrobacter sp., assembly GCA_013911835.1. Classification (GTDB taxonomy): domain Bacteria; phylum Pseudomonadota; class Alphaproteobacteria; order Sphingomonadales; family Sphingomonadaceae; genus Erythrobacter. The sequence continues at coordinate 3,898 of JACESM010000225.1, read as the reverse complement.
GATTTCACTGCAAAGATGCTCCCCCACGATCTCGCCGCGCGCGGGGTCGGGCCGGGCTCGTCGCTCGCGGACTTCCCCTATCGCGACGACGGGTTGCTGGTGTGGGAGGCGATCCACGGCTGGGTGCGCGGCTATATCGGCCTCTACTACGCCAGCGATGCCGATGTGCAGGCCGATACGGAGCTTTCCGCATGGGCGGCGTGCGTCTCGACGGAGGCGAAGGTCAAGGGTTTCGGGCCGATCGGCAGCGTCAAGGCGCTGGTCGATGCCTGCACCATGATCATCTTCACCGCGAGCGCGCAGCACGCCGCGGTCAACTTCCCGCAGAAGGACATCATGGCCTTCGCTCCGGCAGTGACCGGCGCAGGCTGGCAGAGCGCGCCTGCGTCGCAGGGCGGGCAGACCAAGCCCGAGTGGCTGGCGATGATGCCGCCGATGGCACTGGCGCTCGAGCAATTGAACGTGCTCGAGCTGCTCGGCTCGCTGCATTACCGCGCGCTCGGCGATTATCGCAGCACCAACTGGCCCTATGCGCCGTGGTTCGCCGATCCGCGGGTGACCGCGCCGGAGGGCCCGCTGCCGCAGTTCCAGGCGGCCCTTGCCAGCATCGACGCGCGCATCGCCGCGCGCAACGCGAACCGTCTGCGCCCCTACCCCTATCTCCAGCCGAGCCTGATCCCGACCAGCATCAATATCTGAGGCAGAGGGAACCGCCCCCGGCGCCCGCTGTCAGGCTTGCGCGGGGGCGATTATCGCCCGAAGGAGCGGGCCATGACGGCACCGCTTCCCGCCCCCCTCGCGCCAGGCGTGCACCGCCGACTGTTCGGCCACCTGCCCGATGGCCGCGCGGTCGATGCGGTGACGCTCGCCAATGCGCATGGGGCCAGCGCGACGGTGATCGCCTATGGCGCGGGCCTTCAGGCGATGATCGTGCCGGACCGCGACGGCGCGCTGGCCGACGTGACGCTCGGCCATGCGACGCTGGCCGAATACCTCGCCAGCACCGCCTATTTCGGATCGAGCGTCGGCCGGGTCGCCAACCGCATCGCGCGCGGGCGCTTCGTGCTGGATGGCACCGCATACAGCGTGCCCTGCAACAACGGGCCGAACGCGCTCCATGGCGGGCCGGGCGGCTTTGACAAGGCGCTGTGGGCAATCGTCGAGACCGGCGACAGGCCCGCGCCCTTCGTCCGGCTCGCCCACACCAGCCCCGATGGCGATCAGGGCTTCCCGGGCACCTTGCAGGTCATGGCCGAATACGCGCTGGACGATAACGGCGCGCTCTCCATCACCTACCGGGCGACCTCCGACCGGCCGACGCTCGTCAACATGACCAACCACGCCTATTGGAACCTCGCGGGCGAAGGCGCTGCCACCGGGGCGATGGACCACGTGCTGACCATCCCGGCCGAGCACTTCCTCCCCACCGATGAGGCCGCGATCCCCACCGGCGACTTCGCCCCCGTCGCAGGCACCCCCTTCGATTTCCGCGCGCCCCGGATGATCGGCGCGCGGGTGCGCGACACCGCCCATGACCAGATCCGCATCGGCCACGGCTACGACCATAGCTGGGTGATCGCCCGCGAGCGCGCGAGCGCGCCGCGCCTCCTCGCCCGCCTTGCCCACCCTGCATCGGGCCGCGTGCTGAAGGTGCTGTCGACCGAGCCGGGGGTGCAGTTCTATTCGGGCAATTTCCTCGATGGCAGCCTGATCGGCAAGCGCGGGCAGGCCTATCGCATGGGCGACGGCGTGGCGCTGGAGCCGCAGATGTTCCCCGACACCCCCAACCGCCCGGCCTTCGGCACCATCCGTCTGGAACCGGGCGCGGAATATTGCCATCGCATCGTCTTCGCCCTTTCGGTGGAGCCTTGATCGAGCCGCCTTGCGGCAAGCGCTTCCGGCGCGGGTAGCTTATCTTGATCAGCTTTGCGGGCGCGGTTTCTGTGCCGGGGCACAGCGCAAAAGCGGAAGGGCATGGCTGACACCCGCTCGGTTCGCCAGCGGTGCATCGATTCTGAGGTGCGGCGCGAAGGCGGCAACCCCTCCAGCCTTGCGTGGGAGGTGATCCGGCTCAAGCGCCGCGACTGAGCGCGCAGCAACGCTTCAGCACGGCGCGGCCGATTGACACGTGAAGGTCACGATCCGTGTGCGAATGCAATAGTGGTTATTTCATGGCAACTAATCCGACTAAATCGGTTTGACTCCAACATGATCCGCCGTCACCTTCCGCATGAAGGGGCGCGCGATTCTTTCACCATGCTGCTGGAAGCGAATCATGATGGGACGGGACTTGGCGCCCGGCGCAGGTCATCGGCCGCGTTATTGCGCCGCATACTGCTCGCCGCCCTCGCGGCTTCTGTCGTATTTGTCGCATTATTGACGATCTGGCTCTGGTGGACCGTTCCGATCGCAAAATCGGCCGAGCCAATCGTGCCCGGCCGCATCGAATTGCTGACCCGTGACGGGCGCGTTTTCGCCTATGACGGGGCGATCATGGATGATGCGGTCGCGGTCGAGAAGCTCCCCGCCCATGTCGCCGAGGCATTCTACGCCATCGAGGACCGCCGGTTCCGCTCGCATATCGGGATCGACCCCGTCAGCATCGCGCGAGCGGCGTGGACCGGATATGGCGGGGGCTCGACGATCACCCAGCAGCTGGTCAAGAACGCCTATCTGATCGATCCCGAGACCAAAAGGCCCTACCCCGGCTACTCGCGCAAGCTGCAAGAGATGGCCATCGCGATGTGGCTCGAGCTGTGGTTGACCAAGGACGAGATCCTTTCGCGCTATCTGTCGATGGTCCAGTTCGGGAAGCGGGTCTATGGCCTGCGTGCCGCCTCGCTCCATTACTTCCGCCGCCAGCCCGAACGGTTGACCTTGCCGCAGGCGATCATGCTGGCAGGGCTGGTGCAGGCGCCGAGCCGCTATGACCCTGTCACCAACGAGGCGAACGCGCGCAAGCGCGCGGAGCGGGTGGGCCAGGCGATGCAGGATGCAGGCTATCTGCCAGCCGGGCCGGATGGTGTGCCCAGCATCGCCGAACTCGACATCAGGGTCGCGCAGAAAGAGCGTACCGGGTTCTACTTTGCCGACTGGGTGATCGGCGATGCCCGTGCCCGGGTGGGGCTGAGCTACCAGCCGCAGCAGGTCACCACCACGCTCGACAGCGTGCTCCAGCAGGCCGCGCAGGACGTGGCGCGGGAGGCGCCGGTGCCGGGAGCCGAGGTCGCACTGGTAGCGATGCGGCCCAATGGCGAGGTCGCGGCAATGATCGGCGGGCGCGACTACACGCGCGCCAAGTTCAACATCGCGGTTGATGGCCGCCGCCAGACGGGCTCGACCTTCAAGCTGTTCACCTATGTCACCGCGCTCCAGAACGGGATGCGCGCTGCCTCGAGCATCTCGGACGCGCCGATCACCAGCGGCGACTACCGCCCGGGGAACGGCGACGGGCAATATGGCGGGGACATCACCCTCACCGAGGCTTTCGCCCGGTCGAGCAATGTCGCGGCGGTGCGTCTGTTCGAGGCGGCGGGGCCCGATGCGGTGGTCGACACGGCCCGCGCTTTCGGGATCACCGACAAGGTCGAGATGAACCCCTCGCTCGCGCTCGGCACGGCGGAGACTTCGCTGCTGGCGATGACCGCGGCCTATGCCGGGATTGCGGCTGGGGAAGTGCGGGTGTCACCCTACGGCCTGCCGCCCTCTGCCGATAATGCGGCAGACGGGGAGGAGCGCACTCCGATCGACCGCCGGGTGCTGTCCGACATGCGCGCGATGCTCGCCGCGGTGATTGCCTCGGGCACAGGCAAGGCCGCGCAGTTGCCGGTGCCCGCCTATGGCAAGACCGGCACCACCCAGGACAATCGCGACGCCTGGTTCATCGGCTATGCCGGCG
>JACESM010000224.1 GCA_013911835.1 Porphyrobacter sp. | reverse complement strand
CCTATCCGGTGGTGGTGGACATCGACAATCCCGAGGTCGTCGCCTTCGGACGGCGCGAGCAGCTGGTGCCCGGGATGTCGCTCACCGCGCGAATCATTACCGAAAAGCAGTCATTGATCGAGTGGCTGTTCGAACCCCTGTTTGCTGTGCGGAGGCGCTGAGATGGAACTCGATCTGGGCTTCATGAGCCGTAGCCGGGTCAGGCTGATCCGCCAGACGGAAGTCGCCGAATGCGGTCTCGCCAGTCTGACGATGGTGGCCAACTACCATGGCCTCGACATCGATCTGGGCACCATGCGGCGGCGCTATTCCCCGTCAATGCGCGGCGCTCCGCTGCGCGCCCTGATCAACCTCGCTGACAATATCGGGCTGACCCCGCGCGCGGTGAAGCTGCCGCTTGAAGAGCTGGGCAACCTCCACATGCCGGCGGTCCTCCACTGGGATCTCAATCACTACGTGGTGATCGAGGCGGTGAAAGGCGGCAAGGCGCTGATCCATAACCCCGACGGTCGCACCAACTGGATGCCGCTGTCCGAGGTGTCGGACCACTTCACCGGGGTTGCCCTGGAACTGCGCCCCAGCAACGATTTCAACCGGCAGTCCCTGCGCGAACGGCTGCAAATGTCGCAGCTGTGGCAGAGCATGACCGGCCTCAAGCGCGCGCTTGCGCAGGTGCTGCTCTTGAGCGTGGTGCTGCAGATCTTCGTTCTGGCGATGCCTTACTACATGCAGGTCGCCCTCGACAGCGCCCTGCCGGCGCTCGACAGTGACCTGCTCACCGTGCTGGCGGTCGGTTTCGGGCTGTTCACGCTGATCAACGTGGTTGCCAGCCTGCTGCGATCCTTCGTGCTGATGACCGCTGGTGCGAGCGTGGGCTTTGCCCTGGCAACCAATGTCGCACGAAGGCTGTTCCGGCTGCCGATCGAATGGTTCGAAAAGCGCCACACCGGCGATATCCTCTCCCGCTTTCAGTCGATCACGCCGATCCAGAACCTTCTCACCCAGGGTGCTGTTGCCGCGCTGGTTGACGGGGTCATGGCGATCTTCACGCTGGCGGTAATGTTCTATTACAGCCCCCTGCTGGCCTTGATCGCGGTCGTGGCCTTCGTGCTTTACGGCGCGGCGCGGTTCATCACCTTTTCCTTCCAGCGCGAGGCGCAGGAGGCGGCGATCCACACCGCCGGCAAGGAACAGTCCACAATGATCGAAACGCTGCGCGGCATGGTGACGTTGCGGCTGTTCGGTCGCGAGACGCTGCGCCATGCCTTCTGGCAGACCCGGTTGACCGATTCCGTCAACAGCAACGTCCGCCTGTCGCGCATCGGCATCTGGCAATCCTCGGCCAATCTGCTGATTTTCGGGCTCGAGAACATCGTCACCATCTGGCTCGCGATCGGCTTCGTGATCGATGGCGCGGGCTTCAGCGTCGGGATGGTGTTCGCTTACATGGCGTACAAGAACCAGTTCATCACCAAGTCCGCCGCATTGATCGATCAGGCGATCCAGTTCAAGATGCTGAGCCTGCACCTCGAGCGCCTGTCGGACATTGCCCTGTCGGACGAGGATCGCAGCTTCAGTTCCGATACCGATGCGATGACCGATCTGATCGGCAACATCGAACTGCGCGACATCCACTATCGGTATTCGGTGAGCGACCCCTATGTGCTGCGCGGGGTCAATCTCACCATCGACGCGGGTGAGCATGTGGCGATCACGGGGCCTTCGGGCGGCGGCAAGTCGACCTTGCTGAAGATCATGCTCGGCCTGGTCGAACCGGAAGGCGGCGAGCTGCTGATCGACGGCGTCCCGCTCCATCGCTTCGGCTACAAGAGCTTCCACCGCCAGATCGCGGCCGTGTTGCAGGAAGACAGCCTGTTCGCCGGATCGATCGCTGACAACATCGCACTGTTCGACGAACGGATCGACATGCAGCTGGTTCGCGCCGCCGCGATTGCCGCCTCGATCGACGAGGACATCCTGCGCATGCCGATGCAGTACGAAACGCTGATCGGGGACATGGGATCAACCTTGTCAGGCGGGCAGAAGCAACGGGTGCTGCTGGCGCGCGCGCTCTACCGGCGCCCGAAGATCCTGCTGATGGACGAAGGCACAGCGCACCTCGATGCGCAACACGAAGCCGCAGTGAATGCAGCGATTTCGGCGATGGGGATCACCCGAATTGTGATCGCCCACCGCGAAGAAACGATCTCTGCGGCAGACCGTGTGGTGGAAATGCGCAATGGTACGTTGGGGGATCCGGCCGCAATCAGCAGTCAGGCGCCGGTACCCGATCTGGCCATGTAGTCGTCGCAAGCTATCGGCCGAGCCTTGGGTGGATCGACGCCGCCCCCGCGATCGCAGCGGCCGCGTGGCGCAGGGCTGGTACCCTTCCCGGCGTGGGAATAAGTGACGGGGCTGATCCGTTCGGACAGGCAGGAACCCAATTGCCGCGAATGGATGCCCCGCCGATGTCCGCACACTTTGCCCAACCTCTGTCCTGCTCTGACCGGGCGGCAGGCCCCCATTACCTGCGCGCGCAATGGCAGAGCGACCGGGCTCCGGCAGGCGTGGCCGGACACGCCGAGGCGCTGACCTCGCTGGAAGTGCTGCCCTGGCTGGCGCCCTCCGGTCCCGGCCCTGCCGTGACCCCTGCCACGCGCAAACCGCAGGATCGGGAGCGGATCGGGCTGATGCTCCATGTCGGCCTTGCCGCAGCCCTGGCGGTGCTGGGCGGCGGGGCATGGTATGCCTCGGGCAACTCCGCTGTGCCGCCTGCGCCCGCCATGCCGCAGACGCTTGCACCACAGGACACCACGCCGGCGGACCCGGCCCTCATCGCAGCGATCGCGGCGAGCGATGGCGCAGCGGCCACGGAACAGAGCGCCGCAGACGCCGCAGCGCTCGTCGATGCGCAGCCGGATCCGGTCGCCGGGCCACCCCGGACCCAAGGCGAGGCGGCAGCGGCCCGGGCCACCCCGGCCGCAACCGCGCCGGGCCGCGGGCGAACCCTCGCTCCGGTGACCCGTATCGTGCAGGCGCCCGCCGCCGAAGCCGATGCCGACACCGCCATGAGCCTCACCGCCCCACCCCCGCCGCCTGTCGCCGACAGCCCGGCCACCAGCGCGACGCTCCGGCAATATCGTTCGGCCATGGACGAGTGCCGCGATGCCATCCGCACCATCATCCGTCTGGGTGACCGCCAGCGCCCCGGCCGCGATGCCACGGCGGCGGAACTGGCCAGCTATCGCCTGCGCCAGCAAAACGCGGCAGCAGCAAAGTCCTACCGGGCCTATCTCGATACGCTGGCACGCTCGGTGCGCGCCACGAATTCGGAAACCCTGACGCGCCAATCGCTCGAGCGGGCGCGCCAGACGCGCGGCTATCTCGACACGATGCTCGCAGATTCGAAAGCGGCGCTCCGCTGATCACGGGGTCCGGGGGCTAGAATCGAACTATAAGCATAGTACAATGAAATTATATGATTTTTCGACGTGTGCACGAACACTCCCCCACATGCTGCCCCACAATTCTGTTCATCTAGCGCCAATTCGATTAATCAACCAGGCCTTTAATCTGAACAATCACTTGCTCTCTGGGACGTCGCGTTGCGACCTCCAATCAGATAAGGCGTGTCCAAGGCCATCTTTGGGGCGATGTTCTTTGCTATCGGGAATCGGCTCACGAAAGTTGTCGGAGGGTCGGTTATGCGCCCACCCCGGGCCGTTGCTATAAACATGCCTTGGGTCGCTGCAGGACCTTCATCGGTTCACGATCGACTGCGCCTTGTCTGCGAAGGCCTTGGCGCCCTTCTCGTCGTTGATCAGGCTCGCGCCTGCCTCGGGAATAGTGATGCCCTTGCGCAAGGCAGGCTTGGCCTTCATCGCCTCGAGCCAGCGGTCGAGGTTCTCCAGGCCATCGCGCGACACGCCTGACCACTTGTAGGTGCGGACCCAGCACCAATTGGCAATGTCGGCGATCGAGTAATCGTCGCCCAGCCACTCGCTCTCCCCAAGCCGCCGGTCGAGCACTTCAAACAGGCGGCGGCACTCGTTCTGATAACGGTCGATTGCGGCCGGGATCTTTTCGGGGAAGTAGCGGAAGAACACATTGGCCTGCCCCATCATCGGGCCCACTCCGCCCATCTGGAACATAAGCCAGGCCATCACCCGCGCGCGCGCCCTGCTTTCGGTCGGCAGCAGCCGACCTGCCAGTTCGGCGAGATAGATCATGATCGCGCCGGATTCGAACACCGCCAGATCATCATTGGCCCGATCGACGATCACAGGGATGCGGCCATTGGGGTTGAGCCCAAGGAAGGCGTCGGTCTTCTGTTCGCCCTTGGCAAGGTCAATCGGGTGCACGGTGTAGGGGATTTCGAGTTCTTCCAGCGTGCACGAGGCCTTGTGGCCGTTGGGCGTGGGCGCTGTGTAGAGGTCGATCATGGTGATATTGCTCCTAAGGGTTCATCATGGCCTGGGTGACCGACATAGCGGTGCCATCACCGCAGGTCCGCGTGTTGCAGAATGTCGCTGACCAGCTGCTTGATCGCAGCAACGGTCGCTTCGGCGGACAATTCCTCATCCTGCCTGAGCAGGCGCCAGTTATCGAAGCTGCACGCCATCAGGATCGCGCGCCCTGCCGGCGTCGCAGTCTGCAGCGCCTCGGGGAGGATGGCATCGAGCATGCGCTTTTCGGCGGCATAGAGGCGGCGATATTTGGCGGCGACGAAAGCCGAGCTGTAGCGCTGCATCACCGCGGAAATGCGGAACACCGCCGCCGCCTCGTTGATCGCGCAGCGCCGGTCGATCAGTTCGCCGAGCTGCTCGTGCCAGTCATCCGAACCATAGGGCGCGGCCAGCAAGGGCTGGTAGGCCGCGACCAAAAGGTCATCAATCGCGTTGAGGATTGCTTCCTTTTCCTCGAAATGGCGGAACACCGTGCGCAGTCTGATGCCGGACCTTTCGGCAACTTCCACCGCGCCCGGATCAGGATTGCCCTCCGCCACAAGTTCGACCATCGTCTTGATGATTGCTGAGCGGGTGACAACACTGCGCGCCCGGCGGCCATCGGGCACCGGTGCAGCGGTTTCCAGCACTCTCCTGATCGCGTGGGCGGCGTTGATCATCATCGTCTTTCGCAGAACCAAAGCGCGAGTTTGGCAAGGATCATCCGGCATTTCCAGATGGCTGTGCAGGCAGTGCCGCACGGCGACGGATCTCGGCGGCGATCAGCCAGAGGCGATCCTGCCC
>JACESM010000223.1 GCA_013911835.1 Porphyrobacter sp. | reverse complement strand
GTTCGCGCGTGCCTATCCCGCCACCAAGGCCGACTGGCTGGTGAGCAAGCGTTATGTCATCCGGGTCGACGCCAAGCCGCAGGCGGGCAGCATGACGGTGTGCGTGCCGCTGCCCGCGGAGGGCGCTTTTGCCATTGCGGTCCAGCATGACGCCAACGGCAACCGCAAGACCGACATCTCGACCGACGGGGCGGGGATGTCGAACAATCCGGGGATCAAGAAGATCCTCGGCCTCGTCCCGCAGGCGCCCTCGGTCGAGAAGGCGCGCTTCACCGCGGGGCCGGGGGTCACGCGGATGACGATTGCGATGCAGTACCTCTAACCGGCGCGCTGCTTGCGCCGGTGCTGGCTGAGATCCCATAACACCTGGGGTGCCGCCAGCAGCGGAAAGCGCTCGCGGAACGGGGTGAGCTTGACCGGCATGCCGGTATGCCGCTCGATCTTCCACGCGGCATAGCGCGCTGCGCCCTCAAAGGTGGTGCTCGCCTTGACGAGGCGCAGCAGATTGAGCGGCTTGCCGAGGCGGCGGCGGCGTTTCCACCAGCCAAGGATGCGCGCGCGCTCCGCCGGCATCAGGCGCGGGGTGAGGATGCTGCCGTGGAGGCCCGGCGCGATCCCCCCCGCCTCGAGCGCGAGCGGCAGCAGCCCGGCGAAGTGATCGGCGTTGACCGAGAGGATGTCGTTCTCGCGGCCCTGCTTCTCGACCCGGAACTCGGCGCTGTAGGTGGCGCGGAACAGCGCGCGCCAATAGTCCTCGGCGGCGGCGCTGACAGGGCCCAGTGCAGCGGCAAGCCGCGCGGCGGTGGTGGCGGCTGACGCTATGGCGGCGGCGACGCCGGTCTTTGTCGCTTCGTCCGCGGTCCAGATCAGCGCCGAGGGTTGGACGAAACGCGCCCAGATGGTGGTGTCCGTCAGCGCGCCGCCCGCTGCCCTGACGAAGGTTTCCAGCCGCATCGTCGCCACCTTGGCGCGCAGGGTCATGCCGTCATGGGCGCGTTCGTGATAGGACACCCGCGGCCAGATCGCGCTCTCGTGCTCGCCCGGCAGCAGCAGGTAGAAGTCGAGCACCCCGTCGAGCGAGCCGGTCCTGAGGTTGGAACCATAGAACAGCACCGCGACCGCGCCCGATGCATCGGCGAGGGCGCGTGCGAAACCGGCGACGGCTGGGTCGACCGGGGCGGCAAGGCGTGCGGCAATCCGTTCGGCGAGCGCCGCGGCGGGCGCGCCGGTCATGGCGCTACGAAGGCAAGCTCCGGCCCCTGCTCGATGCGATAGTCGCCTGCGGGGAAGGCCTCGCCATCGAGGATGAACTGGTCGCCGATCGACAGGCTGAACTGGGTCGTGCCGATCTGGTGGATGCCGCGCTCGCGCAGCCCGTCCTTGAGCTTGCCGGTAATGATCAGCGGCACCAGCGCAGTGGTGCGGCGCGGGATCTGGTCGACCGCGACAAGCTTCAGCCCGCCCTTGAGCGCGCCAAAGGGCCTGATCCCGGCAGGCAAGGTCTCGAGCGTCGAGGCGAACAGCAGCTGGCGCATCGCCGGATCGCCATGGCCGCTATGCGCCATCGGGGCGTCCGCCGCGCCGAGGCCGATCGCCATCTTTGCGCCCTTGCGCCAGGCATTGCTGCGCCCGGCGAACAGCGATTGCAGCAGCGCCCAGATGCCGGTGACCGCAACGACCATCGAATCGAAGGCGCCCAGCTTGTGCGCGCTCTGCCCGGCCTGGGTGGCCTTGGTAAAGGCACCCGCGCCAAGGATGAAGCCTGCCACCCGCTTGACCGGCTCACGCGTCGGCGACACCAGCATCGGGCGGCGATGGACGCGGCGGCCGTGATCGAGCGCGTCGATCGCGTCCTGCAGGCCCCAGTCCTCGGGCACGCCGAGGTCGATGGACAGCGCATTGGTCTTGCCCTTGGGCAGCACCGCGATTGCCGGCCAGTCATCGCCGAAGATCGCCTGTCCGGTGGTCAGCACATCGCGCACCGTCCCGTCTCCGCCGTTGATGACGAGCAGGTCAATGCCCTTCGCGGCGAATTCGGCCAGCGCGTGCGGCAGCTGTCCGCGCTCGCGCGGCTGGGCGATGTGAACGTGCGGGCACACGCCGCAGTCGAAATCGGCACCGAGATTGCGGTGGCTGCGCGGATTGTAGATCACGCCAACGGTCGGAGCCTGCCCCGCATCGCGCACGCGCCGCACCCGGGCACGCGCCTTGGACGCGGGATCGACCCGCGGAATCTGGGCAAATTCGTAGATCGGCGTTGCCATATTGGTCCTATACCTGTCGGAAAACTAACTTTCCACTGCAATCCTGTCCCTGAATCGTAACAGAACGGGCAACGCCAGATTGGCGCTTTCCCGCAGAAAACAAGGGGGATGCGACAAAACCTAGCCTGCGCGGGACGAGCGTCTTTCATCGATTTGCCATGTTTGTAGCGCAATTGCCGAAAATCACGCCGACGCGCGCCGCGCCGGGTTCAGTCGTCGCCCTCGAGCGTGCGGATCGTGAACTGGCTGACCAGCCGCTGCACCCCTGGAAGCGCGGACAGGATCTCGCGGTGGATGCGCTCGTAGCTGTCGTCGCCCGGCACCAGCACCTTGACCAGATAGTCGGACTGGCCGCTCATCAGGTGTGCCTCGGCCACCTGGCGGGTGCGGGCGAGCGCCTCCTCGAAGGCGAGCATGGTCGCCTGGCGCTGGTCGGTCAGGGTGACCTGGACGAACACGGTCGAGGGATTGCCGCGCGCCGCACGCGACAGGCGCGCGCGGTAGCCGAGGATCACGCCGCTCTCTTCCAGCGCCTTGACCCGCCGATGCGCGGCGGAAGGGCTGAGGCCGACCTGCTCACCAAGCTGCTCGCCGGTGAGGCGCGAGTCCGCCGCCAGCAGATCAAGAATTTTCCGATCGATCCGGTCCATGCGGGAATTTCATGCGCCAAGCCTCACTGCGGCGCAAGATTTTCCCGGACGCGATGCCTGCCATGCCGATCATTGCGAAGAACCCGCTCGCCCCGCCTGCTACAAGGCGCACGAGAGATTAAGAGCAGGAGATCCCCCATGCGCGTCGGCGTCCCCACCGAGATCAAGAACAATGAATACCGCGTCGGCCTCACCCCCGCTGCGGTCGCCGAGCTGGTGCGGGCGGGTCATGAGGTGGTGGTGCAGGCGGGGGCCGGAAGCGGCGTCGACTTCGCCGATGCCGCCTACGTCGCCGCTGGCGCACGCATTCTGCCGGATGCCCCCGCGGTGTTCGAAGCCGCGCAGATGATCGTCAAGGTCAAGGAGCCGCAAGCCCTCGAGATCGCGCTGCTGCGCCCCGACCACCTGCTGTTCACCTACCTCCACCTCGCCGCCGACAAGCCGCAGACCGAAGGCCTGATGGCAAGCGGCGCGACCTGTATCGCCTACGAGACGGTGACTGCCCCCGACGGTTCGCTGCCGCTGCTGAAGCCGATGTCGGAAGTAGCTGGGCGCATGAGCGTGCAATGCGGGGCGCATTATCTCGAAAAGCACCAGGGCGGGCGCGGGGTGCTGCTCGGCGGGGTGCCGGGCGTTGAGCCGGGCAAGGTGGTGATCATCGGCGGCGGGGTTGCCGGGGTGAATGCGGCGCAGATGGCGGTGGGCCTGCGCGCCGATGTGACGATCTTCGACATTTCCAACCGCCGCCTTGCCGAGCTCGACGAGCAGTTCGGCAACCGGATCCGGACGGCCTTCTCGTCAAGCGCTGCGATTGCCGAGGCGGTGGCGGGGGCCGACCTCGTGATCGGCGCGGTGCTGGTGCCGGGCGCTGCCGCGCCCAAGCTGGTCACCCGCGACATGATCGCGAGCATGCGCCCGGGCGCAGTGGTGGTCGATATCGCGATCGACCAGGGCGGCTGCTTCGAGACCTCGCACCCGACGACGCACGAGGACCCGGTGTTCACCGTGGACGGCGTGATCCACTACTGCGTCGCCAACATGCCCGGCGCGGTGGCGCGCACTTCGACCATCGCGCTCGGCAATGCGACGCTGCCCTTCGTGCTCAAGCTCGCGAACAAGGGCGCCGACGCGGCGATGGCGGGCGATCCGCACCTGGCGGCGGGGCTCAATGTGTCGGGCGGCAAGCTGCACATCGCGGCGGTGGCGCAGGCGCTCGGGCTTCCGCTCGGCTGAATCGTCGACGGCGCTCGACGAAAGGGGCTTCATCGGCTCACCCTTGGCCGCTACGCCAGCGGTTCACGCAGCGGTGCTGCGCAAGGGGACCTATCGATGACGCACAAGCTCGCTTACAGCCTCGCCATGGCGCTTGCCGCCGCGACGCTGCCTGTCGCCACCTCGGCCCAAACCGCCGCCGCTCCTGCGACCGCGCAGAGCGAGGACGCGCGGCTCACCGCCTTTCTCGACGCCGAGTTCGCGGCCTATGTGAAGACCCAGCCGCAGCTGGCGACGCGGCTCGGGATCAAGGAGGGCGGCGACAAGTGGAACGACAATTCCGACGAGGGCGCCCGCGCCGAAGCCGAATGGCGCAAGGCCAGCGCCGCGCGGATGAAGGCGCAGTTCGACCGCGCCAAGCTCTCGCCCGCGGCGCAGGTCCATTACGACATCTGGGCGCTGGAGGCCGAGCGGGCTGAGATATCGCTCGCCAACCGGCTCTATCGCCCGCCCTTCTATTCGCGGCTCTATTCGGCGCATAGCCAGCTGCCCGATTTCCTGATCAACACCCACACGGTTGGCGACGTGACCGACCTCAGGCACTACATCGCCCGCCTCAAGGGGATGCCGGAAGTGCTGGCGCGCGCGCTCGAGCGGACGCAGGCGAGCCAGAAGGCCGGGATCAACCCGCCGCGCTTCCAGTTCGAGACGATCACCGAAGGCAGCCGCAGGCTGACCTCGGGCGCGCCCTATGGAGAAGGCCCGGACGCGGCGCTTTGGGCCGATGTGAAGGCCAAGACCGCGGCGCTGGTGACTGCCGGCATGCTCCCGCAGACCGAGGCCGACGCACTGCTGGAGGAGGCCAAGGCCGCGATCCTTGCGCTCCAGCCCGCTTACGGGGCGATCATCGAGTGGGCGCAAGCCAGCCTGCCGACCGCCCCCGGCGGCAAGGTCGGCGCGCTGACCCTGCCGGGGGGCCTCGACTATTACCAGCGCGAGCTCAAGCTCGTCACCACCACCGACATGACCGCGGCCGAAATCCACGCCACCGGCCGCGCCGAAGTCGCGCGGATCGAGGCCGAACAGGATGCGCTGGCGCGGCAGGCCGGGTTCGCCGACCGCCACGCCTTCTACGCCGAGCG
>JACESM010000222.1 GCA_013911835.1 Porphyrobacter sp. | reverse complement strand
CGCTCAGGCTCGAGCCCGCCGCGCCCGACCAGTGGCGCGCGGTGCTGGCGAGCCGCGATCCGGGCTTCGTCCCCGCGATCCACGCCGCGCTGGCCGACCGCGCGGTCGCGGCTGCCGCCGAGACTTCGGCCAGCTTCTCGGGTCATTCCGGCGCGTCCCAGAATGGGGCTGGCGACCAGCGTTACGGGTCATCCCCTAACGGGGGCCAAGGATCGCCTCAACCATACCTGGGCCAATCGGGTCAGCGAGACGGCGAGGCTGCGCCGGATCACCGCCGCCCCTCCACCGCTGCCGCGCTCGCGGCGCGCGGGGGCAGCGAGGCGGATGATCCCGCAGCCCTTGCTCGCGACACGGGCGGGCTGTTCGCCTGATTGGCGGCGGCGCGATACCAAATGGAGCTGACAGGGCATGGCGAAGGGTAAGGACAAGGCCGAGGGCGCGGAAGGCGGCGGCAAGTCGGGCAAGAGCGGGATCATCAAGATCGCGCTGGGCGCGGTGCTGCTGCTCGGCACCGGCGCGGGCGGGGCTTACGGCGCCTATGCCATGGGCCTGTTCGGCGAGGCCGGGGGCGAGCACAAGATCGACCAGCCCAAGCTGGTGCTCAAGGACGAGGAAGACCCCTACGCGCCCCCCTCCAAGGACAAGGACAAGGAAGGCGGCAAGACCGTCCATGGCGAGGGCGGCAGCAAGTATCGCACCGCATACTATTCCTTCGAGGAGGCTTTCACCTCAAACCTCGCGGATTCGCCCGGGCTCGTGCAGGTCGAGCTGGCGGTCTCCACCCGCCGTGACGGGCGCGTGCTGCAATGGGTCAAGACCCATGAACTCGCGATCCGTTCGGCGATCATCGCCCAGCTTGCCGCCACCTCCGAGGCCGAGGCCTATGATGTCGAGGGCAAGAAGAAGCTCGCCCAGCGGCTGACCAAGGCGGTCAATCAGGTGCTCGAGGAGAACGAGGGCTTCGGCGGGATCGAAGCGGTGCACTTCAAGGGCTTCCTCGTCCAATGAGGATGGGCCACGATTTCGCGCCCGTGCGCGCAGCAGCGGTGCATTGCGCCGAACTGACGACGCATTCTTCGGGTCGGGGCCCGCGCCCGGAAGAAAGCGCCGCGATGATGGCGGCATGGCGGCGCGATCTGGCGCGGCTGCTCGCCGACGACCTCTCCGGGCTGCTCTCGGGCGACCGGCTCGATGTGAGCATCACCGAGCCCGAGCGCCTCACCGGCGCCGACGCGCTGCGCCGCATCGGGCCGCTTGCCGCCAACAGCCTGATCCGCTGCGGGGCGAGCGCCGAGACCGCGCTCCTTAGCTTCGATTTCGCCACCGCGATCGCGCTCACCGACCGCAGCTTCGGCGGCGACGGGCGGGTGAGCGGGCATGTGCCCGAGGCCCTGCCGCGCTCGGCCGCGCTGCTGGTGGAGGAGGCCGCCTGTGTCATCGCGGGCGCGATCACCGCAGCGAGCCATGGCGATATGCCGCCGCCCGCCGGGGCCTCAACCAGCGGAGAGGTGATTGCGCGCAGCGAGAGCGCGGCGCGGCTCAAACCCTTCGCGCTCGAGGCGCAAGCCTTCTTCTTCGTGATCGAGATCGCCAACCGTCAGGGCTGCACCTGGCGCGCGGCCTTGGCGGTTGCGGGCGAGCGGATGGCGCGGCTGCTGCCGGGTGGCGGGCGTCGCCCGCGTCCGCGCGGGCCGCGCGGGGCGGCGAGCCCTTTCGCAGCGCCCTTCGCCGATGTGCCACTGGCGCTGCATGTGGTGCTGGCCGAATTCGACCTTTCGCTGACGCGGCTCCAGAGCCTCGGCCCCGGCGACATGATCCCGCTGGCGATGGGCCGTCAGGTGCCGCTCCTGGCGGGCGAGACGCTGGTCGCGCACGGCAGCGTCGGCACCGCCGAAGACCGCATGGCGATCCGCCTGACCCGCATCCCGCTCCCCCAATCCGCATCACCTGAAGGGCTCGCACCATGACCGCTTATCAACCCGCCGCTTTCGCCCGCTTCGGCGATGTCGCCGTGCGCCTCTCGGTCGAGCTTGGCCGCACCGAAATGCCCTTGCGCGAGGTGCTGATGCTGGGCGAGGGAAGCACCGTGACGCTCGACCGGCTGACCGACGAGCTGCTCGATGTCACCGCCAATGGCCGCGTGATCGCGCGCGGCGAGGTGGTGGCCGAGAAGGGCCGCTTTGCGCTCAGGATCGTCAGCCTCGTGGGCGAGGACGGACAGGACATTGCCCCCTCCGGCGAGGCCCCGGCAGCCGCTCCCGCCGAGCCTGCCGTCTCCTCTGACGACGCGCTGTAAGCGGGCGGGGGTCGCGCCATGCTCGAATATCTCCTGCGCCTTGCGCTGCTGCTGCCGGTTCTGGCGGGGCTGATCTGGGGGAGCCTGTGGCTGACCCGCTGGCTCCAGACGCGGCTCGGGCAGACCCCGGGTGCGGGCGCTGGGCGGCAGCTCCAGCTGATCGAGACCAGCCTGATCGCGCCCGGCATGAAGCTCGCCGTGGTGCGCTTCCGCGACCGCGAGATCCTGCTCGGTTGCACCCGGCAGGGCCTCGTGCGGCTGGGCGAGGCACCCGTCGCCCCCGCGGTTCCTGCGGAGAGCGAGTGATGCGCGCCGCCGCGATTGTCCGGGCGGGGCTGCTGTGTCTCGCCACGTTAACCATGTTCTGGGTGGCGCCCGACCTTGCCCATGCCGCTGCGCCCGATCCGGTCACCGCAGGCGTGGGCGCGGCGGTTGAACGGGCGCTCGGCGATCAGGGCGCGGGGGATGACAGCCCGCTGAGCTTGTCGCTCCAGCTCTTGGTGGTGATGGGTCTCCTCACCATCCTGCCCGCGCTGGTGCTGATGATGACGAGCTTCCTGCGCATCCTCGTGGTGCTGTCGATCCTGCGGCAGGCGCTGGGCTTGCAGGGCTCGCCGCCGGGGCAGGTGCTGGCGGGCCTCGCGCTGTTCCTCTCGCTGTTCGTGATGGCCCCGACGCTCGACGTGGTGAACGCGCAGGCGATCGCGCCCTATGCCACGGGCGCGCTTTCGGCCGACGCCGCGATCGGCAAGGCGGGAGAGGCCTTCCACGCCTTCATGATGGCCCAGACCCGCGAGGCGAACCTCATCATGTTCACCGACATGGCGGGCGGCGGCACCTTCAGGAGCGGGGCGGACGTGCCCTTCTCGATCCTGCTCCCCGCCTTCGTCACCAGCGAGCTCGAGACCGCCTTCCAGATCGGCTTCATGATCTTCCTGCCCTTCCTCGTCATCGACCTCGTGGTGGCGAGCGTGCTGATGAGCCTCGGCATGTTGATGCTCTCGCCCACCATCATCTCGCTGCCCTTCAAGCTGCTATTGTTCGTGCTGGTCGATGGCTGGGCGCTGCTGATGGGCAGTCTTGCCTTAAGTTTTTCGACATGAGCGAGGACAACGCCCTCCTCGCATTGGCCGATCAGACCCTGTGGGTCACCGCGCTGATTGCCGGGCCGGTGCTGATCGCTTCGCTGGTCGTCGGCCTGGTGGTCGGGATTATTCAGGCGGCAACTTCGGTCAACGAGCAGACCCTCAGCTTCATCCCCAAGCTGGCCGTTACCGCGCTGGTGTTCGTTGTGCTGGGTGCGGCGATGATGGGCTTGCTGGCCGATTTCACCCGCGAGATCATGGCGCAGGTCGCGGATCTCAGCCGGTGAACATCCTCAACCTCGGCTTCGGCAGTCTCGAGGCGCAGCTGTGGGTGATCGTGCTGCTCTCGATCCGGAGCGGGGCGGCACTGATGGCCGCGCCGATGATCGGGGGCACGGGGGTGCCGGTGCAGCTGCGCATTCTGCTGAGCCTCGTACTGGGCTATTTCGTGGCGAGCTGGGTGCCGCTGCCCGCACCCCCGCCGATGCTGAGCATCGCCGCCGTGCTCGCCGTGGTGCAGGAGATCGCGGTCGGGCTGATGCTCGGCTTCGTGCTCCAGATCGCCTTTGCCATTCCGCTGATCGCCGCCGAGCAGATCGCGGGCACCATGGGGCTTGCCATCGCCACTTCGGTCGACCCGTCGAGCGGCGCGCAATCGGGGGCGCTGGGGACCTACCTCGGCCTCGTCATGAGCCTGCTGTTCTACGCCACCGGTGCGCATCTGCTGTGGTTCGAGCTGATGGTCGAAAGTTACCGCCTGCTGCCCGCCGGACAATTCGCCTTCGGATCGTGGCGGGCTGAGAGCGTGGTGCTGTTCATGGGCTATGGCCTCGCCACCGCTGCCGCCATCGCGCTGCCGGTGGTGCTGGTGCTGCTGCTGGTGCAGATCGTCACCGGGCTGATCGCCCGCTCGGCACCTGCGCTCAACCTCAATACGCTGGGCCTTCCCGCAGGCGTCGTCGCGGGGATCGCAGCGATGATCATCGCGCTGCCGGTGATGACCGCGCAGATACGCGGCGCGATAGAAGCCGCCCTCGAACAGACCGAGGTCCTCCTCCGTCCAGAGGCGCCGTAAATGGCCGAGGAAACCGCCGGCGAGAAGACCTTCGCCCCGACCCAGAAGCGGCGCGAGCAGGCCGCCAAGAACGGCGACGTCCTGCGCTCGCGCGAGTTCGCCAACCTTGCCGCGACCGGCGCGGGGGCGCTGGGCCTCTATGCGCTTGGGTCATGGCTCACCGAAGGGGTGGCGGGCGTCGCGCGCGCGGGCTTTCGCTTCGACCGCGCTGCATTGGATGGCTTCACCCCGGGCGCGATCATGGGCGACGCGGCGCTCGCCGCTCTCCCGCCGATCATCGCGCTGGGCGCGATCGTCGCCGCCGTCACCACCGCCTCGCAATTGCTACTGGGGCAGGACGGGCGCTGGATCCCCGGCAATGCCGGGTTCAAGGGGCGGCGGATCAATCCGCTCTCGGGGCTGAAGCGCATCTTCGGCACGCAGGGGCTGATCGAGCTGGGCAAGGGCCTCGTCAAGCTGGCGCTGCTCGGCGGGATTGCGTGGGTCTGGGCCAGGGGGCGGGCGGACGAACTCCTGTCGCTCGGCGCGATGCCATTGGAGGCGCAGGTGGCGCGCGGGCTCGATGCGATCACCTCGCTGGCAGGCGCGCTGCTGATCGGCCTCGCGGTGATCGCCGCGATCGATTACCCGCTGCAACGCTTCCAGCGCGACAAGCGGCTGATGATGAGCCTGCAGGACGTGCGCGACGAGAACAAGCAGTCCGAAGGCTCGCCCGAAATGAAATCGGCCCGCCGCCAGCGCCAGCGCGATCTGGCGCGCGGCGGCGTCGCCAAGGCGATGAAGGACGCGCAGTTCGTGATCGTCAACCCGCTGCACTTCGC
>JACESM010000221.1 GCA_013911835.1 Porphyrobacter sp. | reverse complement strand
TGGTGCTGAGCTTCAAGGTGAACGCGGTGCGCAGCGAGGTGCTGCTCGCCGAACGCCAGCTGATCGCGCTCCAGCGCGAGACCCTGCTGCTTGAGACCGAGTTCGAGACCCGCGCCAGCCAGCGCCAGCTGGCCGAGTGGAACGCGGTCACATTCGGCTATGCGGCCCCGCGCGCCGGCCAGTTCCTCGATGGCGAGCGTCAGCTTGCAAGCCTGGGCGAGGTGCGCGGGCCCGATGCGCCTTCGCCGATCCGCCTCGCCAGCGCCGATGCGGCCGAGGTCGCCGCCGCCGACGCACCCATGCGCTCGCCGGTCTCGGGCGAAAAGGTGACGCTTGCCTCGGCGGCTGCCGAGAAGGATGCAGGCGCGGTGTTCGCCGATGCCTTCGGGGACTTCCTGATCGAGGCCTCCCCGATCCGTCCGGCGCGGGCCGAGACCCCTGCGCGCGGCGGCAAGCCCGCCGTCGCCGCCAAGGGGAAGAGCGAATGAACGCGATGGCGGCACGCCTTGCCGCCCCGCTGAGCGGCGCTCATGCCGCAACCCCCGTCATCCCCGCCGGCCGCCTGCCGAGCGCTGGCTTGCGCGCCCAGATGCTGCACGCCGCGCGCCTCAGGGTGCTGTGGCTGTTCGCCGGGTTCGGGGCAATCGCGCTGATCGCGGTGCTGCGGATCGCCACGCTCGGCCTTGGCGGCAATGCCCCGCAGCATACCAGCCTCGAGGACGCGCTGCTCCCCCCGCGCGGCGAGATCACCGATCGCAACGGCGCCCCGCTCGCGCGCGCCTTTCCCGCCTATGCCATGTGGTTCAACCCCAGGGCGATGGGCGATTCCGGTTCGCCGTTGGTGCGTTCGCCGCAGGAAGTGGCGCGCGCGCTGAAGGCGATCTTCCCCGATATTGACGAGGCGCGCATGGCCAAGCGCCTTGCCTCGGGCGAGGCGGGTTATCTGCGCCGCCGCCTGCTGCCCGAGGAGGCCAACCGGGTCTTCGCGCTCGGCGAAATCGCGCTCGAGATTCCGCGCGAGACCGATCGCTACTACCCGCAGGGCACGCTGGCGGCGCATGTGCTGGGCTATGTGGTCGAGAACAAGGGCGGGCGGCTGGGCATGGAGCAGGTGCTCGAGAAGGATTTGAGCCACCCCGACAAGCGCATGGCGCCAGTCGCGCTGTCGATCGACGTGCGCGTGCAGGGCGCGCTGGAGGACGAGCTGCGCAAGGGCATGCTCGCCACCAATGCGCTGGGCGCGGCGGGGATCGTGCTCGATGTCGAGACGGGTGAGGTGATGGCGATGGCCTCGCTCCCCGAATTCGATCCCAACACCGCGGGTGCGGCAGGGGCGGTCAATGTCTTCAACCGCGCCACCAACGGGGTTTACGAGCTGGGTTCGACCTTCAAGCCGCTGACGGTCGCCGCCGCGATCGATGCGGGCGTGGTGCGCGATCTTGGCCGCCCGTGGAACGCCGCGCCGGTGCCGGTGGGCAGCCGCACGATCAAGGATACGCACGCGATGGGGCCGAGCCTCAACGTGCCGCAGGCGCTGGTGCATTCTTCCAACACCGTCACCGCGCGGGTCGCCGATGAAATGGGCCCGGAACGCCTGCGCCGGGCGATGATTGATCTGGGCATGGACCGCCGTCCGTTCATTGAACTGCCCGCCAAGGGCAAGCCGATCTGGCCGCAGGGCGACTGGAGCCGCGTCACCAACATGACGGTCGGCTTCGGCCACGGCCTTGCGGTCACCCCGCTGCATCTTGCCAGCGCCTATGCGGCGATGGTCAATGGCGGGATCTGGCGCCCCTCGACGCTGATGAAGCTCGCGCCCGCCGACGTGCCGCGCGGCCGCCGGGTGTTCAAGGAATCGACCTCCTCGCGCATGCGCCAGCTGCTGCGGATGATCTCGCTCTACGGCACCGGCAAGAGCGCCGATGCGCCCGGCTACCGCGTCGGCGGGAAGACCGGCTCGGCCGAAAAGGCGGGTGTGGGCGGGTACAACAAGACCTCGCTGGTCTCTTCCTTTGCCGCCGCCTTCCCGATGGACGCGCCGCGCTATGTGGTGGTGGTGGTGGTCGACGAGCCCAAGGGCACGATGGCGAGCAGCTTCCAGCGCACCGCCGCCTTCACCTCGGCGCCGATCGTCGGCAAGCTGGTGCCGCGCATCGGGCCGATGCTGGGCGTGCAACCCGACGACAGCCGCGATGTCGACATCTCGGACCTGCGCTATCTGGTGGACAAGGGCGAATGAGGCTTTCCGACCTCTTGCGCGCGGCGGGGCTGGCGGGAGACAGTGACCAAACCGTCACCGGCTTTGCCATTGATCACCGCAAGGTCGCCCCCGGAACCATCTTCGGCGCCTTTCAGGGCGCCACCGTCAACGGGGAGGATTTCATCCCCGCCGCTCTTGAGGCGGGCGCGATTGCCGTCGTTGCCCGACCCGAAGCCCGCGTCGAGGGTGTGCTACACCTTGCCGACGTCAACCCCCGACGCGCCTTTGCGCGCCTCGCCGCGGGCTTTTTTTCTCCCAACCCGTCCGTCATCGTTGCTGTGACGGGAACCAACGGCAAGACCTCCTGCGTCGAGATGACCCGCCAGATCTGGCGCATGGCAGGCGAGCGTGCGGCGAGCATCGGCACCTTGGGCGTGACCACGCCGGACGGTTCGGTCTCCACCGGGCTCACCACCCCGGACATCGTCACCTTCCTCGCCAATATGGCGGGGCTCGCGCGGGAGGGCGTGACCCATGTCGCCTATGAGGCTTCGAGCCACGGGCTCGACCAGTATCGCAACGAGGGCCTGACCGTCGCCGCGAGCGCCTTCACCAATTTCAGCCGCGACCATCTCGACTATCACGGCACGATGGAGGCCTATTTCGCGGCCAAGATGCGGCTGTTCACCGAGGTCGTGGCGCCGGGCAGCCCCGTGGTGATTCATGACGCGGGCGACGGTTCGGAGTGGACCGCCAAGGCGGTTGCGCAGGCTGAGGCGCGCGGCCTCAAGGTGATAACCGTGGGCGAGGGCGGGAGCTTCCTCAGGCTGATCGCGCGCGAACCCGGGCAGTTGGGGCAGCTTCTTCACATCGAACACGAAGGCACCGTGCGGAAGGTCAACCTGCCGCTGATCGGGGCCTATCAGGCGGCCAACGCGCTGGTTGCGGCGGGCCTTGCCTTGGGGACAGGCGTTTCCGCCTCGGCGACGTTCGACGCGCTCACCCGCCTCCAGCCGGTGCGCGGGCGGCTCGAGCGCGCGGGCCTCAACCCGGCTGGCGCCCCTGCCTATGTCGATTATGCCCACACCCCCGACGCGCTCGAAGCCGCCATCGCCGCGCTGCGTCCGCATGTTGCCCCCGGCGGCCGGCTGATCGTGGTGTTCGGCGCAGGCGGCGACCGCGACGCGGGCAAGCGCCCGCAAATGGGCGAAGTCGCCGCGCGCGCCGCTGACGTCGCCATCGTCACCGACGACAACCCGCGCTCCGAAGACCCGGCGAGCATCCGCGCCGCGATCATGGCGGGAGCAGGGGGCAACACGCGCGAGATCGAGGGCCGCCGCGCCGCCATCGCTGCCGCAATTGGGGAAGCGGGCCCGCGCGATATTGTGCTGATCGCGGGCAAGGGGCACGAGCAGGGTCAAATATTCGGGTCTGGAGAAAACATGCGGATCGAAGCCTTCGATGATGTCGAAGTGGCGCGCGAATGCGCCGGAGGGCAGTGCTAGATGAATATGCCGCTTGCCCACCCGATGCTGCACCAATGGCCCGTTACCGCGCGCGATGCGCTGCCCATGGCGCTGTGGACCGCGGCCGAAGTCGCCGCCGTGACCGGCGGCACCGCCAGTGCCGATTTTCAGGCATCGGGCGTCGAGATGGACTCGCGTGACGTCAAATCGGGCGATCTTTTCATCGCCTTGAAGGGCGAAGCGATGGACGGTCACAAGTTCCTGCCGCAAGCTTTTGAGAAAGGCGCTGTTGCCGCCATCGTCGACCGCCCGATCGATTTCCCCCACGTGCTAGTCGCCGACACGACGCTGGCGCTCCATGCGCTCGCCCATGCGGCGCGCGACCGGGCGGTCGAGGCGGTGCGCATCGCCATCACCGGATCGGTCGGCAAGACCGGTGTGAAGGAGGCGATCTTCGCCTGCCTCGACCGCGCGAGCCGCGGCGCGGCGCATCGCTCGGTGCGCAGCTACAACAACCATGTCGGCGTGCCCTTGAGCCTCGCCCGGATGCCCGCGCGCAGCCGTTTCGGCGTGTTCGAGATGGGGATGAACCATCAGGGCGAGATCGCCCCGCTCGCCGCCCACGCCCGCCCGCATGTCGCGCTGATCACCACCATCGCGCCCGCGCATATCGAAAACCTCGGCAGTCTCGAGGCGATTGCCGACGAAAAGGCGCAGATATTCACCGGGCTCGTCCCCGGCGGTGTCGCGATCATTCCTGCCGACAGCGAATGGGCCGAGCGCATCATCGGCCATGCCAAGGCCTGCGGCGCGCATGTCGTGACCTTTGGCCGCGCGGCGACCGCTGACGTGCGGCTGCTTGACGCGATTCCGGCGGCGGGCGGCGGCTCGCTGGTGACTGCCGACTTGGGCGACCGGCGCATCTGCTACACCATCGCCGAGCCCGGCGAGCACTGGATCGTCAATTCGCTCGGCGTCATGGCGGCAGTCCGCGCGGCGGGGGGTGACCTTGCCAGCGCCGGTCTCGCACTGGCCGAGATGGGCGGCCTCAAGGGTCGCGGCGTGCGGCACACGCTGACCGTCCCCGGCGGGACCGCGCTGCTGATCGACGAGAGCTACAACGCCAACCCGGCTTCGATGCGCGCGACGCTGAAGGCGCTCAGCCAGACCCCTGCCACCCGCCGCCTCGCGGTGCTGGGGAGCATGAAGGAACTGGGCGACTTTGCCGATGCCTTTCACCGCCAGCTCGCCGAACCCATCACCGAGGCGGGGGTAACCCACGCGATCCTCGTCGGCCCCGAGATGCGCGCGCTTGCCGAGGAACTGGGGAAAGCTGCGGGCGGATCGCTTGGCAAGGCCGTCACCTTCGCCCATTGCGAGGGGCCTGCCGAGGCGACCCTGCTCCTCGAGCAGTTCGGCCTCGCGCATGGGGATGCGGTGCTGGTCAAGGGGTCCAATTCCGTGGGGCTCGGCAGGCTGGTGTCACACTTTACCGAACAGCTCCGCGCCTGAGGCGCAAGGGGCGGGGCTCAGGCCCGACAGACGGGCGCGAAGGACGACTGAATGCTTTACCTGCTTGCCGAGTGGCTTGGCTTTGAAGGCATCCTCAATCTGGTGCGCTACC
>JACESM010000220.1 GCA_013911835.1 Porphyrobacter sp. | reverse complement strand
ACCGAAGGGCGTGCGCGTGGTGACGGCGTGAGGCGTGTCGGAAGGCGAGTGCGGAGCGGCGCTCATCAGTTGTGTCTCTCTCGTGCTGCGGTCTGTGGCTGCCGCGTGGAGGCCACAATGGGCCCGCGCGGCTTGCTCCAGCCTGAAGGCCCCGCGATAGCCGCCCCGGCTAACAAAGCAAATGCCCGGAACCTACGGAAAGGCCCCGGGCATTCGACATTTCAACATCCGTGCGGCAGGCCGAAGCCCGCTGCGGCAAGCGCTTGCTCGCGCCAGTTACTCGCGATTGCCGAGGAAGCTGAGCAGGAACTGGAACATGTTGATGAAGTCCAGATAGAGGTTCAGCGCGCCCAGCACCACGGCCTTGCCGGCAAATTCGGTGCCGCGCAGGTACTGGTACTCGTTCTTCAGGCGCTGCGTGTCATAGGCGGTGAGACCCGCAAAGATCAGCACACCGATGAAGCTGATCGCGTAGTGGAACGCGGGGCTCTGCAGGAACAGGTTGATCACCATCGCCACGATCAGGCCGACGAGGCCCATGATCAGGAAGCTGCCCATGCCCGACAGGCTCTTCTTGGTGGTGTAACCCCACAGCGACAGGCCGGCAAAGGCCGCCGCCGTGGCGAAGAAGGTCGTGGCGATCGAGCCCCCGGTGTAGACGAGGAAGATCGACGAGAGCGACAGACCCATCAGCGTGGCAAAGCCCCAGAACATCAGCTGGAGCGTGCCGGTGCTGAAGCGGTTCGCGCCGAAGCTCATCGCGAAGACGATGGCGAGCGGCGACAGGCCGACAACCCAGCGCAGGGCGCTGAAGTGGATCGTTTCGGCCATGCCGCTGGTGAAGGCCAGCAGCGCGACAATCCCGGTCAGCAGGATGCCCGAGGTCATGTAGTTGTAGATCGAGAGCATGTGCTTGCGCAGGCCCTCGTCAAAGGTAACGCGGCCGTCGACATCGCCTCCGGCGCGCGGCACGGAGCCGAAGCGCTGCGCATTGCGCGAGGGGTCATTCCAGTCAGCCATTGTGAAACCCTTAGCCTTTCATCATGGAGCGCGGAAAAAGCCCGCGCTCTCCGGTGAGGCGAATATCGGTGTTTCCTTGGCGTTTTTCAAGCGAAACCGGATTGCAAAGCGTGCAATCTGTTCAGTTGAACGCCTGTTAATCTTAATTCGACCGGGACAGCGCCGCACCCTTGTCGCGCGTGGCGACCAGCGTCCGGGCCAGCAGGCGGCGCAGCGCCGCGGCCTCGTCGAGCACGTTGAGCCCCTCGCGGGTCATTCCGCCGGGGCTGGCGACGCGGTCGGCAAGGGTTGCGGGCGAGACGTCTGAGGCCGCGGCAAGCGCCGATGCGCCCTCGACCGTGGCGAGCGCGAGGGCGGCGGCGGTGTCCTCGTCGAGCCCGAGGTCGATGGCCGCGCCCGCAAGCGCATCGATGAAGCGGTAGACGAAGCCCGGCCCCGATCCGGCGAGCGCGGTGACGAGATCGAACTGCGTCTCGTCGCCAAGCCTCACGGCGCTGCCGAGGGTGTTGAACAGCGCGAAGGCGGCGTCGCGCGCGTCGGCGTCCAGCCCGCGCTCGGCAAGGATGACGGGCGACTTGTTGATGCGCGCCGCGAGGTTGGGCATCACCCGGATATGGCCTGCGCCTTGCGGGAAGGCTGCGGCAAGCTGGTCGAGGGTGATCCCGGCCAGCAGCGAACAGACCGTGCGACCCTCGGTGAGACCCTGCAGCCCCGGCCCCAGCGCCCCCAGTTGCTGCGGCTTGAACCCGAGCAGCACCGCATCATGCGTCCCCGGCACCTCAGCCGCATCGCGGTAGAGCGCGACGCCGTCCGGTGCTTCCGACAGCGCGGGATCGAGCACGGAAAAGCGCGCCGGAACCTCGCCCGCTGCCAGCCACCCGGAGAGCATCGCCCCGCCCATGTTGCCGCAACCGATGATGAGAACGTGATCCATGCGCAAGGGCGCGTATCAGGCCTCGCCCGCCGCGTCGACCATCGCCGCATCGAGCGCCTCGCGCGGGGTCTTGCCGCCCCACAGCACGAACTGGAATGCGGGGTAGAAGCGGTCGCATTCATCGATCGCGCTTTCGACCAGCGCCTGCGCCATGTCGAGGCTCAACCGCCCGTGATCGCCCAGCAGCGCACCGTGGCGGTAGAGCAGCACGTCGCCATTCGACCAGATATCGAAATGCCCGAGCCACATCTGTTCGTTGACGAGGCAGAGCAGCTCATAGGCCGCCGCGCGCTTGTCGTCCGTCACGCGGATGTCGGGCAGGCACAGGAACTGGAGCACGCTGTCCTCGGCCCGCCAGATCGCGCGCAGCTGGTAATTGGCCCAGCTGCCCTGCACCTCGCCGGTCATCTCGTCCTCCGAGACCATCTCGCACGGCCACCCGCGCGCCGCGAACAGGCTGGCGAGCATGTCGACGGGGGCGGCATCGTCCTCGGCGGAATAGTCCATGTTTGCGGCTCTCACGGGCGGGCACCTTGGAGGTTCAGGGGCGCAAGCGGAAGGGGGCGGTTCACCATCGGAGCGAGGGATGGACGCTTGAGGGGGCGATTGGCAATCGCTCACGTCAGAGCGGCTGGGGAGAACCGGACAAGCTTGTGCAAAGCCTGTGCAAAGAAACCCGTGGACGCTACTTAAGCGGTTGAACCGCTTCACCTTCTTCGCTCGTCCAGAGGAAGACATCCATGCCCTTCTTCTTCAATTCGCGCACCAGCGCCTCGGCCTTGTCACGGCTGGCGACGGGGCCGACGACGAGGCGGTTGGTTGCGCCCCAGCGTGCGGTATAGGCCTTGTAGGGCGCGAGCGGCTTGCCCGCCTCCCTGGCTATCCGCCGCCAGTCGAAAGCGAGCGCATCGACCTTCTTGCCGGTCGCCACCTGCACCCAGACGCGGCTGGGGTGGACGGGCTTGGGTGGCTCCTTGGGCTTGGGCTTCGGCTTTTCGGCGGGCTTGGCAACCGGAGGCGCCGCCGGCGGCGGGGTCTCGCGCTTCACCTCGATTCGCGTGAGGTCGACCGCATCGCCCGACACGCGCGCATCAGCGGAAGGCGCGCCGAGATCGGCGAAGACATCGGCGACTCGCTCCACCGGGCGGGGCGCAGGCGCTGGGGTTGGCGCTGGCGCGGTGCTGACCGCGACCGGGGTGACCGTCGCCACCCGCGCGCCATCGGGTGCAGGCTGGCTGCCGATCGACGAAGCCGGAACCGGCGCAGCGAAGACCGTCGTCGAGGGCGGCGGCGTGGGCACAGCCGCAGCGACCTGCGCAGGCCGCGTACCCAGCGGCGCGCCGGTGGGCGCAAGGCGGCTGTCGGCACGCTCCTCGACGGCGAAGCGCGCGAGGCGCGGATCGTCGCGGCCGATGTCCGCCGAGCGCGGGAAGATCCCGAGGTTGGCCGCTGCCGCCTGCTGCTGCTTCGTGAGGCGCGGCATGTAGCCGAGATAGGGCACCAGCCGGGTCGCGATGTCGCGCGGCATGACCTGCTCGACGATCAGCGCCGCGCGCTCGCTCTGCCCCATGATCGCCAGGCCGAAGGCGCGGGCGCGCTGCGCGGCGAGGTCGCGGCGGTCGAGCAGCGGGCGCAGCGTGTCCTCGAAGCGCGCATTGTTGCCGGTGATGGCATAGCTCACTGCCAGCCGCCGCCGTGCCTCGTCATTGGCCGGATCGAGTTCGAGCGCGCGCAGGTAGGCGGCCTGCGCGGCGGGCTGTTCGCCGACCAGATCTAGGCTCAGCGCGCGGTCGGTCAGCACGGCGCGTTCGTCCGCCCCGGCAGCGAGCGCGCGGTCGAACTGCACCAGCGCCTCGCCCGCACGGCCCGCGCGCAGGTAGACCGCGCCCAGCCCGAGCGCCACGTCGGGGTGGCCGGGGTCGACTTCGGCGGCACGCCCGAAGAAGCCGATCGCAGCCTCAAGATCATCGACGCCGAGCGCCGCCTGCCCGGCCTCGACCAGCGCGGAGCGATCGCGCGGGGTCTTGGCAAGCGCCACCAGCGCGCGGTTCAATCGCTGGACTTCGGGCGACGGCAGCGCCTGCACCACCGGCCGCGAGACGACATCCTGAGCCGCCGCGCTGCCCGCAGAGAACCACGCGGCGCCGAGCACCACAGCACACAGGACAGAAATGCGCGAGACCATCATGCGTGCTCTAACAGGCCGTCCGCCGCGGTGAAGCGGGGTTGCGACGCGGCGCGGCGGGCGCGCGGTTACTGGTTGTTCTGGCGGCCGAGGAAGCGCGGAATGCTGAGCGCCGGGCTGTCTTCGCCCTCCTCGTCCTCGTCATCGTCACGCGCGGTGCTGCGCGACAGGTTGGCCATGCGCTCGAACAGGGTGCTGCCGGCACCGGCGCCGCCGCCATCGCCGCCGGTGTCTCCGCCCAGCAACCCGCGACGCCGCCCGCCGCCGAGCCGGGCCTCGACCGGGCGGTCTTCGGCAGCCAGACGGTCGGCGCTGGCGAGGAGATCGTCCTGTTCGGGCCCTTCATCCACGGCATCGCCACCGGCGGCATAGCCATCGTCGAGTTCGAGCGCTTCGCCCTCGTCCTCATCTGCTGCCGGGGCGGCCGCGCCGTAGCCGTAGCTCCCGGCATCCTCGCCGCCGCGCAGGCCTGCGAGCGGATCGACGATCCCGTCGACATCGTCCTCGTATTCGTCGCCATAGCCGTCACCGGCCTGCATGCCGGTAAGTTCGAAGGGCGCGCCCCCTGCTTCGGCGGCGACATCGACCTCTTCCTCGTCAGCCTCGGCCAGATCGAGCGTATCGTCCTCGTCAAAGGTTTCCGGCGGGGTGAGTTCGAAGGTCGGCGCGGGCACCGGCTCGGGTGCTACGACAGGGGTCGGAGCGGCGCCGAAGCCGTCATCGTCCGACAATTCGAGCACCGGCCGCTTGGGCGCGCGTGCGGCGCCGAGCGAGATCGACTGGGTGCGCTCGGACTGGCCGATGGCGCTCTGCTCGATCCCCGTAGCGACCACCGAGACGCGGATCTTGCCCTTGAGGTCGGGGTTGAAGGCCGAACCCCAGATGATGTTCGCGTCTTCATCCACCAGTTCGCGGATGTGGTTGGCGGCCTCGTCGACCTCGAGCAGGCGCATATCCTCGCCGCCGATGATCGAGATGATGACGCCCTTGGCGCCGGCCATCGAAACGCCGTCGAGGAGCGGGTTGGCGATGGCTTGCTCCGCCGCGTCGAGCGCGCGGTTCTCGCCCTCGCCTTCGCCGGTGCCCATCATCGCCTTGCCCATCTCGCTCATCACCGAGCGCACGTCGGCAAAGTCGAGGTTGATGAGGCCCGGCATGACCATCA
>JACESM010000022.1 GCA_013911835.1 Porphyrobacter sp. | reverse complement strand
TCGGCGCAATCTTCTGCCACTGAGCCTCGCTCAACTCATACCGCTTGATACCCAT
This sequence comes from Porphyrobacter sp., assembly GCA_013911835.1. Taxonomy (GTDB): domain Bacteria; phylum Pseudomonadota; class Alphaproteobacteria; order Sphingomonadales; family Sphingomonadaceae; genus Erythrobacter. The sequence continues at coordinate 21,676 of JACESM010000022.1, read as the reverse complement.
CACAACCTCCGCAAATCGCGGAAACCTATGAATCAGACACGCAACGCTTTGGGAATCCCTGAATGTCGATACAACCTACATCCGCGGCCTCGGCAACACCGATTTCGACCTTGCCGCCTCGCAGCCGGTTTCGGTGCTGCTCGATGACGTGGTGCTCGAGAACGTCACGCTCAAGAGCTTCCCGGTGTTCGATGTCGAGCGCGTGGAAATCCTGCGCGGGCCGCAGGGCACGCTGTTCGGCCGCAACACCCCCGCAGGCGCGGTGAAGGTCACCAGCATCAAGCCGAGCCAGGAATTCAGCGCCTCGGGCTCGCTGTCCTACGGCAGCTTCGATACGATCTCGGTCAACGGCGCGGTCGGCGGGGCGCTGGTTCAGGACAAGATCGCGGTGCGTGTCGCAGCCCAGCTCCAGCACCGTGCCAACTGGATCGACAACGGCTTCACCGGTGAGGACAATGTGCTCGGCGGCTACAACGACTTCGCGGTGCGCGGCCAGGTGCTGTTTACCCCGACCGAGCGTTCCAGCATCCTTGCTGCGGTCAACTACCGCAACCTCGATGGTTCCTCGACCTTCTTCCGCGCCAACGTGCTCGGGCCGAGCGAAAACCAGCGGAACAACACCAACAGCCTCAACGAAAACTACGACCGCGACACCGTGTTCTACGATGCGGGCGGCGGCAACCGGGCTGAATACGAGCAGGTCGGCCTGACGCTGACCGGTGCCTATGAATTCGACGGCGCGACCCTGACCTCGATCACCAGCTACTGGACCAGCGAAGGCTTCAGCCGCGGGGACATCGATGGCGGCAACCTTGTCACCGGGCCGGGCTTCATTCCCTTCCCGTCGGACACGCAGGACTCGCTCGATCTCGAGCAGTTCACCCAGGAAATCCGCCTCGCCTCGACCACCGATGGCCCGCTCAGCTGGCAGATCGGCGGCTTCTACTTCGACAGCGATTTCGACGTGACCACCACCGGCTTCACCTTCCCGCCGCCGGTCACCGTCAACCACACGAACGAAGCCTGGGCGCTGTTCGGGCAGGTGACCTACCAGCTCACCGACAGCCTGCGTGCGAGCGGCGGCATTCGCTACACCGATGACCAGAAGGACTTCATAGTTGTCGCGGGTTCGGCGCCGCAGCCGCGCAGCGTGGGTGACAGCCAGTTCGATTGGGACGTCAGCCTGTTTGCCGACGTTTCGCCCGATGTCAGCCTCTATGCCAAGGTCGCCAACTCGTTCCGCGGGCCGACCATCCAGGGCCGCGACGTCGCCTTCTTCAACCCGCCCTCGGTGGCGCAGTCGGAGAACATCACCTCCTACGAAGTCGGCTACAAGACCGAGCTGGCTGATCGCCGTGTGCGTCTGAACGGTGCGTTCTACTACTACACCGTTGAAGACCCGCAATTCACCGCCGTGGGCGGCGCGGGCAATCTGGTGCAGCTGATCAACGCCAACAAGGGCGAAGGCTACGGCTTCGAATTCGACGGCGCGTTCCAGATCACCCCGAACTTCCTCGTGACGCTCGGCGTGGCCTACAACAACACCGAGATCCAGGATCCCGGCCTTGAAGTCGGCACCTGTGCCCAATGCACCGTGACCGATCCGCTGCGCACCATCGCCGGCCCCTTCGGCCCGATCAACTTCGCCAACATCAACGGCAACCCCTTCCCCAACGCGCCCGAGTGGAGCGGCGATCTGACCGCGCGCTATGGCATTCCGGTGGGCAATTCGGGTGAATTCTACATCTTCACCGACTGGGTGTTCCTCGGTGAGACCAACTTCCTGCTCTACGAAAGCCTCGAGTTCAACGCCGGAAGCCGCTTCGAAGGTGGCCTGAAGGTCGGCTATGCGGGCAACAACGGGCAGTGGGAAGTCGCGGCCTTTGCGCGCAACATCACCGACGAGGACAATGTCCTCGGCGTGGTCGACTTCAACAACAACACCGCCTTCGTGAACGAACCGCGCGTGATCGGCGCGCTGGTGGGCTTCAAGTTCTGAGCTGAGGGTTGGCTCTCCTTCACCGGGGAGCGCCGCAAAGGGGAAAGCCGGCAGGGGGCGACCTGCCGGCTTTTCTTTGTCTATGGGGCTGCTGCGGCCTCCGGCACCACCACGAAGCGCACGGCCGCCTCGGGGGCGAGATACTTGAGCGCCATCCGGTGAATGTCCTCCGGCGTGATTGCCGCGGTCACTTCGGGCACGGCGAGGAAACGCTCATACCGCTGCGGCTCGCTCTGCGCCCGCGCGGCGAGGGCAAGCCAGCCGCCAAGGTCCTTCAGGACATTGCCGTGCTCCTCAAGGAAGGGCTTGCGCGCGCGTTCGATCACGTCGGGATCAAGCGGCCCGGCGCGCAGATCGGCGATCAGGGCCGCCACCGCCTCCTGCGTCGCTGCGGTCTTGTCGGCCGCGACCGAGGCGCTGATGATGAAATTGCCATAGCCCGGATAGTGATGGCTCGGCTGCGACCCGGCCGAGGGGCCATAGGCCTGGCCCAGCTTCTCGCGCAGCCGGTCGGTGAGTTCGAGCCGCACGATCCGCGACAGCAGATCGAGCCGCAGCGTTTCGGCAAGGTCGCTGTCATCGGTGGTCGGCCACCACCATTGCAGCAGCGCCTGATCGGGCTCGCCCTTGTGGGTGATGCGATGCTCGCTGCGCGACGGGGTGAAGCTGCGGGTGCGGTTTTCGGACCGCGGGTTGAAGGCGGCCTCCCGCGCCGGGAGCGCGCCCAGCGTGGCGGCGACGGCGGCGATGGCGGCGTCCTCGTCAAGATCGCCGACCAGCGCAATCTCGATCGCGCCCTTGGTGAGCCGGTCTGCCATTGCCGCGCGCAGCTGCACGAAGTCGAGCGCGAAGAAGGCCTCGCGCGGTTGCAGGCTGAAGCGCGGGTCATTGTCCGACAGGATGGCCCCGGTGACGGCCCCCAGCGCGCGGTCGGGCGTGGAATCGAGCGTATTGAAGAAGTTGTCGATGTTCTTGCGGAACCGCTCGACCCCCTCGGGCCGGTAGCCGGGATCGGTGAGGGTCGCGGCGAGCACCTGCAATTGCAGCGCCAGATCGCGCGGGGTGGTGGTGGCCGAGGCGGTGAAGGCATCGGTGTCGCTGCCGAGCCCGAAGGTCACGCTGCGCCCGGCAAGCACGCTGGCGAGTTCGTCCTGACTGTGCTTGCCGAGCCCGCCTGAAGGCAGGGCGTTGGCAAGGTAGACAGCGAGCGGGTTCTCGCGGGTGTTCATCAGATCGCCCCCGTCGACCGCCAGCGCAAAGGCGATGCGGTCCTTGCGCACGTCGGTCTTCCTGAGCGTCAGCTTCACCCCGTTGGCGAAGCGGATCTGCCGGAAGCCGAGGCGCGGCTCGACCGTGTCGGAGACCACCGCGCCGGCCGCGCCGAAATCGCTGTAGCCAAAGGCGAGCGGGCCGTTGTCGACCGGCGCCGCGATGGCGAGCGCGAGGCCTTCGTCAAAGGCGGCTTGCAGGCCTGCCTCGCCGCCTTCGGGCGCAGCGCGGCCTTCGAAGCGGATCAGCGGTTCGGCAAACGGAGCAGCGTCCTCACGCATCGCCTGCCATACCGCCTCGGGGGTGATGGCGGGCGCGAGGTTCTCGAACTCGGCCAGCGCCCAATCGGGCGTGGTCGGGACGCGCTCGTCGCTCACCAGCGCCAGGGCAGCACCGGCAAAGACGGCATTGCCGCGGGTGTCGGCCGCCTTGACCCCGTTCTCGAGGCTCGTGCGGATGTTGGCGAGCTGTTCATCCAGTTCAGCGCGGGTGAAGCCGTAGGTCAGCGCCTGATTGACCTCGCGCGTGGCGGCAAGCACGCCCTTCTTCCACTCGCCATCGACGCTGCTGACCGTGAGGCTGGTGATGCGCGCCGCTTCGAAGATGTCGCCCGTGCCGTAGCTCGCCCCGCGGAACGGCGCATCGGCCCCGCGCGCGAGGCGGGCGAGGCGGCGGTTGACGATGGCATAGCCGATGGAGCGCAGCGCATCCTGCCGGCGATTGGCGCGCGTATCGGGCTCCTCGCGCCACGGCGCGAGGCGGCTGATGGTGACGCTTTCGGCGAGCGCGGGATCGAGATGTATGTCTGTCTTGGCCTTGAGTTCCACGTCGATCGGCCCGGCATCGGGCTGAACGGGGGCGGGGCCTGCGGGCACCCAGTCGGCAAAGCGCGCGCGGATTGCGGCCTCGACCACTGCCACGGGGTAGTCGCCGACCACCACCAGCACCGTGTTGGCGGGCCGGTAGGTGCGTTCATAGAGCGCGCGGATCTGGGCAGCGGTGGCGTTTTCGAGCACCTCGGCGGTGCCAATCGGCAGGCGGCGGCCGTAGTGGGCTTGCGGCGCGAGGAAGGCGACATTGTCCTCGTAATTGCGCAACTGGAAGCCGGAGCGGTCGCGGCGCTCGGCCAGAATCACGCCGCGTTCGCGGGCCACCGCTTCCTCGGAGATGGTAAGCTCGCTTGCGGTCTCGCGCATCAACATCAGCGCGGTGCCGAGCAGCGCCTCGTCGTTGCGCGGCAGGTTGAGCAGGTAGGTGATTTCGTCAAAGCTGGTCGAGGCGTTGGTGTCCGCACCGAAGGCCAGCCCCTCGCGCTCGAGCAGCTTGACCATCTCGCCCTCGGGAACGCCCTTCGATCCGTTGAAGGCCATGTGTTCGAGGAAGTGCGACAGGCCCCGTTCGCTGTCGGTCTCCTCGAGCGCGCCCGAGGCGATGCGCATCCGCACCAGCGCGGTGCCTGCCGGGGTGGCGTTCTGGCGGATGACGTAGCGCATGCCGTTGGGAAGTTGGCCGAAGACGTAGCCGGGATCGACGGGCAGATCGCTCGCCTCGAAGGGCCAGACCGGGGCAGGCGCAGGGGATTCGGCCGCAGGTGCGGCTTCGGCGGCAGTCGGGGCGGCGTCCTGCGCGGCGAGCGCGGTGGTGAAGGCGAGCGGCGACAGCGCCAGCAGAAGGCTGGCAGCAAGGGGAAAATTCCGCATGGATTTCAGGTGTCTCTCGCTATGGTTATGACGCCTGCGAGACTAACGGCTGAAACCGCCCTGTCAGCTTATTTATTCAGCGCCATCACTTCTTGAGCGGCGGCGGGCCGCGCAGGCGCGAGCGGGCGTGGGAGAGGTCGAACACCTCGCCCGGGCCATTGTCTTCCGCGCCCAGCAGGCCGAGACGGCGGGCGACTTCGCGATAGGCCTCTTCCTCGCCGCCAAGATCGCGGCGGAAGCGGTCCTTGTCGAGCTTTTCGCCCGTCGCCATGTCCCACAGCCGGCAGCCATCGGGGCTGATCTCGTCGGCAAGGATCACGCGGCTGTAATCGCCATCATAGAGCCGGCCGAATTCGAGCTTGAAGTCGATCAGGCGGATGTCGATCGCGGCGAACATCCCGCACAGGAAATCGTTGATGCGGATCGCCATCGAGGAGATGTCGTGCATCTCGTCGTTCGAGGCCCAGTTGAAGCAGGCAATGTGCTCTTCGGCGACCAGCGGATCGCCCAGCGCATCGTCCTTGTAGTAATATTCGATCAGGGTGTGCGGCAGCGGCTCGCCTTCCTCGATCCCGAGGCGCTTGGAGATCGAACCGGCGGCGACATTCCTCACCACCACTTCGAGCGGGATGATGTCGACCTGCCGGATCAGCTGCTCGCGCATGTTGAGGCGGCGGATGAAGTGGGTGGGGATGCCGATATGGCCGAGGCGGGTGAAGACGTGCTCGCTGATGCGGTTGTTGATCACGCCCTTGCCGTTGATCGTGCCTTTCTTCTCCGCGTTGAAGGCGGTCGCATCATCCTTGAAATACTGGATCAGCGTACCCGGCTCGGGCCCCTCGTAGAGGATCTTGGCCTTGCCTTCATAGAGCTTGGTGCGGCGGGACATCGGCAGTTTCCCTCTGGGCGATTGGCCCTTTTCAGCGAATGGTGCCCGAGGGCGGATTTGAACCACCGACACGCGGATTTTCAATCCGCTGCTCTACCCCTGAGCTACTCGGGCATTCGCTGCGAGCGACGGACCAGAAGGCCCGGCGAGCAAATGAGAGCGGCCCTATGGCGAAGGCGGCAGGGGTTGGCAAGGGGCTTTTGTCCACAAAGCGCCACGAATATTGCGGGCGGCTCAATCCTGCTCGCGCCAGCTTTCCTGCGCCAGTTCCTCCGGATCGGCGGGCGGGCCGGGGACGGCGTAGGAATCGGAGAACCAGCGCGCCAGATCGCGGTCGCGGCAGCGCGTGGAGCAGAAGGGGTGGTGGTCCGGGTGCCGGGGCTTGCGGCAAATCGGGCAGGGCTTGGTAGAGGTCGTCATGCGTCCAGAAGCTGGGCATGGGCGGCCTCGATGGCAAGGGCAGGATCGGTCGCAATCCGCAGCGCGCGCCCGGTGCGGCGGGCCAGTTCGTCGAGCCACGCGTCCTTGAGCTTGACCTTGAGCGCAGGGTGGACGCGCAGTTCGAGCACGCGGCCCGCGCCATCGTCAGCCGCCAGTTCGGCGCGCCGCAACGCCATGCGCGCCGCCATGCCAAGGCGCGCCGTCGCGAATCGGTGCAGCAGCGAGGGCCCTGCGAGCCGCGCGACCAGCTGCACGAAGCCGAAGCCGTTCATCGCGGTAGCCTCATGCGGCCAGTCGGCGAGCGCCCCGCCCAGAGCCGCATCGACCGCGCGGCGATCCTCCTTGGTCTGGAGGGTGGGGAAATCGATCCCGATATTGCCGCCAAGGTCGAACCACGCCAGCGCCTGCGCAATCGCGGGCACTGCGGCGAGCGCGACCTCGCGCGGAGCGCCGATCCCGTCGATGTCGATCACCGTCATGGCGGGGGTTACGCTGACGAGAATCTCACCGCCGGGGAAGGCAATGCTGCCCGAGGAGGCAGCGTGCCATACCTCGTCCCACAGGCCTGCAGGAAAGCGCCGGACGACACCCCCTTCGGGCCAGCCGGAGGCGGGGGAGGGCGCATCCGACGGGTCTTCGTTTTTTGGGGCCACCCGCGCCTGCGCCCGCTTCAGCCGCCCGCGCTCGGCGATCGGGGCGCGGGTGATGACGAGGTCGAGGCTCTGGCCTTCGGTGATATGCGGCGGCAAGTGATCGACCAGCGCCTCGGTGCCATCGCCGAGCAGCGCGACCCCGCGGCGGGTGCCCTTGAGCTTGGCGGTGAGCTTGCCGGTGGTGCGTGTGCCTGTGGCAGTTTCGCCGGGCCACATGACCCTGGCGGCGCGCACCAGTTCGCCTTCCACCAGCAAGGCCCGGACCTCGCCGATGCCTTCCTCGATCAGCCACTCAGCCAATCTGGAACCCTGCCGCCTTGAGCAGCGCCCTCGTGTGGTAGAGCGGCAGGCCCATCACGCCCGAATGACTGCCCCTGATCCACGCGATGAGGCCTTCTGCCGCGCCCTGAATGGCATAGCCGCCCGCCTTGCCGCGCCATTCACCGCCCGCGAGGTAGGCGGCGATCTCCTCGGCGGAGAGGCGTTTGAAGCACACCACGGTCTCGTCGAGCCGCTCGCGCAAGGTCCCGTCGGGCGCGCGCAGCACCACGCTCGAGAGCACCTGGTGCCGCCGGCCGCTCATCAGTTCCAGACAGGCGCGCGCTTCGGCCTCGGTTTCGGTCTTGGGGAGAATGCGCCGCCCGACCGCGACCACCGTGTCGCCCGCCAGCACGAAGCCGGGGGCATCGACCGCCAGCGCCTTCTCGCGCCCCATGCGCAGGGCATAGGCACGGGGGAGTTCGAGCTTGCCGGGGGTCTCGTCGATATCGGCAGGTGTGACAGCGTCAGGCGCAAGGCCCAGCCGCGCGAGCAATTCGCGCCGCCGGGGCGAGGCTGACGCCAATGTCAGATGGAGCGTGCCCACGTGGGCCGCAGACAATTATTGCGGGCCGGGGCCGCCGCGACCCGGCATGAAGCGATAGGTGATGCGCGCCTTGGTGAGATCGTAGGGCGTGAGTTCGCACAGCACTTCATCGCCCACCAGCACGCGGATGCGGTTCTTGCGCATCTTGCCCGCAGTGTGGCCGAGCACTTCATGGCCGTTTTCAAGCTCCACCCGGAACATCGCATTGGGCAGCAACTCAACCACGCGCCCGCGCATTTCGAGGAGTTCTTCCTTGGCCATGTATTTCCTTTGGTTTTCGTTGCGGCGCACAATACGCCCGTCGATTGCTGGCCGCGCTTTAGCGATGCGGGAACCAAAAGGGAAGGCTCGTGCGTTAGGCGGATGATCCACACGAATTTGCGGAAAGGATCGGCCAGCCGCGGCCCGGCATCGGGCACGCATCCGGCGAGAAAAAGCCTGCGCAACCCGGTGGCCCCAAGGGAGCGGTAACAAGCCGCCCCGCTGAAAAGATATACCGAAGGGACCCGATGAACCTCTCCCCGCTTTCCCGCGCCATGCTGCGCACCGGCACCTGCGCTGTCAGTCTGACGGTGGCCATGCCGCTGATCGCCAATGATATGCTGGCACAGCCGCAGCCCGCCACGGTCCCTGTCGACAGCAACGAGGCGGAAAGCGCCGGGGGTGCCGCCGACGTGAGCGATGGCGATGCGGCCGAGCCGGTCGAGGGCGAGATTATCGTCCGCTCGGGGCGTATCAGGGGGCAGCTGCTCGTCGATCAGGCGCCGCTGCTCCAGCTCGACGAGACCGCGATCGCCGCCGAGGGTGTCACCTCGATCACCGAACTCATCGCCCAGATCAGCGCGCGCACGGGATCGGCGCGGGGCCGCGGGGGCGGCGGGATGCCGGTTATTCTGGTCAACGGCATCCGCATCGGTTCTTTCCGCGAATTCGCCAATTATCCGCCCGAGGCCCTCGCCAAGGTCGAGGTGTTCCCCGAGGAAGTTGCCCAGCGCTTCGGCTTCCCGCCTGATCGCCGGGTGATCAACCTGATCCTCAAGGACAATTATTCGAACCGCCAGATCGATCTGGAGTTCGAAGCCCCCTCGCGCGGGGGCTATTCCCGCAACGAGCAGCAGCTTGGCATCCTCAAGATCGCCAATGGCGGGCGGATCAACGCCAGCGTCCGGGTTGATGACACCAACCTTTTGACCGAGGCCGAGCGCGATGTGCCGCAGACTGATGGTTCGCAATCGCTGGTCGCGGGCGATCCTGATCAGGCCGAATTCCGCAGCCTGCTGGCCGACAGCTTCGGGCTGGATGCCAATGTGTCGTGGGCCAAGGCGATCGTCGCGAGCGGCACTTCGCTCAGCGCCAACCTCAATTATGCGCGCAATGAAAGCCGCAGCCTCGACGGGCTCAACACCGTCACGCTGACCGACGATCCCGACGCTGAGGGGGTCTTGCGCACTTTCGGCGCGGACACCCCGCTCGCGCGGCGCACGTCGAGCGATACGGTCTCGGCGGCGGGATCGATCAACCAGCCGCTCAATGCCTTCCGCCTTACCACCACCTTCGATGGCTCCTTCAGCGAGACCGAGACCGAGATCGACCGGCGGCTCACGCCCGATCAGCTCGACGTCTTCCGCAATGCCGCGCTGGCCGGCACGCTGGCGCTCAACGGCCCGTTGCCGACCGACACCGCCAACGGTTTCGACATTGCGCGCCGCCGGACGATCACCACCGAAACCCAGGCGACGCTCGAGGGCCCGCTCGCCAAGCTGCCCGCCGGCGAAGTGCTGGCGACCTTCGATCTCGGCTTCGACTGGAGGCAGATCGAGAGCAGCGACACCCGCTCGCTGACGGGCGCGGAGCTGACCCGTCGGCGCATTTCGACCGGCACCAACCTCGTGGTGCCGCTGACCAGCACACGCGACGAGTTCCTTGATGCCCTCGGCGACTTCACGCTCAATCTTCAGGCCGGGCTTGAAGACCTCAGCGACGCGGGCACGCTGGGGGACTGGAACGCGGGGATAACGTGGAAGCCGGTCGACGGCCTCGACCTGTCGGCGACCTATATCTGGCGCGAAGTCGCGCCCTCGCTCTCGGCCCTGGGCGATCCGCAGGTCACCAATCTGAATGTCCCCGTGTTCGATTTCGTGCGCGGCGAGACCGTGCTGGCCGAAGTGCTGACGGGAGGCAATCCGGCGCTCCCGCCCGAAACCCAGCGCGACTGGAAGTTCTCGGCCAACTGGGAGCTGCCGTTCTGGAAGGACACGCGCCTCACGGTCGACTATATCTTGAACCGGTCGGACAACGTGGTGAGCGGCTTCCCGCAGATCACTGCCGAGACCGAGGCCGCGTTCCCCGGGCGGATCACGCGCGATGCCCCCACCACTCCGGGCGAGATTGGCCGCGTGGTGCGGGTCGACCGGCGTTCGGTCAGCTTTGCCGAGACGCGGGCGGATCGCATCCAGTTCACCTTGTCGACCAGTGGCAGCATCGGCGCGCCTGCGGGTGGCCCCGGCGGCTTTGGCGGCGGTGGCGGTCGCTTCGGCGGTGGCGGTGGCGGGGGCGGTGCGCCTGCTGCTCCTGCGGCAGGCCAGCCTGCTCCGCCCACCACCGGCCCGGCGTCCGCGCCCCAGCCCGGCCCCGGCGGGCCTCCGGCTGGCGGCCCCGGCGCCGGTTTCGCACCGACCGCCGAGCAACGCGAGCAGTTCATGGCCTTCCGCGCGCGGCTGTGCGCTGATGACGGGCAGGCCTTCCTCGAAAAGCTCGTCGCCGCGATCGACAGCGGGGCGGACATTTCCGCGGAATATCCCGGAGTCGATCCCCAGCGCCTCGCGCCGATGCTGACGCGGCTGCGCGGGGCCGACGGCACGGTCGATCCGGCGCGGCTGACGCAATTCCGGACGCGGATATGCTCGATTGATCCCGCCATGATGGGCGGCGGCGGAGCGCCCGGCGCTCCCGGCGTGCCGCGCATCATGGTTGTGCCCATCACCCCCGATCCCAACGCTCCGGCTGGCGCGAGCGGAATGCCCCCGCAACTAGCCGCCTTCCGCGACCGGGCCTGCGGGCCAGACGGCACCGCGGCGATCCGCGAGCTGATCGGCAAGATCGAACGGGGCGAAGACATCTCGGCCGAGCTTCCCGGTGTCGATCCCGCCTTCATCAAGCTGGCGCTCGACCGTTCGCGCCTCCCCGACGGCACGATCCCGCCCGAAGCGATCGCGCAGTTCCAGCAGCGCTTCTGCGCCGCCGCCCCACCTGCTGGCGCGCCTGCGGGTGCACAGACAGGCGGTGCACCCGGCGCGGCTCCGGCGGGCGGCCCACCGGCAGGCGGCCCGGCCTTCAACCCGCTCGCCCAGCGCAGCTTCCCGGGCTGGCGCTATTTCTTCAACCTGACCCACACGATCGAGCTCGCCAACGAGATCCTGGTCGCGTCCGGCCTCGATCCGCTCGACCAGCTTGACGGCGAGGCGACCAGCGCCTTCGGCCAGCCGCGCCATTCGAGCCGTCTCGAGGCGGGCCTGTTCGGCAAGGGCGTGGGCTTCCGTCTGTCGGGGGTCTACACTGGCGAGACCCGGCTTGACGGCACGCTTGCCGCCAACGACCTGTTCTTCGACGACATCGTGACCTTCAACCTGCGCATCTTCGCCAACGTCGGCGAGGTGACGGGCAAGAACGAGGGCTTCCTTAAGGACTTCCGCGTCAGCCTCGTCGCCGACAACGTGTTCGACGCGCAGCGCCGCGTGCGTGACGGGGCGGGCGAGACACCGGTCAATTACAATCCCTTCGTGATCGACCCGCTGGGGCTGTATCTCGGTGTGGACCTGCGGAAATTGTTTTGATGGAAGCCCCGCCCATCCGGGCGGGGCTTTCCTCGCTCACACGCCCTTCGGGAGAGCTGCGGGCGGCCGTTCGGCCTTGCGGGCCTACGGCCCGAGTGCGCGATTATCTGGCTTGTCGTGCGGATTGCACCAGCGCCTCGGCGCAGGCATGGCCGCTCGCCCAGGCCCATTGGAAGTTGTAGCCGCCGAGCCAGCCGGTGACGTCGACCGCCTCGCCGATGGCGTAGAGGCCCGAAACCTTGGCGGCTTCCATGGTGCGGCTCGATAGCTCCGCCGTGGCGATCCCGCCTGCGGTGACTTCGGCCTTGGCGTAGCCCTCGGTTCCGTTCGGGGCGAAGCGCCAGTCGGCCAGCTTGGTCTGCGCCGCGCGCAAGTCCTTGTCGCCGAGGTTCCAGAGTTCGCGCTCAAGGCCGAGCCGGTCGGCCAGCGCATCGGCGAGGCGGGCGGGCAGGCGCTCGCGAAGGAGGGTGCGCAGGTGCGCGCGGGGGCGGTCGCGCTTGGCTTTGAGCAGCCAGTCGCTCGCGGCCTCGGGCAGGAAGGTGATGCCGACCGGCTCGCCATGCCGCCAGTAGGACGAAACTTGCAGGATCGCCGGGCCCGAGAGACCCTTGTGGGTGAACAGCGCCGCCTCGGCGAATTCGGCCTTCCCCGCACGCGCCCGGACCGGCGCGGCGACGCCGGAGAGCTCGCGGAACAGCGCGTCCTCCCCGCCGAGCGTCAGCGGGACGAGGGCAGGGCGGGGCTCGACCACCTTGAGGCCGAATTGTCTCGCCAGCCGATAGGCGAAATCGCTCGCGCCCATTTTCGGAATGGAAGGCCCGCCGGTGGCGATCACCAGCGCGGGGGCGTGCCATTGGCGGCCATCGGCGGCGGTGACGGTGAAGCGGCCATCCTCGCCCCGCGCCACCTTGGCCACGTCCACCCCGCAGGTGAGCGTCACCTTGTCAGGCGGGCATTCGTCGAGCAGCATCGCCACGATCTGCTCGGCCGAGCCATCGCAGAACAATTGCCCCAAGGTCTTCTCGTGCCAGGCTATGCCATACCGCTCGACCAGCGCGATGAAGTCGGCGGGCGTGTAGCGGGCCAGCGCGCTCTTGGCGAAATGGGGGTTGGCGGAGAGGTAGTTGCCCGGCCCTGCGCCGAGGTTGGTGAAGTTGCACCGCCCGCCGCCGGATATCAGGATCTTCTTCCCCGGTGCGTCCGTCTTCTCGAGCAGCGCGACACCCAAGCCCCGCTGCCCTGCCTGCCCCGCAGCAAACAGCCCGGCCGCGCCTGCGCCGAGGATGATGACGTCGCTCTGTTCCACGAACCTGCCGATAGGGGGCCGCGCGGGAATTGCCAATCGCCCCCCGCAGTCCTTATCTGACCCCCATGGCCCGAACCCCCGCAGGCACACCGCAACATCCCGGCAACGGCGATCGTTTCAACGAGGAGCGCGCCGCCTATACCGTGTCGAGCGCCCAGCCCGATCTGGAAGGCGGGGTGCAGGCGATCCGCGAGACGGTGAAGGTCCTGAAGCCCGTTCCCGGCGTCTACCGCATGCTCGATGCCCGGGGCGAGGTGCTTTATGTGGGCAAGGCGCGCTCGCTGAAGGCGCGGGTGGCCAACTACACGCAGATCGCCCAGCTTTCGGGGCGGCTCCAGCGGATGGTCAGCCAGACCCGCTCGATGGAGATCATCACCACCAATTCGGAGGCCGAGGCGCTGCTGCTCGAAGCGCAGCTGATCAAGCGCTTCCGCCCGCCCTTCAACGTGCTGCTGCGCGACGACAAGAGCTTCCCCTTCATCCTGCTGCGCGCCGATCACGCTTACCCGCGCATCCAGAAGCACCGCGGCGCGCGGCGGGCGAAGGGAAATTATTACGGGCCGTTTGCGAGCGCGGGGAGCGTCAATACGACGCTGAATGCGCTGCAGAAGCTGTTCCTGCTGCGGAGCTGCACCGACAGCTTCTTCAACAACCGCGACCGGCCGTGCCTGCTCTACCAGATCAAGCGCTGCTCCGCGCCCTGCGTCGGCCGGATCGACGAGAGCGGCTATGACGCGCTGGTGCGTCAGGCCAAGGATTTCCTGTCGGGCAAATCGGGCGCGGTGCAGGCCGATTTGGAGCGGCAGATGGCCGAGGCTGCGGCGAACCTCGATTTTGAAACGGCGGCGATGCTGCGCGACCGGCTGCGCGCGGCGACCTTCATTCAGGGCAGCCAAGCGATCAATGCCGCCGGGCTGGGCGATGCTGATGTCTTCGCGCTGGCCGCCAAGAACGGGCAGATGAGCGTCCAGTCCTTCTTCATCCGCGGCGGGCAGAACTGGGGTCACCGCGCGCTCTTCCCGCGCCACACCGCGGAGGTGGACGAGGCGCAGGTGCTCGCCAATGTGATGCTGCAATTCTACGAGGAAGTGCCGCCGCCGCCCATCATCCTCGTCGATCGCGAACTGCCCGAGGCCGAGCTGATCGAAGCCGCGCTCTCGGAGCTGGCGGGGCGCAAGGTCAGGCTGTCTGTCCCCGAGCGCGGCGACCGGCGCAAGCTGATGGCACAGGCGCAAAGAAACGCGGTCGAGGCGCTCGAACGGCGGCTGGCGGAGACCGGCACCAAGGCGAAACTTAACCGCGAACTGGCGGAGTTTCTGGAATTGGACGCTCCCCCGCAGCGGATCGAGGTCTACGACAACAGCCATATCCAGGGCACCAAGGCGGTCGGCGCAATGGTGGTCGCCGGGCCGGAGGGCTTCGAGAAGAGCCAGTACCGCAAGTTCAACATCCGCGAGGCGCAGACCAATGATGACTTCGCGATGATGCGCGAGGTCATGGCGCGGCGGTTCAGGGCTTGGCGCGAGGAAGAAGAAGAGGATTCACGCGGAGACGCGGAGCCGCGGAGGACGATGGGGGGTGCCGCAGGCAATCCGAAGGTCACCAGCACGAAACTTGCGGATCAGTCTGATTTTGGGTTGGCTGCGCCGCAGAAAATGCCTCTCCGCGTCTCCGCGTCTCCGCGTGAATCCAATAATGGCCATGACACCATCCTCCCCGACCTGATCCTGATCGACGGGGGCAAGGGCCAGCTCTCCAGCGTCATGCGGGTGCTCGAGGAGATCGGGATTGCCGACGAGGTCGCGGTCATCGGCATCGCCAAGGGGCCGCATCACGGGCGCGAGGGCCGCGAGGTGTTCCACTTCCCCGACGGGCGCGAGAAGCTGCTGCCGGTGAATTCGCCGCTCCTGTTCCACTTGCAGAACCTGCGCGACGAGGTGCACCGCTATGTGATCGGCGCGCACCGGGCCAAGCGTTCCAAGGCGATCACGGCGAGCCCGCTCGACGAAATCCCCGGCATCGGCCCGGCGAGGAAGCGCGCACTGCTGCTGCATTTCGGCACCGCGAGCAAGGTGCGCGCGGCGGCCTTGGAAGATCTGCAACGCGCCCCCGGCGTCAGCGCCACGGTGGCGCGCAAGGTTTACGATTTCTACCACGCTGGCGGGTAAAAGGGGCTGCATGACGCAGTTCGCCTTCACCATGCTTTCGTTGTTCGGCGTTCCGGCGATGATCGTCGCCATGCTGATTGCCGCGCATAGGCTGACCCCGGCCAAGGTCTGGAAAACATGGCCCGTGCAGACGGCGGCAACGCTGGCGTTTCTGGGGTGCATCGGCGTGCCCCTCGCTATCACGCAGATCGACAGCCAGGGCGACTTCTTTGATGACGAGACCGCGCTTGTCAGCGAGGCTTTCGGCCTGCCCGTGGGCGTGACGGTCGATCATCAGCGCGACAAGACCGTGCGGCTCGGCGATTGCTGGCGCAATGCGGTCAACTGGAACTCGGCGGTGACGTTTTCCGACGCCGACACGTTCTACCAGTGGTTATATGGCAAGGGATACCAGCAGGGGATCGTAGCGCAGGTCGCCGACTATTACGGACAACCGCCCGCGCGGGTGAGCGTCGGTCCCGGCGCGCTCGACCTGCTCCCGCGCGATCCGCAATATGTGCTGTCGCGCGGCCGCGATTCCTTCGAGCTCAACAGCCGCATCGTGAAATATTACAAGCCGTTCGTCTGCACCGCGATCGAGCGCAGCGCTGATGGCAGCATCGCCTTGCGCCGCTGCGATCCGATTGCCGATGGCGGGGATGTGGGCAATGCGGGGCAGGTGATCCTGCGGCCCGATCCGGGCAAGCAGACGCTCGAAGGGCGGATCTACTATGCGCGCGGACCGTCCACCTGCACCAACCCGCTGCGCCGCGCCCTGAACAATGCGCTGGGCCTGCCCCATCCCGAAGGCGACAAGCCCAACACCCAGATCACGAGCAGTCTACCGATCTGGTGAGGCGGGGCATGCTGCGGCGACCCGTGGGGCCGCCGCAGCCGATAGGCTTACTGCCCGTCGAGCGCCCGGCTCACCAGCACATTGACCGAGACGCGGCGGTTCTGCGCCCGGCCGGCTGCGGTGGAGTTGTCGGCAGCCGGATCGGCGGTCGCCAAGCCGGTCGGGGTCAGCATGCGGTAGGGCTTCCACTTGCAGACCTGCTGGAGGTAGTTGACCACAGCGGCCGCGCGCTTTTCCGAAAGCGCCTGGTTCACTTCTTCCGAGCCGGTCGAATCCGTGTAGCCGAGCACCAGCATCAGCGAATTCTCGTTCTGCCCGGCCTGCTGCGCGGCGGCGCACAGTTCGGCCTTGGCCGAGGGCGAGATCACCGCCTTGCCAGTGTCGAAATAGACGTTGGTGGTGCTCTTGAGGTTGTACTTGTCGATATCGCCGAGGCGCCCGCGCAGTGCTTCGGTGGCGGCGGCGTTCTGCTGGATCGCCGCACCCTGCTCGCCGAACTGCTGCTGGGTGCCACCGCGGATCATGCGCGCAATCTGCGCGTCATCGGCGGTGAAGCGCACCTCGCTCGCCACCAGACCTTCGCCATAGCGGGTGGTCTTCACGACCACCGTGAGGCCGTTGATCAGCGCGTTCTGGTCAAGCGTCTTGTTGCCGATGCCGAGGAACCCGCCGCGGGTGCGGATTTCGGTGTCGGGGTGGAGCGTGACGAGCTGCACCGTGCCGTCATCGGCGGTGACCTGGAGGCGCGAGCCCTTTCGCGCGGAGATGATCCCCGACACGCGCGGGCCTTCTTCCAATTCGGTCAGGGGGGGCAGGGCGCCGTAGACGGTGGTGGTGGTCACCCCGTCCTGTTCGCTGATGGTGGGAGCAGGCAAGGTCTGGGCAGCAAGACCGGTTGCACTCGCCGCGCCCAGAAGGGCCAGCAACGCGAGACTGCCGTGCTTTTGAGAAATTGTCGTCACGGTGATTATGCTCCTGTGTTTCGGGCCCGTCATTGCGACTTTGACCCGTTATGGGCCCGTGTTGGCGTTCTGCGCGAGGGCGGGGTTGTTGCGCGGCACCTTGCTGCCAGATGAACGGCTTCGTGCCGATGCCCACAGGAGCGGGCAATCGGGGCAGGGAGTGCGACGAGTTGACGCAGCCGGGCTTGCCGCGCGGCGGATTACATCGCGGCTTGCGCTGCAATCCAGCGATCGATCTTGGCTTCGAGCACCGCCAGCGGCAGGCCGCCGGTGCCCAGCACTTCCTCGTGGAAGGCCTTGATGTCGAACTTCGCGCCCAGCTTGTCGGCCGCGCGCTTGCGCAGCTCCTGGATCTTGAGCGCGCCGATCTTGTAGGCGAGCGCCTGGCTGGGAATGGCGATATAGCGATCGACCTCGGCGACCACCTCGGTGCGGGTCATGCCGGAATTCTCGAGCATGTAATCGATCGCCTGATCGCGGCTCCAGCCCTTGGCGTGGATGCCGGTATCGACCACCAGCCGCATCGCCCGCAGCTGTTCGTCCTGCAAGGTGCCGTAGCGGTTCCACGGGTCCTTGTAGAAGCCCATCTCGTGGCCGAGCGTTTCGGCATAGAGCGCCCAGCCTTCGACATAAGCGGTTGTCCCGCCATAGCGCATGAAGGCGGGCAGCGCTTCGTTCTCCTGCGCGAGGCTGATCTGGAAATGGTGCCCGGGCGCGCCTTCGTGAAGGTAGAGCGTGAGATTGCCAGGCGTCAGGCGGCTCGGCAGGTCATAGGCGTTGAAGTAGAACACGCCGGGCCGGTCGCCATCGGGCGAGCCCGACTGGTAGGAGCCGCCGGCCTCGAACTCTTCGGTCGAGGGGTCATAGGGGCGGATTTCCAGCTTCGACTTGGGCAGCTTGGAAAACAGCGCGCCGATCTTGCCGTCGACCGCCTTGCCGATGTCGTAGAAGCTCTGCGTCAGCCCCTCGCGGGTCTTGGGCTGGAACTTGGGATCCTTGCGGACATAGTCGAAGAACTGGGTGAGCGTGCCCCTGAACTTCACCTCGCGCTGGAGCTTCATGAGCTCGCCCTTGATCCGGGCGACTTCGCTGAGGCCGAGCTGGTGAATCGTCTCGGGATCGAGCGGCAGGGTGGTCGAATCCTCGACCAGCCGGGCATAGAGCTTGGCGCCGCCCTTCATCTGGCTGAGGCCGATGCTTTCGCGCGCGGCGGGCTGATACTCGTCACGCAGGAAGTCCCGCAGGCGGGTGGTGGCGGCGTAGATTTCGGCGGTCTTGGCGTCATAGGCCTTGGTCAGCCGCGCCTTGTCCGCATCGGAAATCCCCTCGGGGAAGGCCTTGGTGGGGGCCATGAATTGCGAGTCCGCAACCTTTGTGGCCAGCTGCGTGTCGAGCTGGGTGATCATGATCCCGACCGTCAGCTTGGTCTCCACCACGCCGCTCTTCATGCCCTGCCGGAACTTGGCGATCGCGCGGTCGATGAAGGCGATGTAATCTTCGTGGCGACTGAGGTTGTCCTCGTAATGGGCGAGGGTCTTGAACTGCGCGACCCCGGTGCCGCTGGCGAATTGCGGGTAGAAGGTGTGCAGGCCGAAGAAGTGGTTGAGCGGCCGCACCTCGGTCAGCGCGCGCATCTCGTCGCTGACACCTGCGAGCGCGCGTTCCTGCGTGTAGCGGAACACGTCATAGGCAAGCGCATCGGTCTCATCGAGCTTGCTGCGGTCGATCTGCGCGAGCAGCGCGAGGTTGAGCTTGATGTCGGTGCGCCCGGCAAGGAAGCTCGAATCGGTCAGGAAATCGCCGAGGCGTCCGGCGTTCTCGTCATCGCCGCGGAACAGGCGATTGAGCGGGTTGAGGGCAAGCTCGCGCGCGTCGGCATCCTCGAACAGGGCGAAGAGCTTGTCGTGTTCGGACTGGGGAGCGGTGGCGGTTGCGGCAGCGGCCTCGGCTGCGGTGGCGGTTTCTGCCAGCGCGGGCGCGGCGGCGGAGAGAAGCAGCGCGGTCGACGCAGCAAGGGCAAGGCGCAAGGTCATGATCAGTCGTCCCCCGGAGCAAAATGCAAGTCAGGGGCGCTAGGCGCGGGCGCGCGGGCGCACAAGCGCGCGGGCGACGAGCGCCCGAGCCGCATCGACCGGCGGCGTGACGCCGTGACGTCAGGCGTAAGGTCACTGGGGGGCGAAACGCTCCCGGTGGAAGGCGGCATCCTTGCGCAGCTGGTCATGCTCGACCCACACCGAATGGGTGCCCGAGCAGATCTTGTGCGGCAGCGCGAGGCGGCAGATCGGGCCTTTCGCCACGTCACTCGCATCGAGAATTGCGCATTGGGAGGTGCCGGTGTTTTCGTCGATCAGGAAGGTGACCAAATAGCCATCGTCCTCAACGGTTGCGCCCTTCCTCGGGATCATCGGGCTTTCGCTGGCATAGACCCCTTCGGGCAGGCGATAGACCTGTTCCTCGCCCGTCTCGGTGTCGTGGCGGACATAGCCGTTGAACAGGAACCAGCCGGGCCGCGTCGTGGTCGACCACACGTAGCGGCTTTTCTTCATCGCGTAGGCGGGGTTGATCATCCCGAATTCGACAATGCGGTCGGTCAGGCGCTCCTCGCGGGTCTCGCCGGTGCGCAAGTTGAAGCGCCAGCGGTGGAGGCGCGACTGGAACGAGTGCTCGTCCACATAGGCCATCATGTGGCTGTAGCGGCCCATTTCTTCGAGCGGATCGGGCATGGGCTTGGCCTGATGATAGCCTTCGAGGATAACTTCGTCGCCCTCTTCCCACGCATTGGTCCAGTGGAGGACATAGGTCGGCGTGGCCTCGAACCAGCGGATATCTTCGGGCTGGCCCCGACGCGGGATCAGGGCGAAGCGGGTCGGAACGCCCTCGTGCAGCCGCGCGGCGTGGATGTTGCGCTCCAGCAGTTCCTCGTCCCAATACAAGGGCATGTCGTTGAGGATCGACCAGTTCGGGGTGATCGCCATGTCGTGAGGCAGGCGCGGGCCGGGCAGGGGGACGGGCACGTAATGCACTAGCGCCCCGGTCCGGTCGACTACCCCGTAATGCATGAAAGGGGCGTGCTTGGAGTAGTTGAAGAACATCATCTCCCCCGTGCCCTCGTCGACCTTGGGGTGGGCCGAAATGCCGTCCAGCGGCACCCACGGCGCCTTGCCCCGGCTGCCGAGCGTGACCGGATCGAGCATCCACGCCTCGCCGCACTGGTAGAGCGTCGCGTAAGCCGTGCCCGCGTGAACGATGATGTCGGTCGAGCCGGTATCCTTCAGCCCCCCGTGCGCGCCGAAGCCGGGCCGCACGCTGGTGCCCCAGGGGTCCATCAGCCCGCCCCACAGCGAGCGGCCCGCGATCTGCTCGGCCTCGAAGCAGTGCGTCCTCACGAAGCGGTTGCGGTAGCTCGCCTTGCCGCCGGAGATATTGACCTGATGGATCATCGCGTCGCCATCGAAGGGGTGGTGGCGCCCCAAGGGCTGATGCACCTGGTTCTCGGTGTTGCGCAGGTAGATCCCGTCGATGTCTGCCGGGATCGCGCCCTCGATCACGCGCAGTTCGGCCACGTCGACCTCTTCGTGCAAGGGTGTCCACGGCCCCGTGAGATAGGGGTGGTTCGACGGCTCGAGGCTGGTCTTTACCGGCGGGTGGCGCATGATCTGCATTGGTCTCTCCCTCGCCTCCCAGAATGAGCGCGCGCCTTATCTCTGGCAAGGTGCTATGATTGGACGACGTGGACCCGCTGCGAAAATTGATCCGGGTCAAAGCCAGACGCGACGTAAGGGGCGATCATCCTCACCATGAATGGGAGATCCGCTATGAAATCGATCCTGCTGCACATCGACCACGACCCCGCGATGACCGCGCGCCTGCAAGTCGCGCTCGACATGGCGCGCGCCACCAATGGCCACATCACCTGTCTGCAGGCGGTGAGCTACGACGTGTTCATGCCCGGCGATGTCTACGGCTCGGCGATGGCTGCCGCGCTCCCCGTGATCCGCGAGAACGCCGACAAGCTGCGCGCCAAGATCGAGGCCGAGCTCGAGCATGAAGGCGTGCCCTTCGACTGGCGCTTCGAATATGGCGTGGCAGGCCAGCACCTGATCGAGGCCTCGCCGCTGGCCGATATCGTCATCATGGGCCCGGTCGAGGCGGGGATGGACCGGTCTGGGCCCTCGGCTCTGGTCGGCGATGTGGTCACCCGTGCGCCCGTCCCGGTGCTGGTGGTGCCCGAGGGGACCCAGAGCTTTGATGTTGGCGCGCCGATGCTGGTCGCGTGGAACGGCTCGGCCGAAAGCGCCCACGCCCTGCGCGCGGCGGTGCCTCTGCTGGCGTGTTCGGTCAAGGTGACGCTTGCCTGCGTGGTCGAGGAGGCGGACGCGGGGAAGGTCTTCGATCTGCCTTCGACCGAGGGCGCAAAATATCTCGCCCGCCACGACATTCCTTGCGAGATCGTTGAAATCCCGCGCGGGGAGGCGAAGATCGCCGACACGCTGTTCTCGGCGGCGCAGCTGCGCGAGTGCGCGCTGCTGGTCATGGGCGCCTATGGCCACACGCGGCTTGCCGAAATGGTGCTGGGCGGCGTCACACGCCACATGCTGCGCGAGCCGCAGATGCCGGTGTTACTGGCGCACTAGGCGCGCGGGCTATCCTTCGGGGCGGCCGCATAGGCCTCGGACAGCTGCCGGTAGGACCGCGAGGCGAAGGCGGCCAAGGTCAACACCACGCCGAGCGCGCCGGTGATGCAGAACACCAGCGC
>JACESM010000219.1 GCA_013911835.1 Porphyrobacter sp. | reverse complement strand
GCCACGATAATGCTGCAATTCACAGGATAAGAACGTCAAAAAACACTCTGGGGAGAGAATGGGATGATTGAGAGGACTTCGGGCAGACCGCTCGCACGTGACGCAATGGCCTATGTGCTGGCTGGCGGACGCGGCAGCCGGTTGATGGAGCTGACCGACCGGCGCGCCAAGCCTGCGGTCTATTTCGGCGGCAAGACGCGGATCATCGATTTCGCGCTGTCGAACGCGATCAATTCGGGCATCCGCCGCATCGGGGTGGCGACGCAATACAAGGCGCATTCGCTGATCCGCCACATGCAGCGCGCCTGGAACTTCATGCGGCCCGAGCGTAACGAAAGCTTCGACATCCTGCCCGCGAGCCAGCGCGTCTCGGAAAACCAGTGGTACGAAGGCACGGCCGACGCGGTGTTCCAGAACATGGACATTATCGCGGCCCACGCGCCCAAATACATGGTGATCCTCGCGGGCGATCACATCTACAAGATGGATTACGAATTGATGCTGCAGCAGCACGTCAATTCGGGCGCGGATGTGACCGTGGGCTGCCTTGTCGTGCCCCGCATGGAGGCGACCGGCTTCGGCGTGATGCAGGTTGACGCCGCCGACACCATAACTGCCTTTGTCGAAAAGCCCGCCGACCCGCCCGGCATTCCGGGCAACGAGGGCATGGCGCTGGCCTCGATGGGGATCTACGTCTTCAACACCGATTTCCTGTTCGAACAGCTCGAACGTGACGCTGCCGACCCGGCCTCGAAGCGCGATTTTGGCGGGGACATCATTCCCTACATCGTCAAGCACGGCAAAGCGGTCGCGCACCGCTTCACCAGCAGCTGCATCCGCGCAGCGGAAGAAATCGAGGAATACTGGCGCGATGTCGGCACATTGGACGCCTATTTCGAGGCCAATCTCGACCTCACCGACACCGTGCCCAAGCTCAACCTCTATGACCGCGACTGGCCGATCTGGACCGATGCGATCGTGGCTGCGCCGGCCAAGTTCGTCCATGACGAGGACGGACGGCGCGGCTTTGCGGTGTCTTCGCTGGTGTCGGGCGATTGCATCATCTCCGGCAGCGAGGTGCGCCGCAGTCTGCTGTTCACCGGGGTCAAGATCGGCAGCTTCTCCAACGTGCGCGAGGCGGTGATCCTGCCCTATTGCAACGTCGGGCGCGGGGCGCGGCTCAGCCGGGTGATCATCGATAGCGGCGTGCGCATCCCCGAAGGCATGGTGATCGGTGAAGATCCCGAACTTGATGCGCGCCGCTTCCGCATCTCGGACAAGGGCGTGGTGCTGGTCACCCGCGACATGATGGCGCGCCTGCAACTATGACGCTGAAGGTTCTATCGGTTGCCTCGGAGGCTGCCCCGCTGGTCAAGACCGGCGGGCTGGCCGACGTGGCGGGCGCGCTGCCTGCCGCCTTGGCGGCACAAGGCGTGGAGGTGACGACCTTCCTCCCCGGCTATCCGGCGGTGCTGGCGAGGCTGGGGAAGGCAAAGGCGGTGCACAAGTGGGGCGCGCTGCTCGGAAACCCTGCGCGGCTGCTGGCGGGCAAGCTCGGCGACCATCCGCTGCTGGTGCTCGATGCGCCTGCGCTCTTCGGGCGTGAGGGTGGGCCATACGGCGACGCCTCGGGCCGTGATTGGGACGACAACTGGCGGCGCTTTGCCGCCTTCGCACGCGCGGCGGCGGATATCGGCGCGGGCGCGGTCAAGGGGCGCAGCTTCGACCTCGTCCATGCGCATGACTGGCAGGCCGGCATGGTGCCCGCCTACCTGCGCCTCGCGCCGCTCGAAGGCGGCCGCCCGGTGCCCAGCGTCATCACCATCCACAACATGGCCTTCCAGGGCTATTTCCCCGGTGAGATTTTCCCGCAGCTCGGCCTACCGCCTTCGGCCTGGACGGTGGACGGGGTGGAGAGCTATGGCGGGGTCGGATTCCTGAAAGCCGGGATGCAGCTCGCCGATGCGATCACCACGGTGAGCCCGACCTATGCGGGCGAGATCCGGTCGGTCGAATTCGGGATGGGGCTCGAGGGGCTGGTCCTCGCCCGCTCCAACCGCGTCCACGGCATCCTCAACGGGATTGACACTGCCGAGTGGAACCCTGCCACCGACCCGCACCTTGTCGCGCGCTTCGCCGCCGGAAAGCTGGCGGCGCGCGCGAAGAACAAGCGTGCGGTCGAGACGGAATTCGGGCTCGACCGCGATGATGGCCCGCTGTTCATCGTCGTCAGCCGGTTGACGTGGCAGAAGGGCATGGATGTGCTGGCCGAGGTGCTCGATCATCTCGTCGGGATCGGCGGGAGGCTGGCGCTGCTGGGCTCGGGCGATGCGGAGATCGAGGCGCGCTTCCACGCCGCCGCCGCGCGCCATCCGGGGCGGATCGGCGTGCGGATCGGCTATGACGAGGCACTCTCGCACGCGCTTCAGGGCGGGGGCGATGCGATCCTGATCCCCAGCCGGTTCGAGCCTTGCGGGCTGACCCAGCTCTATGGCCTCGCTTACGGCTGCGTCCCCGTCGTCTCACGCACCGGCGGGCTCGCCGACACCGTGATCGACGCCAACCCCGCCGCGCTCGCGGCCGGGGTCGCGACCGGCATCCAGATCAACGCGGTCAATGCGGGGGCGCTGGCGATGGGGATCAGTCGCGCGGTCGAACTCTACCATCGCCCCGCAGAGTGGAAGCGGCTCCAGAAAAACGCGATGAAGGCGGATTTCTCATGGGGCGCGAGCGGCGCTGCCTATGCCGCGCTCTACCGGCAATTGATCGAGGAACAGGGATGATCACGACCGTCGCCACCACGCCTTTCGAGGGGCAGAAGCCCGGCACCTCAGGCCTGCGCAAGAAAGTGCGGGTGTTCCAGCAGCCGAATTATGCCGAGAACTTCATCCAGTCGGTGTTCGACGTGGCCGAGCGCCCGGCGGGTTCCACGCTGGTGATCGGCGGGGATGGACGGTTTCACAACCGCACCGTCATCGCCCGCGCGATCCGCATGGCGGCGGCGAACGGCTATGCGCGCGTGCTGGTGGGGCAGGGCGGCATCCTTTCGACCCCTGCCGCCAGCCACGTGATCCGCAAATACGGCGCATCCGGAGGCCTGATCCTATCGGCCAGCCACAATCCCGGCGGGCCGGACGAGGATTTCGGGATCAAGTACAACATCGCCAATGGCGGCCCCGCGCCCGAGGCCGTGACCGAGGCGATCCACGCGCGCACCCAGACCATCGACCGCTGGCTGATGGTCGAAGGCGGCGCCGAAGTCGATCTCGACCGCATCGGCACAAGCCATGTGGGCGAGATGGCGGTCGAGGTGATCGATTCCGTCGCCGACTATGCCGATCTGATGGAGGAGCTGTTCGATTTCGACGCCATTCGCGCGGCGGCGGGGCAGGGCCTGTCGATGGCTTTCGACGCGATGCATGCTGTGACCGGTCCCTATGCCCACGAAATCCTCGAACGCCGCCTCGGCTTTCCTGCGGGCACGGTCCACAACGGCATCCCGCTCGAGGATTTCGGCGGCCACCATCCTGACCCCAACCTCGTCCATGCGCGCGCGCTCTACGATCTGATGATGTCGCCCGATGCGCCTGCCCTGGGCGCGGCGTCGGACGGGGACGGGGACCGCAATCTCATCATCGGCAAGGGCGTCTTCATCACGCCCTCGGATTCGCTCGCGATGCTGGCGGCCAATGCGCACCTCGCGCCCGCCTATGCCGGGGGCCTCAAGGGAATCGCCCGCTCGATGCCGACCAGCACGGCCGCCGACAAGGTGGCCGAAGCGCTCGGCATTCCGGCATGGGAGACGCCCACGGGGTGGAAGTTCTTCGGCACGCTGCTCGACGCCGGAAAGGCCACGATCTGCGGCGAGGAAAGCGCGGGCACCGGCAGCGACCATGTGCGCGAAAAGGACGGGCTATGGGCGGTTCTGCTGTGGCTCAACATCCTCGCGGTGACCGGCAAGCCGGTGATGCAGATCGCGAGCGAGCACTGGGCGCGCTTCGGGCGCAACTACTACGCCCGGCACGATTACGAGGCGATCGAGACGGCGAAGGCCGGGGCGCTGATGACGGCGCTGGAGGCTTCGCTGCCTGGCCTGCCGGGGAAGAGCTTCGGGCCGCTCACCGTCGCCGCTGCTGATCAGTTCGCCTACACCGATCCGGTCGATGGTTCGGAAAGCCGCAATCAGGGCGTGCGGGTGATGTTCGCCTGCGGTTCGCGGATCGTGTTCCGCCTGTCAGGGACGGGCACGGAAGGCGCGACCTTGCGGGTCTATCTCGAGCGTTACGAAGCGCCCGATGGTCGGCTCGCGGAAGAAACTCCCGCCATGCTCGCCGATCTGATCGCGGCAGCCGAAGCCATCGCCGGAATTGCCGCGCACACGGGTCGACCTGCGCCCGATGTGGTGACGTGACGCCAAGGCTCGGCGCGCATGTTGCGGGCGGCGTAACCCGCTTCGCCGTGCGCGCCCCGCTTGCCGAGGCGATTGACCTCTGCCTGTTCGATGGCGAGGCCGAGAGCCGCCACGCGATGGCGCGCGACGGCGCGGTGTGGGCGCTCGACCTGCCCGGCGACCTTGCTGGCACCCGCTACGGCTACCGCGCTCACGGCACCTACGATCCGCCAGCCAACCTGTGGTTCGATCCCGCCAAGCTGCTGGTCGATCCCTACGCGCGCGAGCTCGACCGCCGTTTCGTCCAGCATCCGCGCCTTGGCATCCACGGCGAGGATACCGCCGACCTCGTCCCGCGCGCGGTGGTGACAGGGCCGCTGCCCGAGGTGCCGCATCAGCCGCCCCGCTTCCAGCACGGCGGGCTGATCTACGAGTTGAACGTCGCCGGGTTCACCGCGCTCCACTCCGATGTGCCCGAGGCCCAGCGCGGCACCATCGCCGCGCTCGGTCATCGTGCCGTCATTGCGCACTTGTTGTCACTTCATGTCACGGCCGTCGAGCTGATGCCGATCATCGGCTGGATCGACGAACGCCACCTCCCGCCGCTGGGTCTGGCGAACCACTGGGGCTACAATCCGGTGGCGATGATGGCGCTCGATCCCGGCCTGTGCCCGGGCGGGGTGGCCGAATTGCGCGAGACCGTGGCGGCGTTGCACGCGGCGGGGATCGGCGTGATCCTCGACCTCGTGTTCAACCATTCGGGCGAGAGCGATGTCCACGGCGGCACGCTGTCTCTGCGCGGTCTCGACCCGGCGGCCTATGCCCGCGCACCTGATGGGAGCCTCATCAACGATACGGGCTGCGGCAATACGCTCGACTTCGCCAACCCGGCGGTGCGCCAGCTGATGATCGAAAGCCTGACGCA
>JACESM010000218.1 GCA_013911835.1 Porphyrobacter sp. | reverse complement strand
GTTATGGATCAGCGCCTTGCCGCCTTTCACCGCCTCGATCACCACGTAGTGATTGAGATCCCAGTGGAGGACCGCCGGCATGTGGAGGTTGGCCAGCTCTTCCAGCGGCAGCTTCACCGCGCGCGGAGTAAGCCCGATATTGTCGGCAAGGTTGATCAGGGCGCGCAGCGGAGCGCCGCGCATTGACGGGGAATAGCGCCGCCGCATGGTGCCCAGATCAATGTCGAGGCCATGGTAGTTGGCCACCATCGTTAGACTAGCGAGACCGCATTCGGCGACTTCCGTCTGACGGATCAGTCTCACCCGGCTACGGCTCATGAAGCCCAGATCGAGTTCCATTTCAGCGCCTCCGCACAGCAAACAGGGGTTCGAACAGCCACTCGATCAGTGACTGCTTTTCGGTGATGATTCGCGCGGTGAGCGACATCCCGGGCACCAGCTGCTCGCGCCGTCCGAAGGCGACGACCTCGGGATTGTCGATGTCCACCACCACCGGATAGGCCGAGACGACCGAACCATTGGGCAGCGTCTGGCTGACGGCACTGCTGGCCACGGTCATGACCGTGCCCGTGACAGTGCCGAAGCGTTGGTAGGGAAAGGCATCGATCGCCAGGCGGACTTCCTGCCCGCGTTTGACAAAGCCGATGGCCTGGCTCGGCACGAGCAGTTCGGCCCGCAGCCGGGCGTTCTGCGGGATCACCGCCATGATCTGGCTTTGCAGGCCCACCCGCTGCCCGCTGCGCATGGTGAGCGCGGTGACCGTTCCGGCGAAGGGCGCGGTCAGCGCATAGGATCGCGCGCCGGCATTGCCTGCCGCCTGCTGCGCCACCTGCGCGCGGGCGGCGGCGATATTGGCGGCCTCGCTCTGGGCCTGGGCCGAGATGCTGGCGGCGCTGCTCGACAGCTGCGACAGGGTCGCGCGGCGCGCGCTCAGCGATTGCTGGAGCTGCGACAATTGCTGCTGCCGGGCAAGCAGGTTGTCTTCGCGCGCCTGCAGGTCGGCCCGGCTGATAAAGCCGCGCTCGGCCACGCTGCGGGCCTTCTCGAGATCGAGACGCGCCGAATTGACGAGGCTCTGCTGGAGCACGATCTGGGAATCGAGCTGGTCGATCTCCGCGCGCAGCCCGCTCGCCTGCGAGAGGAGCTGGCTCTGCTGCGCGGCGGCCGAGCGTTCAGCGGCGGACATCTGTGCGATCAGGCTGGCATCCTGCTGGGCGATGGCCTGTTCGGTCAAGGCGGCGGCCGAGATGCCGGATGCGCTGTCCTCCTCGGCGCGGATGGCCACGAGCGTGGTGCCCTTGGCGACCTGCTCGCCATCCTCGACCAGCACTTCGGTGATCGTGCCCGGCCGGGTCGGGATGATCGCGGCCACCCCCTTGTCCGGCACGATCGCACCCGTGACCGTCTCGACGCGCGAATATGTGGCGAGCGAGAGAAAGGTGATCGCGACGATCAGGCCGCCGAAGATGAGATAGCCGATCGCCTGCCAGGACAGGGGCACGGCGATCGAGACAGAGCCCGACAGGCGGTCCTTCTTCTGCTGAAAGACTTCGGAGCGGAATAATTGCGACATGCGCTGCGGTGGCCCCTTGTTGTGTGCGCCCTGCCGATGGCGCTGTGTGCAAGCGCCTGTTTAGGCGGGGGGGAGGCGTGGGGGGAATAGTGCAGGTGGGTTAGAGCGGGCAATTGGCTCACGGCGACCAAATCGGTTTGCCATAATAACATATTTCAATACGCGACCGCCAGTTCTTACATGCCAAAGCAGGGGCAGAAGCCCCTCATCTAATGAGGGGCTTCTGCACCGCAAGTAGGCCGATCAAGAGAGGCCAGGGATCGCGAGCGCGAACCTAGCAATGAATCTCAAAGGAAATAAAATGAAATTTATTGCAATAAATGAACTATTTCCGTTCTTCATTTGAGCATTCATCTGATCGAAATATGAAACGTTTCAGTCGTCTGTAAGATATTCGGCAGTATAATAAATCAGTGCGCCATGTGCTACACCGGCTACGAGATAAAGGGCCACCGGGAGTGGGCCGCCCGCTACCTCAACAATTTCAGATTCGGTGAGGGGTTCGATAAATCCAAACTCAGTTGCAATGCTCTTCATGTTACACCTCAAATATTGACCAGTAAATTATCGCACCCAGCGAAACCGCAATCGCTAGATGAGTCACTTGCTTCGCTGGTGACCAGTGACGGCCCGACCGGCTCAGCTTAGTCATCGAGTCCGCCATCGAGGTAGTCGGCCGCGACCGCCAAACCAAATCCGACAGCCAAGCCGCCAAGATAAAGCGCAGGCGCCAGCAGAGGGCCACCAGCAATGTCGTCGATTTCGTTGAAGCTGAGTTCCTTGATAGCACCAGTATGTGCAAAGCTATTCTGATTCATATACATCTTGCTTCTCCATATTGTCGCGCCAGCGCGGGCAACCGGCAAAACAATCCCGCTTCCGAAAGCGCGGGTGCGCTTTCGAAATTCTGTTCGACAGTTCGATAAATGGTCGGACCGTCGATCTCAGAACTTTGAGTAATTCGGCTTAGTTCGACGCGCCGACATCAATTTCCACGGTGGGGTAGTCGATCAAAAAGACCACCAGCGGAAGGGCGCCGATGGGGAACCCGCCTGCCACTTCTTCGATTTCGTTCATGTTCAGAGTGTTCATTTCTTGTCTCCTGGATTTGAGTGTCATCAGCGCAAGGCTGCGCCGCTTCCCTGCACGCATCGCTGCGCGAGGAACTGGCTGTCGATCGGTGCTTTGACGCCGCTCGAAATGTCGGGTTGCAGTGCGGTGGTGCTGGCGCGGGAGGCCCTGGCACCATCCGCATCACTTGTCGTTGTTGAACTGATCGCCAAGACCCGGATCAAAGGTCGGGCTGGGGGTGTAGACCAGCGGCGGCAGCACCACGATGGCAGGCAGGCTGGTATGGACCGGGCGCGAAAGCAGGGTCGATCCGGCCAGCATGCCGCCGACAACGGCTGCGATTTCCTGTTCGTTCAAAGTCTTCATGGGTGTTCTCCTAAAGTGAAAGTTGCTTGCTTCGTCTCCTCGCGCCGGGCCCGCCCCGGGATTGTCGATCCCGGGCTGCGACCCTTGGGGCTGGGCCGGCGCGAAAAGTCGGAGCTGCGGCCCATCGTCGGAACGTGAGCGGGCTAGCGCCCGGCTCAGTTGCCGAAGAGGGTCACGTAGGCCGGGCCGCCAATCAGTTCGTGCTCGCCCGGGGTGAGCTTCGGCAGGTCATGTTCGGTGCAGCCCTGGCCATCGGGGCCTTCGATCACGCCGCCCGCGATCAGGCTGAGTTCGGCAGCGTTGAGTGTGGTGATGGTGTTCGTCATGGTCATTTCTCCGGCTTGCGAAATCAGCATCCCGCTGACCCATTCATCATCGCCGAGGCCGGAAATTAAACAATAGTTACAGTTATCTAGGCGCTTTTTGCTAGCCGGGTCGGGCTATTCCATTCGGGCTAATCCGACCGGTCTAGCACAAGCGGCAGAGCGGCCTTTCGGCATCGCCCATAGCTGGCTTGTGCTATTGGAATGGCGCTGCGTTTGGGTACATGCTCCGTCAGCATTGCAGGAGTTCTACCAAGTGCAGATTCAACGTGACGGACCGCCCCAGCGATCAAGCCGGGTGATCGTGGTCGATGATCACCCGATCTTTCGGGATGGCATGACCACGATCCTCCAGCAGATTGACCCGAGCTTCGAGGTCGAGCAGGCTGGCACTTATGACGAGCTGCTGGAGATCGCGTCCAAGGGGCCCAGTCCGATGCTGTTTGTGCTGGATCTGCGGTTTCCGGGGATGGATGTCGAAGTGGCGGTTCCGCTGTTGCGCAGGCGATATCCTCTGGCATCGATCATCGTCGTTTCGATGGCCGACGATCGGCGTTCAACCGAACATGTCATGCAGGTCGGGGTTGATGGCTTCATCAGCAAGGCAGCGACGCCAAAGCAGATCCGCGACGGCATTGCCGCCGTGATCGCGGGCGAGTTCGTCAATGTCAGCGAGGCGGGCGGCCTGTCGATGACGCGCTCGGTGTCGCAATTCGCGGGTCTTACGCCGCGCCAGTTCGACGTGCTTCTGGGGATCGCGCAGGGCCATTCGAACAAGCAGATTGCCAAGGACCTGGGGATTTCACCCTTCACCGTCCGCATCCATGTCTCGGCCTTGCTGCGCGAGCTGAACGTGGAATCGCGCACGGCGGCTGCGGCGCTGGCGATGAAATACGGGGTTCACTGAGCAACCAAAAGGACCGATGAGGTTGTCTCATCGATCCCCGGCTTGGTCTGTCCCGCCCACGGGCAGCAGGCACAAAAAAGGGGGCGCCGCAGTGCCCCCTTTTTCATGTTTCAGGGTTCTTGCTCATCGCCTGAATCGACCGGATCGGCACCGATGGGACGCCAGCCGCTACAAAAATCCCACCAGCCACCAAACCCGCCAGAGATGAAATCGATTTCGTTAGTGTCCAAGACCTGAATCTTGCTCTGCTGAAGCACAACCATTCTCCCTTTCAGTTGCAGCGTCGGAGCCCATCGGTGCGTCCGATGTCAGCATCATGCCGATGACCGAAGGCATGCACACTAACCCGTGTGCACTAGCCCATTCGTGCAGCCATCAGAGCCGATCGCAGCTCAGCCGCCCGCAGGGGCTTGGAGAGAACAACTGCCTCGATCCCAGGCAGGCTGTCGTGAACCTGATCGGGATGGTGACCCGATATGACGACGAGGCTTACGTCGGACGATTTGAGCTGTCGGAGCAGGGGCATCTTGCCGGCCAGTGTCGCGCCCGTGCCGAAGTCGAAATCACTGAGCAGGATGTCGCATTTCGGCAGGCTGACCGGAGGTGACTTGGATGCTTCAACCACGCAGCCCCAGCGTTCGAGGAGACTTTGCGTCGATGCGAGCGTTTCGACATCATCCTCGATGACGAAAACGCGGACATTGGCCAGCGGCAATTTGAGATTTACCGGGGTCACCGGAGCCTCGGCCCGCGCCTCGATCAGCTTCAAATTCTCGATCGATGCGCGTGTTCCGCGCCCCTGTTCGGAGGACAGCGCAAACTCGAGCCCCAGCATCGCGGCCAACCGGTTGACGATCGCAAGACCCAGGCCCTTGTTGTCCGACCGCAAGTCGGACCTGCGCGAGGAGCGGAAAAACGCCTTTTTAACGTGCTCAAGGTCGCTGGGCGAAATGCCGCGCCCATTGTCGATCACGACAAGCGTCGCGATGCCGCCTTCCCGCCGGCAGCCGACCAGAACTCTCTTGCCGGGCGAATATCTGATCGCGTTGGAGACAAGGTTCTGCACCATTGTAGCCAGCAAGGCCCGATCCG
>JACESM010000217.1 GCA_013911835.1 Porphyrobacter sp. | reverse complement strand
CTTCACCAATTGCATTCGTTTGCCCGCCTTCCTAGCTATCGTTTTCGAAACGAAGAACAGGAACGTCCCGATGGCCGACGCCGAAACCGCCGCCCCAATCCGCACCGTGCGCCTGCAGGTCGCACCCGCGCGGCAGGAAGAATCGGGAGCGGGAATCGCGCGGATGCCGCGTTCGGCCTTCCAGAAGCTCGGGATCACCGAGGGCGACGTGGTCGAGATCCGCGGCAAGCGCGTCACCGCCGCCATCGCCATGGCCGCCTATCCCGAGGATGACACGCTCGATGTGGTGCGCCTCGACGGGCTCCAGCGCGCCAATGCGCAAGGCGGATCGGGCGAGCATGTCGAGATCACCCGCGGCGAATCGCGCCCCGCCACCCGCGTGGTCTTCGCTCCCGCCCAGCGCGAGATGCGCCTGCAGGGGCCGACGCAGGCGCTGAAGCGCAACTTCTTCCGCCGCCCGCTGGTGGCAGGCGATCTGGTCGCCACAACCGGCCAGCAGCCGGTGCAGAACATGCCCGCCGATGTGCGCCAGCTGCTGCGCGCGCCGGCCTATGCCCTGACGCAGATCCGCCTCACCGTCGCCGCGACCAGCCCCAAGGGCCTCGTCCATATCGACGAGAACACCGAAGTCGAACTGCGCGCCGAATTCGAGGAGCCGCGCGATGGCCGCGCCGTGGTCAATTATGACGATGTCGGCGGGATGGAGGAGACCATCCGCGCGCTGCGCGAAATGGTCGAACTGCCGCTGCGCTACCCAGAGCTGTTCATCCGCCTCGGCGTGGAACCGCCCAAGGGTGTGCTGCTCCACGGCCCGCCGGGCACCGGCAAGACCCGCCTCGCACAGGCGGTGGCCAATGAGAGCGACGCCGAGTTCTTCATCATCAACGGCCCCGAGATCATGGGCTCGGGCTATGGCGAATCGGAAAAGCGCCTGAGGGAAGTGTTCGAGGAGGCGACCCGCGCTTCCCCTGCGATCATCTTCATCGACGAGATCGATTCGATCGCCCCCAAGCGTACCCAGGTGCCGGGCGAGGCTGAAAAGCGCCTTGTCGCCCAGCTGCTCACGCTGATGGACGGGCTGGAGAAGCGTGCCAACCTCGTTGTCATCGCGGCGACCAATCGTCCCGATGCCATCGACGAGGCATTGCGCCGTCCGGGCCGCTTCGATCGCGAGATCGTGATCGGCGTCCCCGACCAGCGCGGGCGGCGCGAGATTCTCGGTATCCACACCCGCGGCATGCCGATGGGCGAGAGCCTCGACCTTGATGAGCTCGCCCGAGTCACCCACGGCTTTGTCGGCGCGGATATCGCCGCGCTCGCCCGCGAGGCTGCGATCGAGGCGGTGCGGCGGATCATGCCCCGGCTTGACCTCGACGAGCGCACCATCCCGCAGGACGTGCTCGATGATCTTTACGTCTGCCGCGACGATTTCCTCGCCGCGCTGAAGCGCGTCCAGCCGAGCGCGATGCGCGAAGTGATGGTGCAGGTGCCGAATGTGGGCTGGGACGACATCGGCGGCGCGGGCGAAGCGACCGGCAAGCTGAAGGAAGGCATTGAGCTTCCTTTGAAAAACCCCGACGCCTTCCGCCGCCTCGGGATCCGCCCGGCCAAGGGTTTTCTGCTTTATGGCCCGCCCGGCACCGGCAAGACCCTGCTCGCCAAGGCGGTCGCCAAGGAGGCAGAGGCCAACTTCATTTCCATGAAATCCAGCGACTTGCTCTCGAAGTGGTATGGCGAGAGCGAGCAGCAGATCGCCAAGCTCTTCGCCCGCGCCCGCGCGGTGGCGCCCTGCGTGGTGTTCATCGACGAGATCGACAGCCTCGTCCCCGCACGCGGTTCAGGGCAGGGCGAGCCGCAGGTGACGGGCCGCGTGGTCAACACCATCCTTGCCGAGATGGACGGGCTTGAGGAGCTGCAATCGGTGGTCGTGATTGGCGCCACCAACCGGCCGACGCTGGTCGATCCGGCCCTGCTGCGCCCGGGCCGGTTCGACGAGCTGGTCTACGTCGGCACCCCCGACAAGGCCGGGCGCGAGCATATTCTCGGCATTCACACCGCCAAGATGCCCTTGGGCGACGACGTCAATCTGGCATCATTGGCGGCCGAGACCGAGCGCTTTACCGGGGCCGACCTCGAAGACCTCGTCCGCCGCGCCGGTCTTGCCGCGCTGCGCCGCGTGGGGGGCGAAGTGACTGCGGTCGAAGGCCAGGACTTCGCCGCCGCATTGAAGGATTCGCGCGCCACGGTCACGCCCGAGATGGAGGACGAATACCTCAAGATGCGCGGCGAGTTGAAAAAGCGCGCGGCGGCGGTGCAGCCGATCGGGTTCTTCTCGCCCGACATGCTCAAGCCGACGCGGGAGAAGAAGCACGATTGAGGGGTGCGGCGTTCTACAAATGTTTCACGTGAAACATTTGGGGTATCGTCTCTTTAGTGCGCCGCGTCCCATGACAGTCCGGTGCCGATATCGACGCCGAGCGGCACGGTCAGCGTCACCGCAGGCAAGGCCGCCTCGGCCATCACCTGCCGGATGATCGGGGTGGCGGCCTCGACCCGCCCCTCGGGCAGTTCGAACACCAACTCGTCGTGCACCTGCAACAGCATCCGGACATCGGTGAGGCCCGCCTCGGCCAGCGCGGGAAGCATCCGCGCCATCGCGCGCTTGATGATGTCGGCGCTGGTGCCCTGAATCGGCGCGTTGATCGCGGCGCGCTCTGAACCCTGCCGCTCGGCCTGGTTCTTGGAATTGATCCGCGGGAACCACGTCTTGCGGCCGAACAGCGTCTCCGAATAGCCCCGCGCCCGGACGCTCTCGAGCGTTTCGTGGATGTAGCGCTGGATGCCCGGGAAGCGCTGGAAATAGGTGTCGATCATCGCCTGTGCCTCTTCGGGCGGCACCTCCAGCCGCGCGGCGAGGCCCCAGCGGCTGATGCCGTAGAGGATCGCGAAGTTGATCGTCTTGGCCCGCGCGCGGGTGTCGCGGGTGACCTCGCCGAACATTTCGCGCGCGGTGCGGGCGTGGATGTCCTCGCCTTGCGCAAACGCCTCCTTGAGGCCGGCGACATCGGCCATGTGCGCGGCAAGGCGCAGTTCGATCTGCGAATAGTCCGCCGCGAGCAGCACATTGCCCGGCTCGGGCACAAAGGCCTCGCGGATCTGCCTCCCGATAGCCGTGCGGATCGGGATGTTCTGGAGGTTGGGATCGGTCGAGGACAGCCGCCCGGTTTGCGCGCCCACCAGTGAATAGCTGGTGTGCACCCGCCCGGTATCGGGGTTGATCGCCGCCTGCAGCGCATCGGTATAGGTCGACTTCAATTTGGCGAGCTGCCGCCATTCGAGCACCAGCCGCGCAATCGGCGCGCCTTCCACCGCAAGCTTTTCCAGCACCGAGACATCGGTCGAATACTGGCCCGTCTTGCCCTTCTTCCCGCCCTTGTAGCCCAGCTTGTCGAACAGGATTTCTCCGAGTTGCTTGGGGCTACCGACGGTGAATTCCTGTCCGGCGACCGCGTGAATCTCGCCTTCCAGCCGGGCGATTTCGTGCGAGAATTCCTCCGACAGCTTCGCCAGCCGCGCGCGGTCGACGCGGATGCCCTCGCGCTCCATCCCCGCGACCACGGCGATCAGCGGCCGGTCGACGCGTTCGTAGACCTTGCTCCCACCCTCGATGGCGAGGCGCGGCTTCAAGTGCGCGTGGAGCCGCCAGGTCACGTCCGCATCCTCGGCGGCATAGGCGGTGGCGCGGTCGAGCGGCACTTCGGCAAAGCTGATCGCCTTCTTGCCGGTGCCGCACAGTTCCTTGAACGGGATCGGCGTGTGGCCAAGGTGGCGCTGCGAAAGCTCGTCCATCCCGTGGCCCCAAAAGGCATTGGCGCCGATGCCATCCTCGCCGCGGCCGGCGTCGAGGTCGAAGCTGATCACCATGGTATCGTCGATCGGGCTGACCGTGATCCCCTGACGCGCCAGCACGTTAAGGTCATACTTGCCGTTCTGGAAGATTTTGAGGACGGCCTCGTCTTCCAGCAGCGGCTTGAGCGCGGCGATGGCCTGCGCCAGCGGCACCTGCTCAGGCTTCTGCGCGAACATGTCCGTCCCGCCGTGGCCCAAGGGGATGTAGCAGGCATCGTTCGGCCCCAGAGCAAGACTGACCCCCACCAGGTCGGCGCGGATCGCATCGAGCGAGGTCGTCTCAGTATCGACCGCCACGGCTTGCGCGGCGCGGGCGCGGGTGACCCATGCTTCGAGGCGCTCGAGGGTCTGCACCGTCTCGTAGGCGGCGTGATCAATGGCGGGGAAATCGGGGAGCGGCTGGCGGTTGCCTTCGCCCGGCGTCGGCGCGGCGGCGCTCGCGGTGGAAGGCTTGGGCGGGTTCAGGTCGGTCGTGCGCGAGGGGCTCCCCGAGCCCGCATCCAGTCGCCGCAGCAGCGAGGTGAAGCCGTGGGTCTGGAGGAACAGCGCAAGCGGTTCGGGCGGGACGGGGCCGAGCACCATTTCGTCCAAGGGCTGGGGGAGGTCGCAATCCTCCTTCAGTGTCACCAGCACCTTCGAAAGCTCGGCATCGCCGCGCCCCTCGATCAGCCGGTCCTTGAGCTTGGAGGGCTTCATCCCCTCCGCCGCATCGAGCGCCGCCGTCAGCGAGCCGTGTTCGGCGATCAGCTTCGAGGCGGTCTTGGGCCCGATGCCGTAAATCCCCGGCACATTGTCCACCGCATCGCCCATCAGCGCGAGCACGTCGCCCACCAGCTCGGGGCCGACGCCGAACTTCTCCTCGACTTCCGCCAGCCAGATGCGCTGGTTCTTCATGGTGTCGAGCATGTCGATCTTGGCCGGACCGTGGGGCGTCTCCACCTCGCCGATCAGCTGCATCAGATCCTTGTCGGAGCTGACGATGGTGACGTCCCACCCGCGTTCCTGCGCGCGGCGGGCATAGGTGGCGATGAGATCGTCGGCCTCCAGCCCCTCGACTTCGATGCAGGGCAGGCTGAAGGCGCGGGTGGCGTCGCGGATCAGCGGGAATTGCGGCTTGAGGTCCTCGGGCGGCTCGGGGCGGTTGGCCTTGTAGAGCGCGTAGAGATCATTGCGGAAAGACACCCCGCTGGCATCGAGGATCACCGCAAGGTGGGTCGGCCCGTCAGCCGCGTCGAGATCGGCGGCGAGCTTCCACAGCATCGTGGTGTAGCCATAGACCGCGCCCACCGGCGTCCCTTCCGGGTTCGTCAGCGGGGGCAGGCGGTGATAGGCCCGGAAGATGTAGGACGACCCATCGACGAGAGAGAGATGCTGCTTTTCGGCCATGGCAGTCTGCTAGCAGGCGCAGCGCTGCGCGGGTAGGGGG
>JACESM010000216.1 GCA_013911835.1 Porphyrobacter sp. | reverse complement strand
GCGCCGCCGCGCGCTGGTGCGTGCCAAGACTCTGCCGGGCGCCAGCCTTGCGACTTACCGCGCGCTTGAGGCGCGGATCGCCGCCAGCGAGCCTGCCTGGCGGATCGAGCTCGTCCCGCCGCCCGCCCCACTCGGCGTGACGATCCCCGCCGAGGACGGCGAGGCCGCGCTTGGCATCGTGCAATGGGCCGCGCAGCGCAGCGGCCGCGGCGTGGTGCTGACCGGCCCTGCCGCGCAAGCCGAAGCGGCAGCCGAGGTCTTGCGCGAGGGCGGGATTGTGGTGCAACTACAAGGCAGTGCCGCGCCGCTGCGCGCGACCTGGGCGCCAGAGGGGGAATGACGATGCCGAAGCCGACCGCGATCCTGCTGGCTTTCGCCGCGCTGCTGGCGGCGGGCACCCCCGTGCTGGCCCAGACCGGCTCCCAGGCGCGCGCCTTTGCGCGAGACGCGCTGCCGAAGATCCGCGCCGCCTTCCCCGATGCGGAGGTAGCGCAGGAACCGGGCGAGCCCTTGCAGATCAACATCACCCGCACAGGCGAGACCGAACCGGCGATGCTCAATCTCCACCGCGTGTTCGGCGTCTGCCAGAACGTGGCCGAGGGTGTGTGCGAGGCAGAGTTAGCCGGGCTGATCGGGATGCTCGCCAATGCCCCCAAGACCCCCGAGGGCGAGGCGGCCAACCTGCGCGTCATCGTGCGCGACGCGCAATACTGGAACTATGTGCTCGGCACCAAGCTCGACCCGCTGCCCCCGCATCGCCAGATCGGCGATGATCTCTACGCGATCCTCGCCTTCGACAGCCCCGAGGCGATCGCGCTCGCCCCCGCTGACCGGATCGCCGAGCTTGGCCTGTCGCCCGAGAACGCGTGGCTGTTCGCGTCCCGCCAGACCGCGCGGATCATCCCCGGTCTGCCCGAAGCCGGCGCGAAGCTCGATGGCCTGACGGTGTTTCAGGGCGAGGAATATACCGGCTCGATGATGGCCTATCCCGAACGCTGGGAGGCGCTCGCCGCCGCCATCGGCCCCGACCTTGCGGTGATCGCCAATTCCGACCAGTTCGTCATCGCCGCGGTGGTGCCGGACGGGGCGGAGCTGGAGAAATACCGCGGCCTTGCCGAGGATCAGTGCAGGCTCGCCTCGCGCTGCATCTCGCCCAACGTCTACCGCTGGCGCGAGGGCCGCTGGGTGATCGCACGCTGAGGGGGCGACGGCGGGCAAGCCTTCGGGCGCGCCGACATGGTAAGCCGCAAACGGTCCGTGCGTCCATGGTGGGGAGATAGCATGCCTCAGGTGTCTGCTTTGCCGCATGTCAGGCCAAAAAGCTGCCGTTCG
This sequence comes from Porphyrobacter sp., assembly GCA_013911835.1. Classification (GTDB taxonomy): domain Bacteria; phylum Pseudomonadota; class Alphaproteobacteria; order Sphingomonadales; family Sphingomonadaceae; genus Erythrobacter. Next base: position 4,076 of record JACESM010000216.1, on the reverse strand, counting down.
GGTATCGACCCCGAAGCGGAAACAAAGCACGCTCGCCGGTCATGGTGCCTCCACCGGCGGTGGGACACCATCGGCGGCGGAATGAAATAGCGGATGAAATTGCACTACTTCGCAGGGCGAAGCACATAGAAGCGGTAGCATCATGAAGTACTCGGGCGGCTCACCCGGCGGGCAAAGGGCTGGAAACGGCTTGAAGCCAAATCTCGAATAGAAATTTGGATCTCCGGTTAGAATACAGCCTGAGGCGTCGATGTTTTTGAGGCGCTGTATCCCCGCCTCAATCAAAGCGCTTCCGATTCTCTGTCCTTGAAGATCTGGCTCAACCGCAACAGGCCCCAACGCGAACCAATTGTCATCCTGGTCGCTGCACTTTGCAGGCGAGAACGCAATGTGCCCCACCACTCGTTCGCCCTGAGCCGCGACCATTGAAATGGCGAGCGCGCCACTGTTCCGAAGGGCATTGATCAAGTGTTGCTCGTCACCAGCGGAGAACGGCATAGGGGCGAAGGCTCGTTTGGTGAGTTGGAAAATCGCACGCTCGTCAGCAACAGTTTCGTCGCGAATGACCATGTTCATCCAGCATCGCTCACTTCGTCCAAACCCTACAAACGGGTCTGTTTCAAAACATAGTCACATTCCGGACCTTCAGCAAACCACCCAATCCCGGCCCTTCAAAGCTGATCGAGGATTGCCTGAAAGCGGACGCGGCTAGGGGCTCAAGTCTGACGCCAATGCTCCCCGCCCCGGGCTTGACCCGGGGGCCAGCGTTCTCAGGGAACGCTCGGTCGAAGAGCAAGCGGGGCCCCGGGTCGAGCCCGGGGCGGGGGCGGGGCTTACGCCGCCAGCTGGATCGGCACGATCTCGCCCGCCAGATAGAGCTTCTTCGCCTTGGCGCGGCTCAGCTTGCCCGATGAGGTGCGCGGCAGGGTGCGCGGCGGGACCAGCTCGACGATGCAGCTCATGCCGGTGACCGAACGCACCTTGTCGGCGATCTGGTCGCGCAGTTTCACGCGCTCTTCGGGGTCGGAGACCTTGCAGTGGACCAGCACCGCGGGGGCTTCCTCGCCGTTCTCCATCTCGATCGCGAAGGCGGCGATGTCGCCGTGGTTGAAGCCGGGGAGCTGCTCCACCGCCCACTCGATATCCTGCGGCCAGTGGTTCTTGCCGTTGATGATAATCATGTCCTTCGCCCGGCCGACGATGAACAGATAGCCCTTGGCAAGGTAACCCATGTCCCCGGTGTCCAGCCAGGTGTTCCCCTCCGCATCGGCGACGAGGCAGTCGCTCGTGGCTTCCTCGTTGCGGAAGTAGGAATGCATCACGCTCGGCCCGCGACACCACACCTTGCCGATCTGGTGATCGCCCCTGGCCGCGCCGTCCTCGCCGCGGATCGCGACTTCCATGTCGGGCAGCGGCTTGCCGCAATTGACGATCGCACGGTAGCGGGCGGGACGCGACAGGTCGCGCGGCGCGCCCGAGAGGCGCTCCTCCTCCACCAGTTCGACCCGGATGCCCTCGCCCGGCGGCATCACCGTCACCGCCAGCACCGCCTCGGCAAGCCCGTAGGAGGGCGTGAAGGACGAGGCCCTGAAGCCCGCCGGCGCGAAGGCGTTGACGAAGTTCTGCATGACGTCGGGGCGGATCATGTCCGCGCCGTTGCCCGCCACCCGCCAGCGCGACAGGTCGAACCGCTCGGCGACATGGCTCTGGCTCGAGATGCGGCGCGCGCAGATGTCGTAGCCGAAGGTGGGGGAATAGGAGATCGAGTTGCCCGGATTGCGGGTGATCATGTCGAGCCACGCCAGCGGACGGCGCGCAAAGGCATCGGGCTTGAGGTAATCGGCCGAGAACTGGTTGGCGATCAGCGACAGGAAGCAGCCGACCAGACCCATGTCGTGATACCACGGCAGCCAGCTGATGCAGCGGTCATTGCTGCCAAGGTTCATCGACACGGCATGGCCGTAGAGGTTGTGGAGGAGCGCGCGGTGGGTGACCGCGACGCCGGTCGGGAAGCGGGTCGAGCCGGAGGAATATTGCAGGTAGCAAATGTCGTCGGGCGAGGCCTCGGGCAGCTCGCACTCGGGCGCGGGGGCCTTGGCGAAATCCTGCCAGCTGATCGCCGAACAGCCCTGCCGCGCGGCGGCCGCGCTGGCCATCTCGGCGATTTCCTCGGGGTAGATGAGTACCTTGGGGTCGCTGCTCATCAGCTGGATCGCGAGCTGGTCGATATAGTTGTCCTTGCCGCCAAAGGTGGTCGGCAGCGGCAGCGGCACCGGCCAAGCGCCGGCATAGACGCAGGCGCAGAACAGCGCGGCGAAATCGGGGCCGGTCTCGGCGATTAGCGCGACGCGGTCTTCCTTGCCGATCCCCGCCGCGATCAGCCGCCGCGCCATCACCAGCGCGTCCTCGCGCATTTCCGCATAGGGATAGACCCGCGCGAGTTCGCCGCGCATGTCGTGGAAGTTGAGCCCCTTCAGGCTTCGCGCGGCGTAGTCGATCGCTTCGTTGAAGGTTGCAAATCGCGCACGGATTCGTGGCAGGTCGCAATCATTCGGCGTCGGCGTCAGGGCGGCGTCGGTCATAATTATCAGCGATACCCGTCATTTGCGGCGCGGTTCATGGTATTGGCCCTTCCGCGCTCTGGCATAACCCCGTGTCGCCGGGCATAGTCCGGCGGCGTCATTGTTGCGCATTTGATAAGGAAAGTGGCACGAATAAGGCGAAATGGTTTCAGGTAAAGCGAATTCGTCATCGCCCGGTCGCATGTCCGGGGAGGATCGCCGCTCCGGCGGGCGGCGCGAGCAGCGGGTCAAGCCCCCGCTGACCGAGACGAAATTGCGCGATCTGGCGCTGCATTACGCCGCCCGTTTCGCCTCTACCGGCGCGCGGCTCGAGGCCTATCTTCTGCGCAAGATCAGGGAGCGCGGGCTGGCCGAGGATGCCGATGGCAGGATAGTGGAGGTCGACGTGGCCGCGTTGGTCGCCCGCCTCGTGGAGCTCGGCTATGTCGATGACGATGCCTATGCCCGGATGCGCGCGCGCGATCTGGGCGCACGCGGCTATGGCGCGCGGCGGGTGGAGGAAAGCCTGCGCCATGCGGGGGTGGGCGAGGGGCTTCGCCGGGCCCACGCCCCCGGCGAAGCGGAAGGCCGCCGCGCGGCGGCGCTGATGGCGCAGAAGAAGCGGCTCGGCCCGTTCGGGGCACGGGCGGAAGAGGCCGATCCCCTGCTCGCACGCAAGGCGCATGAAAAAGCCGTTGCAGCAATGCTGCGCGCAGGCCACCAATACGCGCATGTGAAGGCGATCCTCGCCGCGCGCAGCAGCGCGGAGATCGAGGAGTGGATCGCCGAGGCGCAAGAGGCCGAAGGGACGGACGAACAATGGTAAGGCATATTCTGGCAGGCGCGACGCTGGCACTCGCACTGGTCGCATGCTCCCCCGGCACGGGCGCGACCGCGAGTGCGCAGGCCCCGGCGGCGACCGAGGCCGCGCGGCACCCGGTCTCGGGCCTCAAGGTGATCGACCTCGAGGTGGATCGCGGCGGCAAGAAGATCGCCTTCAAGGTCGAGCTTGCCGATACCTCCGAGGCCCAGGCCAAGGGGCTGATGTTCCGCACCGAGCTCGGTGATTTCGAGGGGATGATCTTCCCCTCCGAAACGCCCGAGGCGCGGGCCTTCTGGATGAAGAACACGCCCCTGTCGCTCGATATCATCTTCATTGGCACCGATGGCCGGGTGCAGAACATCGCGGCCGACACCAAGCCCTATTCGCTCGATTCGGTGAAGTCGGACGGCATCGCCAGCGCCGTGCTGGAACTGCGCGCGGGCCGGGCCAAGGCGCTGGGGATCGTGCCGGGGGATAAGGTAAGCTACACTCTGCCGCAATAGCGCCGGGCCATGACCGCGCACGTGATCGCAGTGGCCCGCGATGCAGGACATCGCTTCTCCAAGGCGGTCATGCCCGAAATCGCAATCGTCGCCGGTCTCGGCGTGGAAGGCGACGCGCATAGCGGCGCGACGGTCAAGCACCGCTCGCGGGTGAAGGTCGATCCCTCGCAGCCCAATCTGCGGCAGGTG
>JACESM010000215.1 GCA_013911835.1 Porphyrobacter sp. | reverse complement strand
GGGATGCAGGTGCACCGCAGCTGGTGGGTCGCACGCGGCGCGGTGGAGGATGTGCTGCGCGAGGGGCGTAACGTGCGCCTCAGCCTCGCGCGCGGGATCGAGGTCCCCGTCGCCCGCGCCAACATCACCGCCCTGCGCGACGCGCGCTGGATATAAGCCCCTTCCCCGAGGGGAAGGGAGTCAAGAGAAAAGGCCCCCGGCATCGCTGCCGAGGGCCTTCCTGTTGCAAGCGCCCGAGGATCAGGCGTGATACTTGGCGTAGCTCACATCGAAGCGGTCCGCGTTCATCACCTTGTTCCAGGCCGAGATGAAGTCGCACACGAACTTGCCCTCGTTCCCGCTCTCGGCATAGACCTCGGCCTGCGCGCGCAGGATCGAGTTGGAGCCGAAGACAAGATCGGTGCGGGTCGCGCGCCACTTTTCCGCTCCGGTCGCGCGGTCGATGCCGACATATTCCTCGTCGCCGCTGTCATCCACGGGCGACCACTTGGTCCCCATGTCGAGCAGGTTGCGGAAGAAGTCGGGCGTGAGCTTGCCGGGGGTGGCCGTGAAGACCCCGTGTCCGGTGTTGCCGCTCACCGCGCCCAGTGCGCGCATCCCGCCGACCAGCACGGTCATTTCGGGCACCGACAGGCCGAGCAGGTGCGCCTTGTCGATCAGCATTTCCTCGGTGCGGACCTGCGCCTTGGTCTTGAGGTAGTTGCGGAAGCCGTCGGCGAAGGGCTCGAGCGGCTCGAAGCTCGCCGCGTCGGTGTGCTCTTCACCCGCATCGCCGCGCCCGCCCATGAAGGGCACGGTCACGTCGAAGCCGGCATCCTTGGCCGCCTTCTCGACCGCGGCTGACCCGGCGAGCACGATCGCATCGGCCATGCTGAGGTTGCCGCGATGCGCGTCGATCACGCCCAGCACCTTGGCGAGTTCCTCGGGATCATTGGCCGCCCAGCCGCTTTGCGGAGCCAGCCGCACCCGCGCGCCATTGGCACCGCCGCGGTGGTCGGAGTTGCGGTAGGTCGAAGCCGAGGCCCAGGCCGCCTTGACCAGTTCGGAGACGCTGAGGCCCGAGCCGAGAATCGCGGCCTTGAATGCCGCCACATCGGCATCGGAGGGCGTGGTGCCGGCGGGAACCGGATCCTGCCAGATCAGGTCTTCGGCCGGGACTTCGGGGCCCATGTAACGGATCTTGGGCCCCATGTCGCGGTGGCACAGCTTGAACCACGCGCGGGCGAAGGCGTCGTCGAGCTGTTCGGGATGGGCCAGGAACCGCTCGGAGATCTTGCGATATTCCGGATCGTTCTTGAGCGCCATGTCGGCCGTCGTCATCATCGTCGGCACGCGCTTGTTGGGGTCGCGCGCGTCGGGGGCGAGGTCTTCGGGATCGGGGTTGATCGGCGTCCACTGGTTGGCACCAGCGGGCGACTGCACCAGCTCGAAGTCATACTTGAACAGCAGGCGGAAGTAATCGTGGCTCCACGCGGTCGGGCTGTTCGACCAGCTGCCCTCGATGCCCGAGGTGGTGATGTTGCCGGCGGCGATCTCGTCGGCATCGTTGAGCCAGCCGAAGCCCATCAGGTGCAGGTCCTCGCTCTCCGGCGCGCCGCCGAAGGTGTCGGACGGCGCTGCACCGTGGGCCTTGCCGAAGGCGTGGCCACCGGCGGTGAGCGCGACGGTTTCCTCGTCGTTCATGGCCATGCGGGCGAAGGTCTCGCGCATGTCGCGGGCCATGCCTTCAGGGTCATGCGGATTGCCCTGCGGCCCTTCGGGGTTGACGTAGATAAGCCCCATCTGGATCGCGGCGAGCGGATTTTCGAGCGCGGCGTTGTCTGTCGGGCGGATGCGGGTGGCAACGCCTTCGTTGACCCACTGCTCCTCGGTGCCCCAGTAGACGCTTTCTGGCTCGAACACGTCGGCGCGGCCGCCGCCGAAGCCGAACACCGGGCCGCCCATCGATTCAATCGCGACATTGCCGGCGAGGATGAAGAGGTCGGCCCAGCTGATGTTCTTGCCGTATTTCTGCTTGATCGGCCACAGCAGGCGGCGCGCCTTGTCGAGGTTGCCGTTGTCGGGCCAGGAATTGAGCGGAGCAAACCGCTGCTGGCCCGAGCCTGCACCGCCGCGCCCGTCACCGGTGCGGTAGGTGCCTGCCGCGTGCCAGGCCATGCGGATGAAGAAGGGGCCGTAGTGGCCATAGTCCGCCGGCCACCAGCTCTGGCTGTCGGTCATCAGCGCGGTGAGATCGGCCTTGAGCGCCGCGTAATCGAGCGTGTTGAAGGCCTCGGCATAGTCGAAGTCCTCGCCATAGGGATTGGCGCTCTGGCCCCGCTCGGTCAGGATGTCGACCTGAAGCGCCTGCGGCCACCAATCGCGGTTGGTGCGGCCCAGCAGATTGCGCATCTCCATGCTGCCGTGGAACGGGCAACCCCCGCTCATTTCTCCGGTTTTTGCGTCCATGATGGTCTCTCCTTGCGTTGAATTCGCGTCAGATTCGCCTGTGCGGCGTAATCTATGCTCAGAGAATGACGCTTTCGGGATGACGCGTCCAATCGATTAATGCGCGTGCATTGATTGAGTGAAGCGATTGATGGATGAGCAATCACAGCGAGCCACCTTGGCAAAGGGGCTTCGTCAGGAAAGGCTGTCTGCCAGAGTGATCTTGTCCTTGTAGAATTCTTCGGCTGCGTCCTGAATGCCATTCAGGAGCCAGAGATTCACGCCTCCTCCGACAACCGCTCCGAGGAAGGGTACAAATCCGGCAGCCCCCTTCGCGGCAAACTTCGCTGCAAACTTTGCCGCCGGCTTGGCTAGAAGTTTGCCGCCGACTTTTTGGGTTGCCAGATAAGTTGCGGATGAGATCATTGTCTTCGTCAAAATCTTGACAGAGCTCTTCCCGAGTACTTTCCCTGCTAGCTTGGCACTCACCTTGGCGCTCAAATCAGCGCCAGCTTTACCCTTCATTGCCTGCATTACATCTTCGTCGTCAGCCCAATAAGCCAGAATGAGCGAAAAATCTTCTTCTTCAAGAATATTATCTGCGCAAGCTTGATGGCCAACTATTGCCCCGACCCCATAGCTAGCGGTCCCCATCCTATTCAAAACAAAGGCAACGTCAGCCGCGAGGCCAGCAAGATGCAGGCCAGGAATAGACACAGATGCCGCTCCAGACGCGGTCACCATCGCATTCTGGCGAGTTTTCCAATCCGAAAGACTTTCCGTGCGAGCTCCATCATAGATTTCCGCTAAGTCCGGACGCATATTGTTGACTAAGTCTACAAAAATTTCACCGACAGAAGCCATAAATTCCGCATCCTTTGATTCGGATGATGAATAATTGTCAAAGATGTTGGTTTTGTGACTAGATGCATTGGAAAAGTCTAATTCTCTATAACGCCGAATGCGACGTGAGTGTTCTAGCGAAAGCTAAGACATGGTAAGCGCTACCGCTTATGTTACTTGCCCCCGGTGCAGCAGCTTGTGATCCGCCAGGACCAGCGCCATCATCGCCTCGACGACCGGCGTGCCGCGGATGCCCACACACGGATCGTGGCGGCCCTTGGTGACCACCTCGACCGCCTCGCCCGCCGAGTTGATCGATTCCACCGGGGTCAGGATCGAGCTTGTCGGCTTGAATGCCACCCGGCACACCACCGGCTGCCCGGTCGAAATGCCGCCCGCCGTGCCGCCCGCGTGGTTGGCGAGGAATTCAGGCGAGCCGTCTGCCCCCGGTCGCATCCGGTCGGCGTTCTGCTCTCCGGAGAGCCTCGCAGCTTCGAAGCCGTCGCCGATCTCGACGCCCTTGACCGCGTTGATGCTCATCATCGCGGCGGCCAGATCGCTGTCGAGCTTGGCATAGATCGGCGCGCCCCAGCCTGCCGGAACCCCGGTGGCGACGCATTCGACAATCGCGCCGAGCGATGATCCGGCCTTGCGCGCAGCGTCGACCTTCTCTTCCCAGCGCTTGGCGGCTGTGGGGTCGGGGCAGAAGAACGGGTTGTTGGCGATCTCGGCGTAGTCGACCTTGGCCGGGTCGATCCGGTCGCCGCCCAATTCGCAGACATAGGCGGTGATGGTGACCTCCGGGATCACCAGCCGCGCCACCGCACCCGCCGCAACCCGCGCCGCCGTCTCGCGCGCCGAGGAGCGCCCGCCGCCGCGATAGTCGCGGATGCCGTATTTGGCGTCATAGGCGTAGTCGGCATGGCCCGGGCGATAGGATTGGGCGATGTCGGAGTAGTCCTTCGATCGCTGATCGGTGTTCTCGATCATCAGGCTGATCGGTGTGCCGGTGGTCTTGCCCTCGAACACGCCCGACAGGATGCGCACAATGTCATCCTCGCGCCGCTGGGTGGTGAAGCGGCTGGTGCCCGGCTTCCTCGCATCCATGAACGGCTGGATGAAATCCTCGCTGATCGACAGCCCCGGCGGGCACCCGTCCACCACCGCGCCCAAAGCAGGCCCGTGGCTCTCTCCCCAGGTGGTGAAGCGCAGCACGCGCCCGAAGGTGTTCCAGCTCATGGGGGCTCTCTGGCGCAAGTTTGTGCGGCTGTCCAATGCCGCCTTTGGGTTCGCGCCAAGCCGCCAAGAAGCCAGGATGTTGCATCTGCGGCGAAGCCGCGCTTCATGCCGATGCTTTGATTGCATGGAGGGACTTCGCCCCAAGCGCTCGCTCTTGGCTTCTTGGCGACTTGGCGCGAACCCACTTTCCACCGCGTTGCGGAGAATGTCTGGGGGTGGCTGGTAAACCCGCCGATCCTCGGGCAAGAACAAACCATGATTGCAAAGCTATCAGGCAGGCTCGATGCGACCGGCGAGGACTGGGCGGTGGTCGACGTGGGCGGGGTGGGCTACCTCGTCCACTGCTCCAGCCGCACGCTCGCCGCGCTGGGCGAGGTGGGAGAGGGCTGCACCGTCCACACGCAATTGCAGGTGAGCGAGAACGACATGCGCCTGCTCGGCTTCGCCGATCAGGCCGAGCGCGACTGGTTCCGGCTGCTGACCGGCGTGCAGGGCGTGGGGAGCAAGGTCGGATTGGCGATCCTCTCCGCCCTCTCGACCGGAGATCTGCGCGATGCCTGCGGCAAGGGCGACGCGGCGATGGTCGCCCGCGCGCAAGGCGTGGGGCCGAAGCTGGCAGGGCGGATCGTCAACGAGCTGAAGGACAAGGCGGGCGCGATGCCGGGCGGGGCGGGCGGGTTTGCCGTCGCGGCGGCAGCGCCTGCCGGAAGCAAGGGCGCAGACGCGGCGAGCGCGCTGGAGAACCTCGGCTTCAAGCCTATGGTGGCGGCGCAAGCAGTGGCCCGCGCGCTGGAAGAACTGGGCGAGGGCGCGAGCGAGAGTGACCTTATTCGGGTCGCGCTGAAGAAGGCGGCGGGGTGATGGTTTTGCGCATCGCCGTGGCCAGGATTACCAACAACAGAGGAGAAGTCCTCCTCGTCCGCAAGTCCGGCACTCTCGCGTTCATGCAGCCCGGCGGCAAAATTGAAGAGGGTGAAGAACCTTCAGCGGCCTTGA
>JACESM010000214.1 GCA_013911835.1 Porphyrobacter sp. | reverse complement strand
TTCTTCGATGGTGTAGAGCTTTTCGCGGTCGAGGCTGGCGAGGATCTTCGCCTTCTTGGTGATCTTTGCCATGTGCTTAGCCCTCCACCACTTCGAGGCCCATCGAACGGGCGCTGCCGGCGATGATCTTGATCGCCTGATCGATATCGTTTGCGTTCAGGTCAGCCATCTTGGCTTCGGCGATCTCGCGCAGCTGCGAGGTCTTGATGGTTCCGGCCGAGACCTTGCCCGGCTCCTTCGAACCCGACTTGAGGTTGGCGGCCTTCTTGATGAAGTAGGTCGCCGGCGCGGTCTTGGTGACGAAGGTGAAGGAACGGTCGCCGTAGACGGTGATGACCGTCGGGATCGGCATGCCCTTTTCCATTTCCTGCGTGGCGGCATTGAACGCCTTGCAGAATTCCATGATGTTCACGCCGCGCTGACCCAGCGCCGGGCCGATCGGCGGCGAGGGGGTGGCAGAGCCCGCGGGCACCTGCAGCTTGATATAGCCTTCGATTTTCTTGGCCATGAGGCCTTACTCCTGTCGCACTGTTGCCGCGCTGTTTCCAGCCCGGCTCATGGTGAGCGGTCGAACGCCGTGGCCTGTGCACGCCAGCGGCTCCCGCACGGAATCACCCGGCCCGCAGGCCAAGCGAAGGCGCGCGCATAGCGTGTCGGGGCCAGAATGCAAGCGACTCCGCTTCGTTCAGCCTGCGCGCACCCCCGCAGGAAAATCATGGCAACCGCTACTCAAGGCTTGCGATTCATATATTTTCAAATGATTGTCGCCTATGGCTTTTCCGCCAGGCCACGGGGGCTCAAAAGGGGACGAAGATGTTTCGGGTCGCGATCCAGATCAAGGAACTGATTTCCAGCAACGTCACGAGCGCGATCGAATCCGCCTCGAACCCGGCCAAGATGCTCACCCTGCTCCAGCGCGAGATCGAGGAATCGATCATCAGCCTGACCGGTGACCGCACCCGTATCAGCCAGAACAAGAGGCGGCTCGAGGCCAGCCTCGTCCAGCACGAGCTGAAAGAGGCCGACTGGGGCGACAAGGCCAAGACCGCGATGGATCACGGGCGCGAGGATCTCGCGCGGCAGGCGCTGCTGGCACGCGAGGATTGCCGCCAGGCGATCGTCCGCCTGAAGGACGAAATCACCGCCGCCGATGCCAACCTTGCCGAGATCGACGCCGCCATCCGCGAACTCGAAGCCAAGCGCGAAGAGACCCGCGCGCAGGCCCGCGCCCAGATCGCCGCCGACGAGGCCGCCCGTGCAGGCGCAACCGGCGGCGCGGCGAGCCGGGCCGAGGCGCATCTCAATCGCATCAACACGCTCGGCCAGCGCGCCCAGTTCGCCACCGAAGACGAAGCCTCCTCGCGCACCAACGCCACCGTCGACCTCGAGATCGAGGAAATGCGCCGCGCCAGCGCAGTCGAGGCCGAGCTTGCGGCGCTCAAGGCAGCTGCGCCCGCTCCGGCGAAGAAGTCGGGCGGCAAGAAGGGCTGACGCACTCTACTGCGGGCGCGGCTGCCTCAGCCCCTTGGTGCGGCTGGTGAGGTGGAATTGCTTGCACAGCGCGCATTTGTAGGCGCGCAAGGTGATGTCGGCGGCAAGGGCGACGGCCTCGGCATCTTCGCGCGTGGCGAAGCGGCGTTTGCGGTTGCAGATGCCGGGGCGGGTCTTCACGGCGCTCAAGCAGCGCGGCAGTAGCGCGGCCAGGGCACCCCGCCCATTACTTCACCAGTTCGACTTCCTCGAAGCCCAGCTCCACCGGGGTCGCGCGACCGAAGATCGAGACAGAAACCTTGACCTTCTGCTTGTCGAAATCGAGCTCTTCCACGATCCCGTTGAAGCTGGCGAAGGGCCCGGCGTTGACCTTGACCGAATCGCCGATTTCGTAATCGACGCTGATGTCGCGCTTGGGAGCGGCCTGCGCCTCGGCGACGCCGCCGAAATAGCGCGCGGCTTCCTTCTCGGAGATCGGCTGCGGCTTGTTGCCCGAACCGAGGAAGCCGGTCACCTTGGGGGTGTTCTTGACGAGGTGGTAGATGTCGTCGGTCATGTTCAGCTTGGCGAGCACGTAGCCGGGCATGAACTTGCGCTCGACCTGCACCTTCTTGCCGCGCTTCACTTCGGTCACGGTCTCGGTCGGGACCTGCACTTCCTCGACGCCTTCGGACAGGCCAAGGCGTTCGGCTTCAGCGATGATCGCGTCGCGCACCTTGTTCTCGAAACCGGAATAGGCGTGAATGATGTACCAACGGGCCATGGAACGTCCTTGGGAAATGGGGATCTAGCGTATCAGGAAGGGCGGCAGGCTTACTTGAGCAGGCCAATCAGCGCGTTGACGATCATGCCGAACACGGTGTCCACGCCGAGGAAGAAGATCGACAGCAGCAGCATGAAGATGAACACGAAGATCGCCGTGCGCACGGTCTCCTCGCGAGTCGGCCAGACGATCTTGTTCGTCTCGGCGCGCACCTGGTTGAAGAACTCGCCGGGCGAGGTCTTGGGCTTCTTCGGTTCTGCTCCGTCCTTGGGAGCGATCATCTTGTCGGCCATGCCAGCCAGTTCCTTTGCGTAATGCCGCACTCGTCTGTCCGGCCGGCTTTCAGGTAGGGCTCCGCGCCGTCCGGGACAAGGTCGCCGGAGGGGCTGGAGAATTTCGCCGATGTCGGAAAAGACGCTGTCGCCCTTACGCTTGTGGCTGCGCGAATGCAAGAGGGGCGGGGCAGCCCGGTTGCTGCCCCGCCCCCTATGGCGTGTCACCGCGTGATGGTGCGGATCAGAGCCCGATGATGCCGCCATCGGCGCGGGTCACCGCAACCACGGCGGAGCGCGGACGCACGCCCGGCGCGGCGCCGGTCTGGTTTGCGGGCCAGTTGCTCGACGGGGCGTTGGGATCCGCAGCATCCTCACCCGGGTGCTGGATGCCGACGAAGATCGTGCGGCCGTCCGGGGTGGTGTCTACGCCGGTAATTTCCGCTTCGAGCGGACCGGTCAGGAAGCGCCGCAGGTTGGCAGCGGTCGCCGCCGTGCCGACGATGGTCGCCTGGGTTGCGGTCGTGCCGTTAGCGGCGGTGTTGGTGATGGTGCGCGCACCGCCGTCACCCACCCGGCCCGGAAGCGCGGCGAGCATCTGGTTGTTGGTGCGATCGGTGAAGGCGCCATCGTCGGTCTGGATCCAGAGCAGCGGACGCCCGACCCCCGAGGGGTTCTGCGGACGCGCGAACCACAGGCCGTCCGGGCTCGAGAAGTCGTTGTCCGCATTGAGGCCCGAGAGGTTGACGTTGGTCGCGTCGGCATCGACCGAGTCCGCTCCGAACAGGTAGATGTCCCAGTTGAAGGTGGTCGCCGCAGCCGAGTTGCCGGTTTCACGCAGACGGATGATGTGGCCGTTGGGGTTGCCCGAAGTCGAGGTGGTCGCGCTCGTCGGTTCGACATAGTGCCGCGGGTTGGCGGCATCGGTGCCGTTGATCGGACGCAGGCTCGCGTTGTTGTTGGTGAGGGTCAGATAGACCTCGCCATTGGCCGGGTTGACCGCGGTCCATTCCGGACGGTCCATCGGGGTCGCGCCCACCGCGTCAGCCGCGAGGCGGGTGTTGACGAGGATGTCGGCCTGGCTCTGGAAAACATATTCGGGTTCGCTGCCCACCGCCGGACGGTTCGGCACCTGGCCGAACACCAGCGGCAGCCAGGTGCCGGTGCCGTCGGCGTTGAAGCGGGCGACATAGAGCGTGCCGGCATCGAGATACTTGTCACCCACGGCCAGCCGGTCGCTGCGGTTGCGATCCGCCTCGGTCCAGGTCGCAGTCGAGACGAACTTGTAGAGATATTCGCGGCGCGAATCGTCGCCCATGTAGACCGCGAGGCGCTGACCTTCGATGAGGTTGCTGACCCACGCGCCTTCATGCGCAAAACGGCCCAGCGCGGTGCGCTTGCGGGGCGCGGAGGCGGGGTTGAAGGGATCAATCTCGACCACCCAGCCGAAGGTGTTGGGCTCGTTGCGGTAGTCGGTGGTCGCCGCGCCCGTGCCAGCCCGCGCATCCCAGCGGGTGTAGATCGGGTCGGTGCCAGCCAGCGAGGCCCAGTTGTAGTTGCCACGGCTGCTGTTGACCCCGTAGCGGCGCAGCGCGGTCAATTCGCGCGCGGTGCGGTTGGCGGTGTCGGCGCCCGCGCCGGTGTTGTCGCGGCGGAAGTAGCCCGCCCAGTTTTCTTCGCAGGTGAGGTTGGTGCCCCATTCGGCATAGCCGTTGGCGCAGTTGTTGATGGTGCCGGTGCCGGTCGTACCGGTGGGCGAGCCGACGGTCTGCAGGAACGCGGTCCCGCGCACCGGACCGTTGAACACCACCGGGGTGTTGGGGGTGATGCGGCGGTTCAGCGCGCTGTTCGGGATCACCACCCAGTTGCGATTGCCGGTGTCCTGGATCTCGGTGATCGAAACGCCGTGGGCTTCGATTTCCTTGAGCGCCTCAGCCGCAGGCCGCACGCCCGACGTCAGGTTGGTCGGGCCGTTGGGGTGGAGATACTGGATGTTGAGGTTCTCGTGGTTCTGCACCAGCAGGCCACGGATCGAGCTGTTGTCGTCGCGCATGCCGGCCGCCGAGAGGCCGTAGTAATAGAGCGCGTCCCCATGGTCGCCGATGCGCGCGGCATAGTTGGTGTCGGTGCCGTTGTTGGCAAAGGCCCCGGCGCCCGGCAGGATCGGGTCGCCGAGACGGGTCAGCACGGTGACGTTGTGGCCCGCCGGAACGGTCACCACGTCATTGGTGTTGCGCGGCACTGCGGTGAAGCCGAGCTGCGCCGGGGTGACGGTGATGCTGACGTCATCGACCTGGCCGTTGGCGGCGATGCGGAAGCCGAGCGTGGTCGATGCTGCGACGCCCGGAGCGAAGAAGCTGCGGGTCGCGCCGGTGCCGGTCAGGGTTACCCTGGGGCCGGCGAACTGCTCGACCGTGAAGGCGCCGCTGCCCGCGATGGTCGGCGCGATCGTCACGAGACGGCCCGCCGAGGTGGTGGCGTCCTGGCCGGCGCTGACCGTGGTCTCGGCCGGGGTGAACTCGTCGCCGCCGCAGGCCGCGAGCAGCGAGGTGCCGAGGAACGCGGTCGCCGAAGCCTGCATCCCGCCCACCAGAGTCTGGCGGCGCGAAAAGCGCTCGTCAGCGATCTCGTTGAGGGTGCGCAGATTGGTGAAGTTGGTATCGACATCGCCGTCGGTGTAGGCGGCGTCAAAGATCTTGCTGGCCATGATGTGATAGTCCCCCTCGAAGCGAATCTTCGAACGGGGAGACTATGGATAGCTGCGGTGACACGCAGGCGTCAGCGGCGTGGCAAATTAATGAAATCGCGCGCGAATTTGACAGTTTTGTGATGGCGTATTCGGCCTTGGGAATTGAAATTGCAGGATTTGCACGCCGGATGTTGCATGCGCTGCAAAGATGCCCGTGCGCGCCCCTTAGCGGGCTGCGAGCAGGCGGGACAGCCAGCCTCCTTGCGGCGCCATCGGCTGGAGCGGGCCGTGAATCGCCCGCAGGCGCGCGCGGTCGCGCGTCGGCCGCGGGC
>JACESM010000213.1 GCA_013911835.1 Porphyrobacter sp. | reverse complement strand
GGCTGGACGGGATCGTCTTCGCCTCGGCCACCGATCGCGGGATCGACATCAAGCTGACCCGCGACAATGTCTACCGCGCGATTGCGAACAAGCCCTTCGGCCGCGAGCAGACCACCAAGACCTGGGCCGATGTCGACGCCGCCCTCCCCGCCACGCCGATCCTGGTCTATGGCCCGCCCGAAAGCTCGGGCACGCGCGAGGCGCTGCTCGACCTCGTGGTCGAGCCCGGCTGCCGCCAGAACGGCGCGATGGCCTCGTTCGAGAAGAGCGACCCCGAACGCTTCCAGCGCGATTGCCACGCGCTGCGCAGCGACAGCGCCTTCAGCAGCCAGGGCGAGCAGGACGACCTGATCGTCCGCCGCGTCGCCTCCAATCCCGAGGCGATCGCGATCGTCGGCTATTCCTACCTCGCCAAGAACCCGCAGGCGGTAAAGGCGCTGGCGCTCGATGGCGTGCTGCCAAGCCCGGCGACCATCGCCGACGGCAGCTACGAGGCGAGCCGGCCGCTGTTTATCTACGTCAAGAAGGCCAATCTGCCGGTCACCCCGGGCCTCGACAAGTTCCTCGCCCAATGGGCGCAGAGCTGGGGCGCGGACGGCGCGCTCGCCAAGATCGGGCTGGTGCCGCTCGCTGCCGACCGTCAGGCGCGGGCCGCCGCCGCGATCCAGAACCAGACCGTGCTGACCGCGGCCGCGCTCGACACCGCGCCGTAAGCGCCTGAAGTGATTGCCGCGCGGCGGGTAGGCGGCCAGAGTGATTTCGAGTGAAATGGAACATTTCACGGCTCGGAAATCACGGCAAAACAGAAACCTAGGCCGCTCTTTTGATTTGATCAAAAGCGGTCTAGGCTGCCCGCCATGAGCGCGCGCAAGATCGCTGAATGGCACGAGGCCGGCCTGATCGACGCTGCGACGCGCGATCGTCTTGCCGCCTATGAAGCCGCCCACGCCCGCCCGCTGGTGTTGTGGGCGGTGTGGGGCATCGGCGCGCTCGCCATCGGGCTCGGCGTGGTGTCGGTGGTGGCGGCGAACTGGGAGGATATCCCGGGGCTTGTCCGCCTTGCCGTGCACCTTGCCTTGATCGCGGGCCTGCTGGGGCTGCTGTTCGCACGCGAGGAACAGCTGGCGGCCCGCTCGCCGTGGGCGGTCGAGGCGCTGGTGTTCGTCACCGCGGCCTTGGGTCTCACCTTCTTCGGACATCTGGGGCAGGTCTACCAGACCTCCTCGCCGCTGTGGCAACCGCTCGCGTTGTGGCTCGCGCTGTTCGTGCCGCTGCTGCTGCTGACGGGCCGCAGCTGGCCGAGCGCGCTGGCGGTGATGGGCGGGGCGGTATGGACGGCGTGGGAATATGTCTGGGCAAGCAGCCGATACGGGGTCGAGCCCGATTTGGGCTGGAGCATCTGGCTCGCCTTGGTGGTCGCGCTGCCGGTGCTGTTTGTCCCGCTCGCCGCGTGGCTCGGCGGTCGCAGCCCGCGCGAGGATTTCTGGGAGCGGCTCGAACAGCTCGCGCTGGCCTATGCCGTGGCGGGCGGATCGCTCGCCTGCGCTTTCGCCAGCTTTGGCGGGTTCAGCGGCCCTGACCACGCCCTCGCCAGTGTGCTGACGTGCGGCGCGGTGCTGATCGCGGGCGGTATCGGAGTGGTGCTGGCGCGGCCCGGCGTATCGGGGCAGATGGCGGGCGCGATCATCGCAGGGTCGGGTCTGGTGATGGCGCTGGCTTACGGTGCGAACGACACGACCATCCTCGCCGCCATCCTGTTCTTCGCGCTGTGGAGCGGGATCGGAGCAGCGGCGCTGGCCGCGCAGTGGCGCCGGGGGTTCCAGCAGGCCGTGGGCGTGATCGCCTTGCGGCTCATCATCCTGAGCTTCGAGCTGGCGGGAGATTTGCTGACGAGCGGCTTCGGGCTGATCCTGTCTGGCGTGATGATCCTCGGCGTGGCGTGGGGCGCGGTGCGGGTGTCGAAGCGCTTCGCGCCGCGCGCGGGAGGCGAGGCATGATCCGATATGCCCGCCTCGCTGTTGCCGCGCTGCCGCTGCTCGGCCTCGGGGCGTTGTGGGCCATGAGCGACCGCACCTATAACACCGGCACCGAGTGGGAGGTGCCGATAGAAGGCTACGACCCGCGCGATTATCTGCGCGGGCACTATGTCGAGTTCAGCTACGATTGGCCGGGCGTAGGGTCCGACCCCGCCCAAATTGGCCCTGAGGCGCTGTGTCTGTTCGGCGCGGCCCCGCGTCTCGACCGGGTCACGACGTTGGAGCAGGGCGGGCCTTGCGCCCATCCGCTGCGCGCCAACCGGCGCGGCGTCTATGCAGGGGGCGCGCTTGCGCGTGGCCGCCTCTACATCGGGCAGGAGCGTGCAACGGAGCTCCAGCAGCAACTCCAGAACCGCGACCAGCGCGGGATCGTCACCATCCGCCAGCGCGAGGATGGCAGCTTCACACCCATCTCCATCCGCTTCCGCCAGCTCACTCCGCGAGAAATCGCCGAGCGTGATGCGCCAATCGATCCGCGCATGCCGCCGCCGGACTTCCAGCCCTAGCGGAAATCCTCGCCCGTCGCCGCGATGCGTGACTTGAGGCCCGCCTGACAGATGTTCTGGATCTCGATCCCCGGGTGGGCATTGACCTCGATCACCAGCGGGCCGTCATTCACGTCGAGCACGATGTCCGCGCCACAATAGCCCAGGCCCACCGCCGGACCGCAGCGCGAGGCCAGCTCCAGCACCCGCTTCCAGCCAGGGATCTCGAAGCCGATCAGATTGACGCCGGTATCGGGGTGGTGGGTGATCGGCACGCCTTTGACCACCGCGCGGGTGATGCAGCCGGTCTCCATGTCGATCCCTGCGCCTATGGCGCGCTGGTGGAGGTTGGCCTTGCCGTCGCTCTCGATCGTGGGCAGGCGCACCATCGCCATCAGCGGGGTGTAGTGGAGGCTGATGACGCGCAGGTCGGGCAGGCCCTCGGGCACGATCCGCGACAGCGCAGGGTCGGCGATGATCAGCGGCTCGATCAGCGCGGCATCCTCGGCGGCGGAATCGCCCGAGAAGCCGCCGTCGACCACTTTCTGGATGTGGTGCATCACCATGTCTTCAGGCAGCGCCGCGCCCGATCCCTTGTACCAGGTGTTCCCCTCGCGCCGCACCGCCAGCAGGATGCCGTCCCCCTGCGAGCCGCGCGCGGGCTTGATCGCCCAGGCATCGGGCATGTCGCGGCTGGGCTTGAAATCGGCGACCTGCTGGTGATCCTCGAGCACCGCGACCGTGCCGGTGCAGCTTATTCCGGCCGCCTCGAGCGCGCGCTTGGCGGCGACCTTGTCGCGCGCGCGTTCGATCGCGTGGCGCGGATTATATTTCTGGATCAGCGCATTGCGCATGTTGATGCGAGGACCTCGCCCCCGGTCAGCGCGTCCTCGCCAAACCCGAGCCAGCGATTGATCAACCCGAACATCTCAGATGTCCTCCACGCCGCGGATTACCCAGGCATTCCGGACCGGTGGACGCTGACCGGGCACTTCCTCCGCCCAGTTGCCGACGGTGCGCCCGCCAGACGCAACCAAGCGAGGCCGCGCAGGGGCCTCGCTTTCGGGGAGAATGTCCGGCACGCGGCGGTGTCCGTCGGGTTGCAGCTCCTCGGCCGATCCGATCACCCACATCCCGCGCAACGCTGTTCGTCGCCTGGCCACCGCGGCGAGCACCATCCCGTGGTTGCGGTGCAGGGGCACCAGCTGCGGCTTGCGGTAGCCCGCCCGCTCGCGCAGGCGCTGGGGCGGTTCGATTGGCTGGGGCACCGGATCGGGCACCCGCCGCGTATCGGGCCGGCCCTTGCGGCGATCCTCGGTCACGCCCTCGGGCAGCGCGGCCGCAGCCGCAGCCGCGGCTTCGGCCTTCGTCCGCCTTCGTCGCTCGAGCCAGATCGGGGCAAAGCGCCCGATCTCCGACAGGCGCAATCCGCGATAGCGCCCGAGGATCGCGATCGCGATGGCCGTAAAGGCGGGCATCAGCAGCGGCGACCATTCGATCAGCGCCAGCGCAAAGTCCGACACCATCACGAACTCGATCATCAGCGCCAGCACGAAGGTGTTGAGTGCCATCTTGGCGGCGGGCTTGGCGCCGTCCTTGCCCCACTGCTTCCACCAGCGTTCGACGCACAGCGCGCAGACGATCACCGGGAAGGCATCGACCTGCAGCTGCGTGTCGAGCACCATCTGCAAGCCCACCAGCACCAGCACGATCAGCGAGATCAGCACGCCGAGAAAGCCGACGCGGGTCATGCGCAGCTTGAGCAGCGTCGGGGTGACGATCATCCCCACCAGCACCGAAGAACACAGCACCACCGGCCCCATCACCGGGCCGATCTGGAGGAAGGCGAGCGCGATCAGCATCGGGGTGAACAGCCCGAAGGCCTTCAGCCCGATGAAGCTGCGCGCCAGCACCACCAGGAAGGCCCCCAGCGGCAGCACCATCAGCAGGTTCGAAGGCTTCAGCCCCCAGATCGCCTGCGAGGCGGCGACGCCCTCGAAAGAGGAGGGCAAGGCGAGGAAGGTCTCGGTATTGGCGACCCCCAGGCCGACCAGCACGGCGAGCACCACCGCGACCGCCAGCCCGATATAGAATGGGCGGCGGACCTGCGGCGTTGCATTCGCCCAGATCTGGCCGAAGCGGGCGATCATCTCAGAAGACGTAACCGACCGAAAGCGTCAGACGATAACCCTCGCGCTCGCGCAGGCTCTCGTTGCTGGAGAAGAACACGTATTTCGCCTCGGCCTCGACACGCCACTTGCCGGGCCACCATTGCAGCTCGATCTCGGGGACAATCTGCCGATCGCGGCGCAGCGCGCCATTGTCGGCGATGCGCCCATCGAAGCGGGTCTTGATCACCTCGACCGCGGGGCGCACGCGCAGGTCGGGGCCGATCGGGCGGGTATAGGCAACCCCGGCGGAATCGCGCTCGTAGCCGCGCTGCGGATCGTCCGAACGGATCGTCTCGGTGCGCAGATCGAGGGTAAGATAGTGGTAGGCACCAAAGCGGCGGCGGTATTGCGCATCGACGCGCGCGCCATCGCCGGTGGTGGCGGGGCCTGCGCCATTGTCATATTGCCGGTCGCGCCAGGTGCCCTGCACCCGGAAGCGGTTTTCCCGCGTCGGTTCGAAGGTCACCCGCCCGGAATATTCCCAGGCGTCGGTGTCGGCGGATTCGACCGTGACGAGATCGTCATAGCGCCGCACCTGCGCCTGCAATTCCAGCGTATCGGTGACATCGTGCTCGATATTGGCGGTGAGCCGGTCGCGCGAGACATCGCGGCGGTCTTCGCCGAGGCGGAACACCTCGATCCGGTCCGCCTCGAGCCGCAGGCGGGTGCGCTTGCTTTCGATGCCGAGGCCGATCTGGCCGCGCACCGACAGCGCCTCGCCGTCGATCACCAGATCCTCGTCGCGGGTGGTGGTCTGGGCGCTGACCGCTTGCACGTCGATGCGGGCATCGGGTTCGAGCCGCCAGCCCTGTTCATCCGCCGCCGCCAGCGGCGCGGCGGCAGCAAGGCCCAGCGCCAGCACGGCGATGTGCCAGACCCGGCG
>JACESM010000212.1 GCA_013911835.1 Porphyrobacter sp. | reverse complement strand
CGATCTCCACGCCTTCAAGGCTGCCGGTAGCGCAGGCGAGGAGGATCGGAACCAGATCACTCTGCAAGCGCATCATCAGCACCTGGCACTCCGGATCCCCGAAGCGGGCATTGTATTCGATCAGCTTGGGGCCGTCGGCCGTCAGCATTAGACCGGCGAAGAGCACGCCCTGATAGGGGTTCCCCTCCTCGCGCATCGTCCGCACAGTGGGTTCGATGATTTCGGCCATCACGCGGGCCTGCAATTCCGGCGTGAGCACCGGGGCGGGCGAATAGGCGCCCATTCCGCCCGTATTGGGGCCGGTGTCGCCGTCGCCCACGCGCTTGTGGTCCTGCGCGGAGCCGAAGGGGACAATCGCGGTGCCGTCGGTGAGTGCGAAGAAGCTTGCCTCCTCGCCCGCCATGAATTCCTCGATCACCACCTGCGCGCCCGCGCCGCCGAAGGCCCCGCCGAACATGTCGGCGAGCGCGTCTTCGGCCTCGGCGAGGGTGGCGGCGATCACCACGCCCTTGCCCGCCGCCAGCCCATCGGCCTTGAGCACATAGGGCGCGGCAAAGCGGGCGAGGGCGGCGCGGGCTTCCTCAAGGCTGGACGTGCGGACGTAACCGGCGGTGGGGATGCCCGCACGCTGGCACAGGTCCTTGGTGAAACCCTTGGAGCCCTCGAGCTGCGCGGCAGCCTGCGAGGGGCCGAACACCGGCACGCCTGCCGCCCTCAGCGAGTCCGACAGCCCGTCGACGAGCGGCGCCTCCGACCCGATCACCACGAGGCCGATCGCGCGGCTCTCGCAGAACGCGATCACCGCGCCGTGGTCGGTCGCCTCCAGCGCCACGCACTCCGCTTCCTCGGCGATGCCGGGATTTCCGGGGGCGGCGTAGAGCTTGGCAAGGCTCGGGGATTGCGCCAGCTTCCACGCCAGCGCATGTTCGCGGCCTCCCGAACCAAGAAGCAGGATATTCATGGCGCCTCCGCCGACCAGTGAAGATGATGCGGGGCTCGTAGCCCGTGAGCGACAGGGCGACAACGCCCAGCCGCTCAGCATCAGCGAGATATCCGCGCTGCTGAAGCGTACGGTCGAGGACCGTTTCGGCTTCGTGCGGCTTCGCGGAGAACTCTCGGGCGTGAAGCGCGCCGCCTCGGGGCACTTCTACTGCGCCCTGAAGGACGAAGGCGCGGTGATCGACGGGGTGATGTGGAAGGGCAACGCCGCCCGGCTCAACTTCTGCGCCGAAGACGGGCTGGAGGTGATCGCCACCGGCAAGCTCACCACCTACCCCGGGCGCTCGAAATACCAGATCGTGATCGATTCGCTGGAGCTGGCGGGCGAGGGCGCGCTGCTGGCGCTGCTCGAGAAGACCCGCGCCAGGCTGGCTGCCGAAGGGCTGTTCGACGCGGGCCGCAAGCGCCGTCTGCCGTTCCTGCCGCAGGTGATCGGCGTGGTCACCTCGCCCACGGGGGCCGTGATCCGCGACATTCTGCACCGCCTCGCCGACCGCTTCCCGAGCCACGTGCTGGTCTGGCCGGTGCTGGTGCAGGGGCAGGGCGCGGCGGAACAGGTCGCCGCTGCTGTGCGCGGGTTCAGCGGGCTTGCGCCCGGCGGCCCCATCCCCCGGCCCGACATCGTGATCGTCGCGCGCGGGGGCGGGTCGATCGAGGATCTGTGGAGCTTCAACGAGGAAGTGGTGGTGCGCGCCATTGCCGAATGCGCGATCCCCGTGATCAGCGCGGTCGGCCACGAGACCGACACCACCCTCGCCGACTACGCTGCTGACCGCCGCGCCCCCACGCCCACCGCTGCTGCCGAGATGGCAGTACCGGTGCGCGCCGATCTCGCCTTCACTCTCACCGATCTCGCCGCCCGCCAGCGCCGCGCGGTGTATCGCGGGCAAGAGCTTGGCCGCGAGCGCCTTGCCGCCCGCGCGCGGCTGCTGCCCCGCCCGGAGAACCTCCTCGCCCCCCAGACCCAGCGATTGGACGACCTGTCGGAGCGCCTGCGCCGCGCGCTCGGCGACCGTTCGGCCAAGGGGCGCGAGCGGCTGGCGGGGGCGGCGGCGCGGCTCTCTCCCGGCCTTCTCACGCGGGGTGCCGCCGAGGCACAGCGGCGGCTCGACCGCGCGCGCCTTGCCCCCGCGCTGGTTGAGCGCCCCTTGCGCGAGGGCGCCCAGCGTCTCACCGCGCTGACCCGGGTGATGAGCCAGCTCCACCCCGAAAGGCCGCTGGAGCGCGGCTATGCGATCATCCGCAATGCTTCGGGCCGCGCGCTCACCACCCGCGCCGAAGCCGCAGGCGAGGCGCGCCTCCAGCTGCAATTCCGCGACGGGGCGCTTGCAGCCATCCCCGAGGGTGCGCCGCCACCGCCACCGGCACCCCAGCCCGCTCCCGCCCTGCGCAAGCCCGCCAAATCATCGCCCTCGGCCGCCCAAGATGATTTGTTCGGTTAGCCGCGCGGTGCTATCAGGGGTGCCATGCTGATGACTCCCGCCGACAAGGTCGCCAAGCTCTACTACGCACCCTCCAGCTTCCGCGTGCTGCGGCCGGGGAGCCACGTGCTGTGCGCGGTCACGGGCGTGGCGATCCCGCTCGCCGAATTGCGCTACTGGAGCGCCGAGCGGCAGGAGGCCTATGCCTCGTGCGAGATCGCGACGCGGCGCCTGCTCGGCATGCCTCCGGCCAGCTGACCCGGGGCGATGCGAGGCAAAAGGCGGCTGCTCGCGGCGCTGGCCGTTGCCGTGCTCTGCGCGCCGGGGACGTGGGTGCGCACCACCCTCTCCGACAAGCCCCCGCGGGACATCGCGGTGACGCAGGTGCAGGGCACAGGCCCCACCGCCGCGCCCGATTGGCAGGTTGGCGGCGTGTGGCACTACAAGGCAAAGGGCCTGCTGTTCGGCGGCTATTCGGCGCTGCTGCCGCTGCAGGGCAATCGCCTGCGCGCCTTTTCGGATCGCGCCTCGCGGATCACGCTGATGGAACCGGGGCGCGCGGGCCCCGCCCCACGCATCGCCCGCCAGCTGGTCGCGCCGGAGGACGCCAACCGCTTGTGGGACATTGAATCCGCCACCCGCGACCCGCAGACTGGCACCTATTGGCTCGGCTACGAGAACCACCACACCATCCATCGCTTCTCGAATCTCAACCTGCTGCGCGGCAAGCGCACGCTGGCGGGCAAGGTCGACTGGAGCGACAATTCGGGTGCCGAGGCGATGGTGCGGCTGGCGGACGGGCGCTTCCTGATCCTGCCCGAAGGCAACCGCGAGGGCGTGCTGTTCCCCTCCGATCCGGTCGAGGGCGCGCCGATGCAGCGCTTCGCCTTCCGCAATCCCGCGCCGGGCTACTCGGTCACCGACGTCACCCAGCTGCCTGACGGGCGGCTGCTGGTGCTGATGCGCGATGTCGCCTTCGCCTACCCGGCCTTCACCTGCCTGCTCGCGATCGGCCCGGTGCCGCGTCCCGGCGGCGTCTTCGCCCCGCAGCAGGTGCTCACCCTCGACAGCGCCGTCCCGCGCGAGAATTACGAAGGGCTCGCCGTGCGCCCCCGTGCGGACGGGCGGGTCGATGTGTGGGTGATCTCCGACGACAACCTGTCGCTGATGCAGCGCACCTTGCTGGTGAAGCTGATCTTCGATCCGCGCCCCGCCTCAGAACGCCAGCCAAACGAAAGGCGCCCGGGAAGCCCGGGCGCCTGATCGATCCGCTTGCGTCCCGCAGGACGCGCGTGAATTAGGCTGCGGCCTGCGCCTTGATCAGCTCGCGCTTGACCTTCAGCGCGCCCGCCGAAAGCTTCTCGTCGCTGGTCTTGAGCAGCCAGTTGTCGAGGCCCCCGTTGTGCTCGACCGAACGCAGACCGTGGGTCGAGACGCGGAACTTGAAGCTGCGCTCAAGCTTTTCGCTCATCAGCGTCACGTTCTGCAGGTTGGGCAGAAACACGCGCTTGGTCTTGTTGTTGGCGTGGCTCACATTGTGGCCGACCTGGCGGCCCTTGCCGGTCAGTTCGCAGATGCGCGACATGGTGTGTCTCTTCTCGTAAAGGATCGGCCCAGGCTTGTGCCCAGGCAAGGAAAGCGGCGCGCATAACGGGGCAAGGCCGAATCGTCAAGCAAGTTGCGCGTGGCCGCTGCCCCGGCTAGCCGCAGGTGGATGAACAACTGGCCCCTGCCCCCGCCGATGCAACGCGCGCTCGCCGCAGCGCGCGCGGCGGCAGAGAGCGGCGAAGTGCCGATTGGCGCGGTGATCGTCAAGGATGGTGTTGTCATCGCCGAGGCGCACAACAGCCCCCGCGCCGATCATGATCCCACCGCCCACGCCGAGATCCTCGCCATCCGCCGCGCCGCGCAGGTGCTGGGCGATGAACGCCTGACCGGCTGCGAGCTGTGGGTGACGCTGGAACCTTGCGCGATGTGCGCAGGCGCGATTCAGCACGCCCGCATCGCGCGGCTCTATTACGCCGCGAGCGACCCCAAGGGCGGCGCGGTCGAACACGGCGCGCGGGTGTTCGACCAGCCGCAAGCCTTGCACCGGCCCGAGGTCTACAGCGGGATGGGTGAGGCCGAGGCGGCGGATTTATTGCGGGGATTCTTCAGGGAGCGGCGCTGAAGCGCCTTCGCCTCCCTCAATCCACCGGCGGCACGCCGGGCGGGTAGTGGCTGATCTCGATCCGCAGCGCATCGGGATCGGGGACGAACAGCGCGGTGATGCCGGGCTCGAAGTGCTGGAGCCGGGCCTCGATCCCCGCCGGTTCCAGCTCCGCAGGAAGGCTTCGGCCGCCTCGGCGCTGGGGGGCGGAAAAGCCGAAATGGTTGAGGCCGGGGGCATAGCGGCCATAGTCGCCCGAGAGGGTGGTGAGGTGGTCGAGCGGGTGGGTCATGGGCCGGTCCTTCCCGGCAGCTGGAGATCTTGCTGCGCGAGATATGCAATGTAGCACCCACTACAATGCCCGGCGCAGGCCGCCGCCTGCTCACTCCTCGGGCTTGGGCGCGGGCTTAGGCCGCAGCCGTCCGGCCTCGAGGATCGGCAGGCCCCCTTCGGTCGGCACGTAGATAATCTGCCCCTGCGACTGCGCGAGGTGCTCGATATAGAGGTAGCGCAGATAGCCCTCCGGCCCGCCCAGCCCGTCGGCGACGATGCGGTTGGCCTCGGCCACGCCCTTGGCGCGCTCGACCTCGGCGCGGGCGAGGAGCTTGGCGCTTTCGAGCTTGGCCTCGGCCTCCAATGTGGCGATCTGGCGGTTCTGCCGTGCCTGCGCGAGCTCGGCCTCGCCCGCGGTCTCGGCATTCCAGACGCGCACGGAGTTATAGGCCGCGCAGGAGCCGAGCCCCCCGCCGACCAGCACGACCAGCAGGAACAACAGGCCGAGCGCGAGCGACCAGACGTTATTGGTGGCATTCATGCGTCGGGGAACTCCGTGAAGGGTTGAATCGGTCTTGTCCGATGATGGCTAGCCGACTGAATTTGCGCAAGAGCCTGCAGAACCGCGCGGCCCCGAAGCCTTGTGCATAGGCTCACAGCCCCCGCCAGATCTTCGCCGGCGCACCGTCTTTTGCGCCCCGGCGCGAGGCGGTGCAGGGGGCGGGGCGGAAGCGTTTCGAGTAGCACAGGCGGATTTCCTCGAGC
>JACESM010000211.1 GCA_013911835.1 Porphyrobacter sp. | reverse complement strand
GATGCGCTGCTGCTGCCGCTGCTGGGTGAGGACAATTTCAGCGCGCAGGTGCAGGTCGAGCTCGAGAAGAGCGAAGTCACCACCGCGCGCGAGACCTACGAGAACGAAGGCGCGATCCGCTCCGAGAGCGCGCGCGAGGCGACCCGCACCGGCTCCGCGCCCGCGGGCGGCGTGCCCGGGGTTCCGGCCAACACCCCGCCCCCGCAGGCGCAGCTCGTCAACGGCCCGCCGCAGCCGACCGCGCCCGCGCAGGCCACCACCTCCGACACCGAAACCGCCACCGACCGCGCCTATGAACTGGGCCGCGAAGTCGCCGTCACCACCGCCGGGCCGGGGGCGCTCAAGAAGCTCTCGGTCGCGGTGGCGGTGAGCGACGCCGCGCTCAAGGCCGCCGCGCCGCTCACCCGCCAGCAGTTGCAGGCACTGGTCAGCGCGGCGGTGGGCGCCAACACCGATCGCGGCGACACGGTGCAGGTGGTGGCGAGCAAGTTCGAACCCACCGATCTCGCCCCGCCCGCCTTCTACGAGGAGCCGTGGTTTGCGATGCTGGTGCGCTATGGCAGCGCGCTGATCGCGGTGCTGCTGGTGCTGCTGCTGGCGGTCAGGCCGCTGATCGGCAAGCTGCGCGGCGGCGGAGTGAAGGGCAAGGGCGATAGCGAAGGCGCAGCGGGCAACGGCGCGCCGCTGGCGCTCGGCGCGGACGGCGAGGCTGCGGCGGCGCAGGATACCACCCCACTCGGCGGTGCCTATAGCGGCGTCCCGCTTGAAGATCTGCCCCGCCAGGTCGAACTCGCCCGGCGGCTCGCAGCCCAGCAGCCCGAGCGCGCGGTCGAGGCGCTCCAGCGGATGCTCGAAGCGCCCGAGCCGCGGCCTGACACGGCGGAGGCGGCATGATCCCCGAGGCGCTCCCCTCTGGCCCCACCCCCGCCGCGCCTCCGCCCCTGCTCACCCGGGTCGACCGCGCCGCGGTGTTCCTGATGCTGCTCGGCGACGAGGAGGCGACCGGGCTGCTGTCACGCCTCTCGCCGGGTGAGCTCGAAAAGCTCGGCGGTGCGATGATGGCGCTGGGCGACATCGAACAGCCGCACATGGCCGAGGCACTTGCCGATTTCGCGGGCGAGGCGGCGCGCGAGATGCTGCCGATGCGCGGTCGCAATGACCGGGTGCGCACCCTGCTCGACAAGGCGCTTGGCCCCGCGCGCGCGGAGAGCATGATGCAGCGGATCGAGCCCGATGCCGCCCCGCGCAGCCTTGAACTGGCCAAGTGGCTTGCCCCCGGCGTGCTGGTGCGCCTGATCCTCGACGAACACCCCCAAGTGATCGCCGCGCTGCTCCTCCTGATCGAGCCCGAGCCCGCCGCCGAGGTGCTGGCGATGCTGCCGCTCGAATTGCAGACGCTGGTGGTCGAGCGCGTGGCCAAGAGCGGCGCGATTTCCGCCACCGCGATCAGCACGATCGATACGCTGCTGACCCAGCGCATCTCCGCGACCTATGGCACCGCGGCGCTGATGCTGGGCGGTCCGCGCGATGCGGCGAACCTCATCAACCTGGCCGCGGGCGAGCTGCGGGGCACCGTGCTGCCCGCCATCGCCGAGCGCGACGCGCCGCTGGCGGAAAAGATCGAAGAGGAGCTGTTCACCTTCGAGATGCTGTTCGAACTCGATCCGATGTCGATGGGCCGCCTGCTGCGCGATGTCGACAACGAGAAGCTGGTCGATGCCTTGAAGGGCCTCAAGGAGCCCGAACGCGCGCCGTTCTTCGCCGCGATGTCGAGCCGCGCGGCGGACGGCGTGCGCGACGAGATCGACCTGCGCGGGCGCCTCGCCAAGAAGGACGTCGCTGCGGCGCAGAAGGCGATTGTCGAAATCGCCCGGGGCCTCGCCGATGCGGGCGAGATCGTGATTGGAAGCGGCAATGGCGAATTTGTCTGATTGGGTGGGCGCGTTCACGCCCGCGCCCGAGCCTGACACCGCCGAGGCTGGAGCGCCCGGCTGGCTGGCACTGATGGGCGCGGGCGAGAGCACAGGGTTCCGCGAGGCGGCGCTGTTCGCCGCGCCCGAGGAGCCCGCCCCGCTGCCTTCCGTGCCGGAAGGGGAAGAACCCGATCCCCACGCCGGGGCGCTCGCGCGGGCCTATGCCGATGGGCTCGCCGCAGGCCGCGCTGCCGCCGAAGCCGAAGGCACAGCGCGCGCGGTACGGCAGCGGGCCTTGCGCCTCAACTTCCGCGCGCTCGACGAGGCGGCGATGGATGTGCTCGCCGATGATCTCGCCGCGACCGTCCTCCACCTGTGCGAGGGCGTGCTGGGCGAAGCCGCGCGTGACCCGGATGCCTTGCGCAAAAGATGCATTGCCGCCGCGCGCCGGATCGGCGGGGCGGCTGATGCGCTGGTGCTGCACCTGCATCCCGATGACATCGCGCTGCTGGGCGAAGAGGCGCTCGCGGCGATGGCGCTGATGCCCGACCTCGCGCTCGAACCCGGCAGCGTCGTGATCGAAGGCGCGGAAGGCACGATCAGTGATGGCCCCGCCGAATGGCGCCGCGCGATTGCGGCTGCGCTGCGCCTGTGATCGCGCAGCTCCAGCTCGATCTGGCGCGGATGCGCGCCGCGCGGCCCGCGTCCGGCCCGGTGCTCACCGGCCGCGTGGTGACCTGCGACGGCGGGCTGATCGAGGTCGCGGGGCTCCCCCTGCCGGTCGGATCGCTCGGGCTGATCGAGAACGACGCGGGGGCCGAATGCCTCGCCGAAGTGATCGGCTTTCGCGCGGGCCATTCGCTGATGATGCTGCTCGGCGATGCGATGCTGCTGCGCCCGCAGGCCAAGGTGCGGGCGCTGGGGCAGCCGGGAGAAGTGCGCGTCGGCGAGGCCTTGCTCGGCCGCGCGGTCGATGCGTTGGGCGATCCGATTGACGGCGGCCCCCGGCTCGACCTGCCGCAGGTCTGGCCGCTCGGCGGCAAGCGCGAGGGCGCGCTGGAGCGGGCGAGCGTCGATGCGCCCTTCGACTGCGGGGTGCGCGCGATCAATGCGCTGGCCGCGATGGGGGTCGGACAAAGGCTCGGGATCATGGCGGGATCGGGCGTCGGCAAATCGGTGCTGGTCGATACCATCGCCGGCCACGCCGTCGCCGATGTCACCGTGGTCGCGCTGATCGGTGAGCGGGCGCGCGAGGTCTCGGACTTTGTGGGCCGGCACATGGCCGGGCACCGGCGCGGGGGGATCGTGGTGGTGGCTGTGCCCGCCGACCATGCCCCCAACCTGCGGCTGCGCGCGGCGCAATATGCGAGCAGCATCGCCGAGTATTTTCGCGCGCAGGGCAAGCGCGTGCTGCTGATCCTCGACAGCCTCACCCGCGTCGCCCACGCCGCGCGCGAGCTGGCGCTGGTGCTGGGCGAGCCGGGCGCGGCGCGGGGCTATCCGCCGAGCGCGCTGGCCGCGATCACGCGCCTTGTGGAGCGCGCCGGGAACTCGGCCCGCAGCGGCGGGGCGGTGACCGGGATCTACACCGTGCTCGCCGATGGCGACGACACCAACGATCCCGTGGTCGACACCGCGCGCGCCATTCTGGATGGGCACATCGTCCTCTCGCGCGAGCTGGCGGCGCGCGGGCATTATCCGGCAATCGACATTCCCGCTTCCTTGAGCCGGGTGATGGACGATATCGTCAGCCCGCCCGTCGCCGCTGCGGCGCGGCGGCTCCGGGGGCTGATTGCCGCGCGCGAGAGCGGGCGCGATCTGGTGATGATGGGGGCCTATCGCGCCGGGGGAGACCCGCTGCTCGACGAGGCGCTGGCGCTCTCCGCCCCGATCGACGCCTTCCTCACCCAGCCGCGCGGGGAGGCCGTCGCGTTGGCCGACAGCCAGCAGGTGCTGCTTGAACTGATGGCCCCGCCGCATGCGTGAAGCCCGCCGCCTCGCGCTGCTGCGCCGCCAGAGCCTGGTCGCCGAGGTCGCGCGCAAGCAGGCGCTGCGGGCGCTGGCCGAGGCATTGGAGGCCGAGGCACGCGGGGCTGCGCTCGCCGCGCGTAGCCTGCGACTGGTCGCGGCAAGCGCGGCGCGCGAGGGGCTTACGAGCGGCGCGGCATTGGCCCAGCGCGCCGCCTTCACCGCCGGGCTCGCCCAGCTCGCCGCCAATGCCGGGGACGCCGCGCGCGATGCCGCCCGCCAGCGCGAATGGCAGGCCGATGCGCTCGCCCGGACCGAGACCCGCGCCAAGCGCCTCGCCGAGATGGGCGCTGACGCGCGCACCGCGCTCGCCGCCGCGCAGGAGCGCCGCGCGGCTGCGCGCGAAGTGCCGCTGGCACGCAAGTTGCAAAGCCGCAGGGACGATTGATTCCCTCCCTTATCGCAACGCCGCGAGGATGACGCCCGACGTGACCAGCCTGCCCCCGCTCCCGCTCCTGCCCGATGCGCCCCGACTGCCCGCGACCGAGGCACTTGCGGGCGGCCCCGCCGCTGCGCCTGTGCCGCTGCCGGGGGCCGGGACGCCCGATTTTGCCGGGTTGCTCGAGGCGTTCGCGGCGCCCGCGCCTGCGCCTGCGCAGCCTGCGGCGCTGCCCGCTGCGACGCCCGCAGGTGACCTGCACGCCGAGACCTCGCAGGTGAACGCGGTCGCCGCTTGGCCAACCGGCAAGAACCTGCCGGAGCCGGGCGCACTCTTGCCGCCTTCCCTGCCGCCTGCTGCTCCGAGCGCGGCGGTTGCCAACGCGACCCCGAGCCCTGCCGCGCCGCCCGTGCCCTTGCCGCTCCCCGCCCTTATCGCACAGCCGCGCGCGGGGGTGGTTGCAGAGGGGACGCTGCCGGAGGCTGCTGCGGCGACCGAACACGTGCCCCCTCCGGCGCCCGGCCATCACGCCCCTGTCCGCAGCCCCGCTACTGGCACACCCGCGCGCCCCGCCGTGACGCGGGGCGCTTTGCCCGACGCCGCTCCCGCGCCGCAAGACGAGGCCCTTCTCGTTGCCCGCTCGGGCGAAGCGGCGGAGCCTGCCGAGTTGCCGCCGGTCACCCCCGATCTCGCCAGCACCCCGCAGGGGCTCGCGGTCACGCTGCCTTTTGTTCCGGTGCTGCCGGGAGATGTGGTGACGGCGGCTCCTGCGCCACTGTTATCGCCCGCAACCGGCGAGGCGGCCGCCACTGCCACCGCCGCCTCCGCCGTTCCGACGCGGGCCGCCTTGCCTGTAGCCCCGGCGACCCCTCCTGCGCCCAGCCGGAGAGCGGCTCCGACGGATGCTGCTGCCGCGCCCGTGCCCGCACTCGCCCCCGAGCCCTCCCTCGCATCCGCTTCGGACACTGGCGCGCTCCCGGACTCCGAGGTCTCCGCCGCCCCTTCGCCCGCGCCTTCCGCTCCCGTCACCACCCCGGCCCCGACGCTCCCGCAGCTCGCCGAGCGCCCCGCCGATCCCCGTGGTGCCGCGCCCACCGCGCCTGCCGCACCGCAGCTCGAATCCGCCATCGCCCAGGTCGGCGACATCCGCGAGGCGCTGCGCAATGCGCGACCCGCGATGACGCTCCAGCATGCCGAGTTCGGCGCGGTGTCGCTCAGGCTCGAGCCCGCCGCGCCCGACCAGTGGCGCGCGGTGCTGGCGAGCCGCGATCCGGGCTTCGTCCCCGCGATCC
>JACESM010000210.1 GCA_013911835.1 Porphyrobacter sp. | reverse complement strand
CCCAGCTGCCATCCTGCAGCATGGCGAGCACGGCATAGTCGAGCATGAACAAGCGGCCCTCGGCCAGCGCATCGGCAAGCGTGTCGCCGTTCACCACCGCGGCATATTGCGCGTCGGTCAGGGGGAAATTGGCGGGGAGCGTGTCGCCCACGCCTGCGATCAGCATCGCATTCGGCCCCTGCACCCGCAGCGCGGCGAACTCGCCGTCGTCCTGGAAATTCCACGCGATGCCCGGCAGCGGCAGGGTGGCGAACAGCGCGCGGTAGGCGTCGAGACTGGCAGGCAGGTTCGCGCCGAGGCCCTGCGCGTCGTCGATCTTCATCAACTCCTCGAGCCGGGCCTTGTGCGCCTTGAGGGTGGCGATGCGGGTGTCGTTTTCGGCCCGCGCAACCGCCGCCTCGAGATCGTGGACGAGGTGGCCGAGGAAGCTCTCGTGCTGGGGAACGGGCGCTTCGGTCGGGGCGACCAGCGCGGCAACCTGCGCCTCAATCGCATCGCATTCGGCCTGCAAAGCCTCGTATCTGGCGCGCGGGGAATCGAGTTCGCCGCGGTCGACCCCGCCCAGCTTCACCGCCAGCGCGTTGCGCACGATCTTGAGGCTGATGCCGATCAAGAGGCCCCACCACTGGAGCGTCGGCCAATTGTCGAGCGGCACCGATTTGGCCAGCGGCACACCGGGGAGAGTGGCCACCTGGTCGTCCCAGACGTAAACCTGCTGGCTCGCCGCCAGCTGCGCCGCGCGTGCGGCCTTCTGGGCATGGGTGTCATCCTGCGGCAGGCTGGGCGCAGCGGGCGGGACGGGCGCGCACAGGGTTTCGGCATGCGGGACGACAGGCGACTGAAAGCTCATGAAGGCGCTCCTCGGATCAGACCCGGGGGCGTAGCGCACTCTGGTTAACACTCCGTCAGCCTTGTGGGGCTCGTGAGGGGACAAGGCCGATTGTGATACTTGCATGACCCTTAATCAACAGATCGATCAAAAATCTGTCGCTGATCAGACCCGATTTCATCACGAGCGTTTCATCAAGCCCGCGCACACACGACCCGAATCGGGTCAAACCTACCGTGCTGGCCCTCCCGCCGGCTGACACAGCACCTGCCAACCTAATCGTGGAGCGCCGCGTGAGCGAAAGCCTGCTGATCTGTGACCTTACGCAAAGCTGGTCACCGACCGGGGGTGGCGGTATCTCCACCTATCTCAAGGAAAAGCGCCGGTACATTCAGGACCGCACAGCGCATCGCCTGATACAGATTGTGCCAGGCCCACACGACCGGATCACAGTCGAAGGGCGGACGATCCTTGCCGAGGTCGGTTCGGGACAGGTCTGGGGCAGCCCCAATTATCGCTGGATCAGCCGCAATGATGCGGTCTTCGCGCTGCTGCGGGAATACCAGCCCGATATCGTCGAAAGCCTGTGCCCATGGGTGTTGCCGTGGATCGCGATACGGCATCGCAGGCGCTTTCCCGATACCGCGCTGGTGGCGGGTTACCGCACCGACTTTCCCAATGCCCACGTCTATCGCGTGGTGAACGATCTGGCGGGCCATTATCCGGCCAGCTTCTTTCGCGGCATCGCCTATGCCTATGCCGCGCTGACCTATAACCGCTTTGACCGCGTGTATACGCTGGGCCGCGATGCCGAGCGCATGTTGCACCGGCTGGGCCAGACCAATACCGGTCAGCTTGGTCTCGGGGTCGACCTGACCCAGTTTTCGCCCGAACACCGCGATCCCGGCTTCCGCACCGCGCTCGGACTTCCGGCAACGGATGGCCCGCTGCTGATCTATGCCGGACGGATCGATAACGAGAAGCGCACCGACATGCTCGTGCGCATGTTCAAGGCCCTGCCGCCGGAACTGGGCGCGGTGATGGTGCTGCTGGGAGACGGGAAGCTGCGTCAGCAATTGCAGGAGGAAGCGCGCGGCCTGCCGATCGCCTTTCCCGGGTTTGAGACCGATCGGCTGGCGCTGGCCCGTGCGCTTGCCTCGAGCGACATCTATGTCTCCGGCATGGCCAACGAGACGTTCGGGATTTCGGTGCTGGAAGCGCAGGCCTCGGGGCTGCCCGTGGTCGGGGTGGCAAGCGGCGCGATGATCGACCGCGTGCCCGAAGGCACCGGCCGGCTTGGTCCGGTGGACGATGCGGCGGCGATGGCTGCCAATGTTGCAGACCTGTGGCGTGGCGACTATGCTGATGCGCGTCGTCGCAGCCTCGCCTTGGCCAATGCGAACAACCGCTGGGAGCAGACCTTCGAACAGCTGATCAAGGTCGAATACTCCGCTGCGCTTGCCGCCCGCGACGCACGCCGGGCCAAGGGCTGGGGCATTCCTGCAAGACGGGCGCTGGACATTACTTGACGCTGCCCGATCCCCCTCAATCCACACACGAGGCTGCGTCCCGGCGCGATGCGCTGGGGCTGCATCTTGGTGCATTGCCGCGCCGTACGCTCGGCCTTGCGCTGTGGCTGCTGCCGGTCCTTGCGCTGGTCAATATCGCCGTTCTGGTCTGGTCGCTCGGCGCGATCGATCTGGCCGAGCGGCTGGTCGCCCCCCACATGCTCGCGCTGGCCGGGGTGCTCGTGTTCGTGCCTATGCTGGCCAATGCCCTGCGGTTTGCGATCACGAGCCGCTTCCTCGGGCTCGACCTCGGGTTTGGCGGATCCTTGCGGGTGATAACGGGCACCATCCTTGCCAATTCGGTCACGCCCTCGGCTGTGGGCGGCATGCCGATCAAGGTGCTGTTCCTGGTCGGCGAGGGGATTGAGATAAGGCGGGCCGTCTCCCTGATTTCGTTCCAGGCTGCCGAAGACGCGCTGAGCCTGTTTGGCCTCGCCGCGCTGGCAGCGACCCTGACCGGCTTCGCGATGCGCGACGTCCTTGCGGCCGACCCGGATTTCGCGCTCCACGCCGCACAGAGCCTGCAGGTCGGTGCCATTATTCTGGCCGGGACCCTTGCTGCGTTCGTGGTGGTCGGCGCGCTCATTCGGGCAGGGGTGCTGAGCCTGCGGGTTCGCGCCGCGCTGAGCGGGCTTTGGCGGCGCGTGCGGCTGTCGCTGACAATGGTGGCACGCGATTGGGGGGCACTGCTTCGCCGGGGCAAGGCGGTGGCCCTGCTCAGTATGGGCCTCGCCCTTGTGCAATGGAGCGTGCGTTTCTCGATTGCCGGGCTGGTGCTCGCGGCCTTTGGTACCTCATGGCAACCGGCGCTGTTCTGGCTGCTGCAATATCTGGTGCAGTCGATCAGCTCGGTCATACCCTCGCCGGGCGGCGTGGGCGGAGCGGAGGCCGGTTTCCTGCTGCTGTTCGCGCCCTTTGTGGAGCGCGCCGTGCTGCTGCCGGCGATGAGCATGTGGCGGCTGCTGTTCTTCTACCTCCCGCTGATCGGCGCAGCGGTGATCTTCTTTTCCCTGCGCCGCCGTCTGCGCGGCGGACCCGCTCCGCGTCCGCACGGCGCGTGCCAGCCGGCCGAATAGCCGGGCGCCCCTTTCAATCCCATCGTCGCCGGGAGATCCCGATTGGGCGCGGTAACCCCTGCCGCTGCCCTGACCGCCGATCGGTTCTGCCCATGGCCCGCACACGATCCGCGTCGCATGGCCCGCGACTTTCTGGCCTGGCGCCATCTGCGGGGCCTGCGCGCCCGGACGATGCGCCATGTCCATCGGCTTGCCGCAAGGCTGCAACCAATGCAGAACCCGAGCGCGGTCGCCACGGCCTATGGCGTGCCGATGATCGCTCCCTGTTCCTCGACATCGGAGCCAATCAGGGCCTGTCCTCGCTGATTGCTGCCCGCCATCACGACGTGCTGGCGCTCCCGCTCGAACAGCGAACCAAGACCGCAGGTTGATGAGGCCTGCTATGGTTGGTGCGGTCAAGGGGCAGGTTCCGCCTCAGCGGAAAGATTCGCGCTTGAAATAGGCTGTTGGCGGAGACGGAGGGATTCGAACCCTCGGTACCCTGATAGAGTACGGTTCCTTAGCAGGGAACTGGTTTCAGCCACTCACCCACGTCTCCGGGCATCAGCTTGGGCTGCGAGGGCGGGGCTATAGTCGGCACTTGGACGGGCGGCAAGGTGGCTTGGCGAAAAAACCGCCGGTGCGCTTGCGGTGTTCCGGTTCTGGCCGGTTCTGGCCGTGTTCAGGCTCGCAGCAATAGCCGTGCCACGGTTCGTCGCGTTTCGGATTCGCCTCGGCGATGGGCGGTTGCCTCGCGGGGCGGAAGCGATTCTCTTCCGATCCGCAGAAATCCGGGGCTGACACTGACATGCGAAAGGTCGCACAATGAGCATGATGACCGCCCGTTTCCCTGAAGCCCGCCTCGCTGATTGGGGCCGCCGCATGGCAGGCCATGCGTTGGGCGCGCTCGCAGCGCTGTGCCTTACCGCTCCGGCGATGGCGCAGGCGCAGGATCTCGAGACTGTCGATCCCGATGCGGCCTGGAGCCAGCAGAACGGCGGCATCGACGCCGATCTCGCCGCGCCGCAGGCTCCGCCCACCACCACCACCGACGGCCAGCCGCCCGCCAATCCGAGCGTCGATGCCACCTTCGGCGATCTCGCCGCGCCGCCCACCTCTTCGGACACCGCCCCGCTCCCGCCGCAGGACACCCTGCCGCCTGCGACCGACGCTGCCCCCGTCGCCGCCGCCGAAACCTATGGCGAGGATGACCTCATCGGCGCGGCCGAGGGCGTGTTCGGCAAGGGCGCGGAAGGCCTCGCCAAGCTGATCGAGGACCTGCTCAAGAAGCAGGGCCGGCCCAACGGCTACATCGTCGGACGCGAAGCGGGCGGGGCGTTCATCGTCGGCGCGCGCTATGGTTCGGGCACGCTCCACCACAAGGTCGAAGGCCAGAAGAAGGTCTATTGGACCGGCCCCTCGATCGGCTTCGATGCCGGGGCCAATGCGGGCAATACCTTCGTCCTCGTCTACAACCTGTTCGATACCGAGGACCTGTTCAAGCGCTTCCCGTCGGGCGAGGGGCAGGCCTATTTCGTCGGCGGCCTCACCGCGAGCTACCTGCGCCGCGGCGATGTGGTGCTGATCCCGATCCGTGTGGGCGCGGGGCTGCGGCTCGGGGTGAATGCCGGCTACATGAAGTTCTCCAAGGAACAGAAGTGGCTGCCCTTCTGAGCGCGTAAATCCACCGCTGCATACGAAAGCCGGTTGCGATCGGCGCGCGCGGAGGCCATGCGCTCGCGCATGATCGACCGACTCAGCCCCCAGGCGCCCGACGCCCTGCTCGCCCTGATCCGCCTCCACGCCGCCGATCCGCGCGCCGACAAGATCGACCTCGGCGTCGGCGTCTACCGCACGGAAGACGGCGCGACCCCGGTATTCGCCGCGATCAAGGCGGCCGAGCAGGTGCTGCTCGATACTCAGGAGAGCAAGTCCTACCTCGGCCCCGAGGGCGACATGGGTTTCGTCACCGCGCTGATGCCCTACATCTTCGGCGCGGGCGACCCGACGATGGGCGGACGCATTCAGGGGATGCAGACCCCGGGCGGCACGGGCGCGGTGCGCCTCGCGCTCGGCCTTGCGCAGAAGGCGGGCGTGAAGCGCGTCCACATGGGCGTGCCGAGCTGGCCGAACCACGCGCAGATCCTCGCCGATCTCGGGATGGAGCTTGCGCCCTTCGAC
>JACESM010000021.1 GCA_013911835.1 Porphyrobacter sp. | reverse complement strand
GCACAGCCGCGCCTATGCCGTGCTCGGCGGGCGCCGGGGCCAGCAGATCGCGGCGAGCCTCGGGCTCGGCAATGCGCAATCCGCGCCCGCCTGCCTCGGCTGCCACGCCACCAACGCACCCGCCGGCCAGCGCGGGGCGAAGTTCACGCTCACCGACGGTGTGGGCTGCGAAAGCTGCCACGGCGCCTCGGGCGGCACCTGGCTCGCGGAACACTATGCGCTGCCTGCCACCCACGCCTCGAACATCGCGGCGGGCTTGACCCCGCTCGACAATCCCAAGGCGCGCGCGGGCGTGTGCCTTGATTGCCATTACGGATCGTCCAAGCCCGGCCAGTTCGTCACCCACGCGATGATGGCCGCGGGCCACCCGCGCGTTTCCTTCGAGCTCGACCTGTTCAGCGCGCTTCAGCAGCACCACCAGATCGACGGCGATTACATCGCGCGCAAGGGCACGCCCAGCTCGGTGCGCTTCTGGGCGGTCGGGCAGGCCGAGGCCGTGCGGCGGTCGACCAGCCTCTTCGCCCAGCCCAAATTCGGTTACGAGGGCGCCTTTCCGCAATTCTACTTCCTCGATTGCCACTCGTGCCACCGCACCATCGCCGACGGCCCGCAAAGGAAGCTCACCTTCGAGACCAATCCCGGCCGCCCGATCCCCTTTGGCAACCCGCCCTTCAACGACGAGAACATGATCATGCTCTCGGCAGTCGCAGGCGCGCTGGTGCCGGGCGAGGCGGCGAAGTTCCAGACGGCGGCGCGCGACTTCCACAAGGCGTTCGCGACGAGCCCGCCCGCAGCGATGGGCGCTGCCCAGACGCTTTCGGCCCGCGCCGCGGCGCTCTCGGACGCGCTTGCAGCTCGTGCCTATGCCGATGCCGACGCCTTCAAGGTGATCGCGATTATCGCCGGCGAGGCGACCGCCCCGCGCTTCACCGACTATGCCGGATCGGTGCAGGCGGTGATGGCGGTGGACACGCTGCTCAATGCCCTCGTCAGAGAAGGCCGCGTGACGCAGGGCGCGGCGGCCGGAATTCGCGGCGATATCGCGCGGGCCTACAAGGCGGTCGAGGAGCCCAATGCCTACCGCCCGGCCGATTTCCGCGCCGCATTGAAGGCAGCGGCGGGCGCGATCGGGCGGCTGGGATAGCGATGCGCGGGGGGCTCACCACCTTCTGGCTGGCTGCGAGCGTGCTGGTGCTCGCCTCCTGCGGGGGCGGCGGGCCATCGAGCAATGGCGGCGCGACCGGCGGCACCGGGCCGACGCCGACACCCACTCCGCCGCCTGCTGGACAGGTCTTCTCCGTGCCCGCCGCCGAAAGCCTCTCGAGCGCCGAGGTCGGCACGATCATCGCCCAGGCCGCCGCCGAGGCGCGCGGACGGGGCGTTGCCGCGACCATCGCGGTGACCGACCGGGTCGGCAATGTCCTCGCCGTCTTCGCCATGCCCGGCGCGGCGGCCACCGCGCGCATTCCGGCTGCGTCCGACGGCACCAGCCGCGATGCGCAGGGCCTCACCATCCCCTCTGCGGGTGCGGCCATCGCCAAGGCGATCACCGGGGCTTACCTGTCGAGCGGCGGCAATGCCTTTTCGAGCCGCACCGCGAGCTTCATCGTGCAGGAGCACTTCCCGCCTGCGCCGACCACCGCGGGGCTCGAAAGCGGCCCGCTGTTCGGGGTGCAGTTCAGCCAACTGCCCTGCTCCGACCTTGCCGCGCGCGCCACTGACGGCCTGATCGGCCCCAAGCGCTCGCCGCTCGGCCTGGCGGCGGACCCGGGCGGCTTCCCGCTCTACCAGAACGGCGTGGTCGTCGGCGGGATCGGAGTAATCGCCGACGGGACATACGGCTTCGACCCCAATGTGCTCGACCGCGACACCGATGTCGACGAGGCGATCGCGCTCGCGGGCACGGTGGGCTTCGAGGCCCCCGTCAGCATCCGCGCCGACCGCATCACCGCCGACGGCACGTCGCTGCGCTATACCGATGTCGAATACCCGCAGCTGAGCGCCGTCGCAGGTGCAAGCTTTGCCAGCACCGCGGGTGCGCTGGTGCCGGTGATCGGATATTACTCTGGCGCGGGCCTGCTCGCCGGGGCGACCTATGGCAGCGAGGCATCGGGCATCCGCGCCTCGACCGTGGCGGAGTTCGCCAATCGCGATGCCTTCGTGCTCTCGAACGGCGCAGGCGCGAACCGCTTTCCGGTACGCGGGGGAACGGATGGGGGCGACGTGGCCGCGCCCCTCACCGCCGCCGAGGCGCGGGTGATCCTCGAGGAAGCTTTCGCCGTCATGAGCCGCGCGCGGGCGCAGATCCGCCAGCCGCTCGACAGCCGCGCGCAAGTGACGATCAGCCTCGTCGACACGCGGGGACAGGTGCTGGGCCTCGTGCGCTCGCCCGATGCGCCGATCTTCGGGATCGACGTGAGCCTCCAAAAGGCGCGCACCGCCAATTTCTTCTCGGGCAGCTTCGCCACCGCCGAGCTTTCCGCCGCGCCGGGCGAGGTGCCGCAATTCGTCACCCGGCTGCGGAGCTTCCTCGGCGATGCGAGCGCGCTGACGGGCGGCACAGCTTTCTCCGACCGCGCCAATGGCAACCTGTCGCGGCCCTATTTCCCCGATGGCGAGGTGGGCCAGCCCAACGGGCCCTTCTCGCGCCCGATCCAGCAGTTCAGCCCTTTCTCGACCGGCTTGCAGAGCGCGCTGGTGGTGGGCAACCTCGCGCAGCACCTCGGTTTCGTGACCGGAGCGAGCGCGCAGGATACCCCGCGCGCCTGCACGGGCCTCCCCAACACCGCAGGCGGCACGCCGCGGCTGGGGAACGGCATCCAGATCTTCCCCGGCTCAGTCCCAGTCTATCGCGGCGGGGTGCTGGTGGGCGGCATCGGTGTCTCGGGCGACGGGATCGATCAGGACGACATGATCAGCTTCCTCGGCCTTCACAACGGTGCCGCGCGCGCCGGAGGGGGCCTCGGCAATGCGCCCGCGGCGATCCGCTCCGACCGGATCGTGGTGCAGGTCGGCAGCCGTCAGGTGCGGCTGCGCTACGTCAATTGTCCCTTCGCGCCCTTCATCGGCAGCAGCGAACAGAACGTGTGTCAGGGGCTGTAGATGAGCGCGCTTCTGCCCGCCCTGCTGCTACTTCAGGCCGCCCCTCCTGAAGAGGTGCAGCCGCCCGCCGCACCGCCGGGCGAAGCACCCGCGCCGCAGGACTGGGAGCAGGACGTGCCCCCGGTCGACCCCGGCATCATCGAGGGGCGCGAGCGTCCGGGCTACACCGCGCCGCTCCCTGAGAAGATCGAGCAGAACAACCAAGGCGCCGTGCGCGCCCCGCCCCCTCAGGCCTTCCCCACCGAGCAGGTGCCGATCCCCGATCGCTGGCGGCTGATCCAGAGCCTCGGCCTCGTGAAGGAAAACCTGCTCGATCCCTACAACCAGAACACCCTGAAGGGCGACCGGCCGATCGACCGCGCCAAGGTTCCGTGGCTGCCGATCAAGGAGGACGACTGGTTCTTCGTCGCCAACCTGATCAGCGACAGCGTCTACGAACCGCGCACTTTCCCGATCCCCGTCGGCGTGCAGACCACCGAGGACCCGGACCGCAACGACGTGTTCGGCAACGCCTTCAGCCAGGTCTTCAGCCAGACCTTCATCGCCGGTTTTGCGCTGCTGAAGGGCTCGACCACCTTCAAGCCGCCGGTGATCGAATACCGCGTCACGCTGGCCTACAACGTCAACTATGTCGATGTGCCGGAACGCCGCGTGCTGTTCGTCGAACCCTCGCGCCCCTCGCACCGCCTGGACGATTTCCTCGGGGTGCAGGAAGCCTTC
Organism: Porphyrobacter sp.; assembly: GCA_013911835.1. Classification (GTDB taxonomy): domain Bacteria; phylum Pseudomonadota; class Alphaproteobacteria; order Sphingomonadales; family Sphingomonadaceae; genus Erythrobacter. The sequence goes on along the minus strand of JACESM010000021.1, from coordinate 18,088 downwards.
GTCGATTACCACTTCAGCCAGTTCGACAATGACCGCTTCGATTTCATCTCGATCCGCGCCGGGATCCAGCCGTTCCAGTCGGACTTCCGCGGCTTCCTGTTCAACGACCAGCAATTGGGCGTGCGCCTGTTCGGATCGCGCGACAACAACCGCTTCCAGTTCAACCTTGGCGCCTTCTGGCGGCTGGAGAAGGACACCAATAGCGGCCTCAACGATGTCACCCAGGCCCCGCGCGACGATTTCGTCTTCGTCGCCAACGCCTACCGGCAGGATTTCCTGATTCCGGCACTGACCAGCCAGATCACGGTCGTCTATAATCGCAACCGCGAGAGCGACGACATCGAGATCGACGACAACGGCTTCCCGGTGCGCCCGGCCCTGCTGGGCACGCTGCGGGGGCGCGAATACGACGCCTTCTACCTCGGCTACAATCTCGATGGCCGCATCGGGCGGGTGAACCTCACGGGCAGTTTCTACTGGGCGCTGGGCGAGGACCGCAATTCCTTCCTCACCGATCGCCCGGCGGACATCAACGCGCAGTTCGCTGCGCTCGAGGCGAGCTACGACAAGGACTGGATGCGCTTCCGCCTCTCGGCAGCCTACGCCAGCGGCGACTCTGATCCCTATGATGACACCGAAGGCGGGTTCGACGCGATCTTCGAGAACCCGGTCTTCGCAGGCGCGGACACCTCCTACTGGATCCGCCAGACCATTCCCTTCGCTGGCGGCGGGCGTGTTATCAGCGTCAACGGGCGCAATGGCCTGCTCAATTCGCTGCGCTCATCCAAGGAGCAGGGGCAGAGCAATTTCAACAACCCCGGCCTGATGCTGATCGGCGCGGGCGCGGATTTCGATCTGACGCCCGAGTTCCGCCTCACCGCCAATGCCAACCACCTGTGGTTCGAGAACACCTCGGTGCTCGAGGTGCTGCGCAACGAAGGCTCGATCCCGCGCGAGATCGGCTTCGACCTCTCGGCCTCGGCGATCTGGCGGCCCAAGGCCAACCAGAACCTTGTCTTCCGTCTGTCCGCCGCGACGCTGCTGGCAGGCGATGGCTTCCAGGACCTGTTCACTTCCCGCGGGGGCGGACAGGAATTCGTCTCGATCCTCGCCAACGTGGTGCTGACCTACTGATGCGCGCGCTCACCCTGCCTTTCGCCCGCCACCTTGCGCTGATTGCCGCGGCGCTGGTGCTGGCCGCGTCCCTGTTTGCGGGGCAACCGATGGCGTCCGACAAGGAGAAGCCGGTCAAGCGCGATTACAGCCTCGTGATCGCGCCCCCCGCGCCGCAGCGGCAATCGGTGGCGGAGATGGAGGGCAAGTCCGCAGGCTGCCTCACCTGCCACGTCAAGACCGACGCGCCGACAATGCACGTCTCGCCTGCGGTGCGGCTCGGCTGCACCGATTGCCACGGCGGCAATGTGGCCGTGCGCGGCGATTCCGAGCTGCCCCACGACCACCCCGATTACGTCGCCGCCCGCGATGCGGCGCATGTGCTGCCGAAATATCCCAAGTCCTGGCACTTCCCCTCCTCGGCAAACCCCGAGCGTTCCTATGCGCTGCTCAATCAGGAGAGCCCCGAGTTCGTGAAATTCATCAACCCCTCGGACTACCGCGTTGCGCGCGATGCCTGCGGGGCATGCCACATTCAGGCGATCGAGAGCGCGGAACGCTCGATCATGGCGACCGGCGCGATGCTGTGGGGCGGGGCGAGCTACAATAATGGGATCCTGCCGTTCAAGAACTACCTCTTGGGCGAGGCCTATACCCGCGAAGGCCTGCCCGCGAAGATCACCACGCCGGGCGCAGGGCCGGGGGGCAAGCTCTCGGAAGATCAGGTCGCGCGCGGCGTGCTGGCCGAGATGTATCCGCTCCCCACGTGGCACGTGATCCCGCCGGGCGACGTGTTCCGCGTGTTCGAGCGCGGGGGGCGCACGATCAATTCGCAGTTCCCCGAGATCGGCCTGCCCAACCCCTCGGGCTCGATCCAGCGCCTGGAAGAGCCCGGACGGCCCGACCTGAAGCAATCGAACCGCGGCCCCGGCACCGGCCTGCGTGTGGCGATCCCGGCGCTCAACATCCACAAGACGCGCCTCAACGATCCCTTCACGTGGTTCATGGGCACCAACGACCAGCCGGGCGACTATCGCCACTCGGGCTGCGCGTCGTGCCACGTCGTCTATGCCAATGACCGCGAGCCGCGCCATTCGCTCACCTATGCGCAATACGGGCGCGACGGGCAGAGCATCACCGTCGATCCCACCATCGCCGACAAGATCGCCCACGCGGCGGGATATGAGGAGAAGCCGGGTAGCCACGGCGGGGTGAAGGAGCCGGGGCACAAGGATCATGCCGACGCGCTCAAGCAGCAAAGCGGTAGCGCAGACAAGGGCTCTGACGGCGCGCTGCGGACCGCCAGCGGCGAAGTGAAGGAGAGCGGCCACCCGCTCCAGCACGTCTTCACCCGCGCCATCCCCACCAGCCAGTGCATGAACTGCCACATGCACCAGCCCAACATCTTCCTGAACAGCTTCCTCGGCTACACCATGTGGGACTACGAGTCCGACGCGCCCGCAATGTGGCCCAAGCAGCAGAAATACCCCACCGCCGCCGAGGTCCGTGCCGTCACCGACCGCAACCCCGAGGGCGCCGCACCCAAGGGCAACTGGGCCGACCTCGATTTCCTGCGCAACGTCTATGACCTGAACCCGACGCTCAAGGACACCCAGTTCGCCGACTATCACGGCCACGGCTGGAACTTCCGCGCGATCTTCAAGCGCGACCGCGAGGGCAATCTGCTCGACGCCGACGGCAAAATCGTCGACCCCGACGATCCCGAGAAATGGCGGCGCGAGGGCGAGGGCAAGTTCGTGCCCCCCGGCGTCAACCCGGGCAAGGCGGTCCACCTGATGGACATCCACGCCGAAAAGGGCATGCAATGCGCCGATTGCCACTTCGAGCAGGACAGCCACGGCAATGGCCTCATCTATGGCGAGGTGGCGAACGCGATCGAGATCACCTGCAAGGACTGCCACGGCACCGCCGACGCCTATCCCACGCTGCGCACCAGCGGCCCGGCGGCTCCGCCCGAGGGCCACAACCTCGCCCTGCTGCGCAACCCCGATGGCAAGCGCCGCTTTGAATGGCTCGAGGGGCCGGACGGCAGGCAAAGGCTGGTCCAGCGCTCGATCGTCGATCCCAGCCTCGAATGGGAGATGAGCCTCGTCAAGGACTCGGTCGATCCCGCCACCCCGGTGTTCAACGCCAAGGCCGCGCGCGCCAAGCTCGTCAGCCGCTATGGCGCAGAGACCGGCAATTTCGAATTCGGCACCGGCATCTCCGAACCCGACCGCGCGCACCGCGAGCCGGAGATGGCGTGCTTCACCTGCCACCTGTCATGGACGACCTCGTGCGGCGGGTGTCACTTGCCGATCGAGGCCAACTGGAAGACCCCCGTCCACCGCTATGAAGGCGGCGAGACGCGCAATTTCGCGACCTACAACCCGCAGGTCGCGCGCGACGAGATGTTCCAGCTCGGCAAGCACATGACCACCAAGGGCAATCAGGTCGCGCCCGTCCGCTCGTCCTCGGCGCTGGTGCTGTCGTCCACCAACATCAACCGCGAGCGGATCTATGTGCAGCAGCCGCCGATCAGCGCCATCGGCTTCTCCAGCCAGGCCTTCGCACCGCACTTCCCGCATACCGTGCGCCTGACCGAGACCAAGACCTGCACCGATTGCCACCTCTCCGCCAAGGAGGACAACAACGCGATCATGGCGCAGCTCTTCCTGCTCGGCACCAACTACGTCAACTTCGTCGGCCTCAATGCGTGGAGCGGGCTGGAAGGCGGGTTCCAGGCGACGCGGGTGACCGAATATGACGAGCCGCAGGCGGTGATCGGCTCCTACCTCCACCGCTATGCCTATCCCGATTACTGGGGCCTCCACGTCGACCAGAACGGGCGCGAGCTGAAGAACTGGACCCGCGGCAAGACCTTCGACGAAAAGCTCAGCGGGGAGACCCAGCCTTTCGAGGAATTCGCCAATATCCACGAAGGCACGCCGGGCCGGGTCGGCTGCCTGCAACTGCGCGGCGAATACATGTTCGTGGCCGAAGGCAAGGGCGGGTTTGTCGCCTATGACGTCGCCAGCATCGCCAACAAGGGTACCTCGGAGCGAATCCTCAAGGGGCCGTTCTCCGCGCTGGGCCACGACACGCAGGTCAAGACCACCAATGCGACCTGCATGGCGCTCGCCACCAACCAGCCGATCGCGCCCACGCGCAACACCGAGGCGATGCGCGCCGCCAATCAGGAACAGGCGTTCAAGCCGATCTACAACTATGCCGCCGTCACTGATGCGGTGGAGGGCCTGATCCTCGTCAACGTCAACACGCTGGCGGACGGCGAATTCCGCAACAACAAGCTCACCCGGAAGGTCTATGCCGATGGCTCCACGGCGTGGAACCCCGGCGGGGTGCTCACCGGCGCGCGGCACATCGTGCTCGCCGGAGAGATCGCCTACATCACTGCGGACAAGGGCCTGGTGGTGGTCGACCTTGCCGATCCCGCCGCGCCGAGGCTCGCCGCGGTGCGCGAGCTGCGCGATGCGCGGGCGAGCGCGGTGCAGTTCCGCTATCTGTGGGTGACGGATGCCGAGGGCGTGAAGCTGTTCGACATCACCAGCTTGCGCGATCCGCAAGCGGTGCCTGAGGGAACGGTGCCGCTGGCGGATGCGCGGCGCATGTATATCGCCCGTACCTATGCCTATGTCGCCGCCAAGGGCGACGGGCTGGTGATCCTCAATGTGACGAACCCCCGCGCGCCCAAGGTCTATCAACGCGTGACGCTGGACGGGACATTGAACGATGCCGAGGACGTGATCGTCGGCACCACCAATGCCTCGCTGTTCGCTTACGTCGCCGACGGGAAGAACGGGGTGAAGGTGCTGCAACTCACCAGCCCCGAAAGCCAGCGCGGCTTCTACGGCTTCAGCCCTGCGCCGATGCCTGAGCTGATCGCCTGGGCCAAGACGCCCACGCCCGCGATCGCCATGTCCAAGGGCCTCGACCGCGACCGCGCCGTCGACGAGACCGGCGGGCAGATGGCGGTGTTCGGCCGGTTGGGCTCGCGTCCGTTCACCCGCGAGGAGATGGAGCGGATGTTCATGACCCGCTCGGGGCTGCCGTGGAAGGTCACGGATGATGTCGACATGAAGCGCTGGGTGGGCACGAAATAGCCCCCCGCCCCGGGCTTGACCCGGGGCCCAGCTTTTCTTCGGATATCGCAGATCGTCGCAAGGCAGCGGGGCCCCGGGTCAAGCCCGGGGCGGGGGATCATTCCCGCTCGGCGAACATGCCTTCGATCATGCCCTGCAAGCCCGGCGTGAAGCGCGCCAGCACCTGCCAATCACCGACCCGCTCGTAGTGCGAGACGAGGTTCTCGCCGTCCCAGCGGTGGAGCGCGTAGGTCGGCGGCTCGGTGGAGATGAGCTCGCGATCGTCGGGCACGTCCTTGTCGATCGGATTGAGATCCATCGCCACCAGCGGCGCGACCGAAGGCGTCACTCCCAGCGGTATCCCGGCGAACCGCGTGGAGATCTGGCGGTGGAGGTGCCCGCAATGGATCGCCTGCACTTGGCTCTGCCCTACCAGCACATCGCGCAGGCGGATGATCCAGTCCTCGCCGGGCGCCGGGTCCATCCAGTCGATCCCGGCGACGACCGGCGGGTGGTGCATGAAGATCAGCGTCGGCGTATCGGGCGCCTCGGCCAGCCGCTCCGCCAGCCAGCGCGCGCGCGCTTCGCAGAAGGCTCCGCCGTGGCGGCCATCCTCGAGCGTATCGAGGCAGATGATCCTGAGCCCGAGACCCGCTTCGACGACATAGTGGAGGAAGCCGCCCTCGGCCGGCTCAACCCCCGGAAAGGCGCCCAGCAGGCCCGCGCGGCTGTCGTGATTGCCCACCATCGGCAGGATCGGGATCGGACAGGCGCGCAGGATTTCGATGGTCTTGGCGAAACTCTCGGCATCGCCGTGATCGGTGATGTCGCCCGACAGCACCAGAAAGTCGGGGCGGTTGGGCCCCTCGATCAGGCGCCCCAGCGTGGCCTTGAAGCGGGTGACGTTGAGTTCATTGTCCCCTTCCTCGGGCGCAAATCCGACATGGATGTCGGTCATCTGCGCGATCAGCACCGCGCGGCCTGTGGAAGAAATGCTCCCGCCCATCCTTACGGTCTAGCTTGCGCCACCTTGGCTGCAACCGTTGTTTTTGGTGGCGGCGGGGGTTTGTAATGCGGAGCGGGGCCTTTGGGTGGCTTCAGACCCTGCCATTGCCCCGCGGGCACGTGGTAGGCGTGACACATCGCGCAGTCGGAGGGAACGATCTTGGCGGTCTTCACCGCACTCGCCCCCAAGTGGCAGTCGCGGCAGCTCTTGAGGTCGGGCATCAGCAGATCGCTCGCCAGTTTCGAGGTCTCCGCCGCGTGGCAATCGGAGCATTTCTGCTTGGTGTGCGCGGCGTGGCTGAAATAGCCGCTGGTGAGGAAGCGTTCGGGGAAGTTGACCGGCATCAGATCAGCCTGCCCCGTCGGGCCGGTGGTGGGCAGGTGGCACTCGGTGCAGACCCCGCCGACCGACAGAGCGTTCGATATCCCGATATAGGCGCGGACCGGACGGCCAAAATCGGCGCGATAGGGCGAGGCGCTCCCCAACTGGCCGGGGCGCTGGCGTCCGGGCGCGAGGCGCGGGCGTGGGCCGGTGCTGATCCGCGCCAGATCCTCGGCGAGGTTCTTCACGCTGCCGTGGCGCAGCTTGCTTAACGTCCCGCCCGCCGTGCGGCCCGAAACCAGAGAGTGGCACCCCTCGCACGCCTGTTCCATCTCGACCTCCTTGAAGGTCACTCGGTCAGGCGTGGCGACGTGGCAATCCTTGCATTCGAGGGGGGCGCGATACTGCGCGAGGCTTACCGCCATGCGCGCCGCGCCGCCGCGCGGGTTCATGTGGACATCATGCGGGAAGACGAGGCCCGAACGCTCGACCGGCACCGTCCCCGCCGCCGCACGGACCGGCTTGGCCGCGCCGAAGCTGGCGAAATAGAGCGGACGGAACTGCGGGTGGGTCTTGCCGAAATCATGCGCGTTGGCCAGCGCCGTATCGGTCAGGCGGGCGTCCAGATCCTTGTGGCAATCGCCGCAGAAGGCCTCGCTCCCCGCTTGGGTGCGCACCGGGCCCTCGTGCTCCGAATGGCAGGCGACGCAGCCCAAGGGGCCTTCCTTGCCGAAGCCTTCCGCGATCCGCCACTGCAGCGCATCGCCGTCCGAGAGCGGTGCCATGCCCTTGGCGAGGCGGGGCTTGGTCGCGTGGTCGCCGATGTCCTTGTGGCACGAGAGGCAGGTCTCGTCCTGCACAGACTCGAAGGCGGCGACGTGGCAGCTTTCGCAATTGTCGGCGAGGGTCTCGTGCTTCAGCGACAGCTCGCCGCTCGTCCATGCGCTGTCCATCAGCACGGTGCCGGGGGTCTTGCCGGTGGGATCGGGCTTGGCCGGGGTGCGCAGCAGGTGCGAGGCAACCGGCAGGGCGAGCAGCAGGAGGATGATCGCGCTGGCAAAAACCCAGCTCATCGTGCGCTTGCCGGGCAGCTTGGAGGCCAGCGCGAAGCCGCGCAGGGCATCCATCTTGCCTTCGTCGGCGACCACCTGTCGGATGGTGATGGCGATGTTGCCATTGCCCTCGCGCGTCACCGCGAGGCGCGCCGCGCCGAGCGCCACCTCGCCGCCAGTGCGCGGGTCGATCACGGCTTCGCTGACCACCCGGCCATCGAGGCCGAAGCCCAGCGTGCCGAGCGCCTTGACGGAAAGCGTGCCATCGGGCGCGAGGTCGATGCCGACATGATGCTGCTCGACCGCAAGGTCGGGCAGGTGGATGTCGTTCTCCGCCGCGCGGCCGACGGTGAGGCGGGATTGATCGAGCACCCGGTCGCGAATGATCTCGCGGCCCGCGGCGGTGAAGTCGATGGTGCGGATCAGGAAGGCCATCGCGCTGCCCTCACCAGTAGTAGAACACGCTGATCACATGCGCGGTGAGCGCGGCGATCAGGGCGATGGTGAGCGGGATGTGGATGAACAGCCAGATCTCCAGCATCGCGCGGATGCGCAGGGCGCCGCGGATCTGGACGAGCTGTTCGCGGCGCTTCTCGAGCAGGGCGGCGACGCGCGCTTCTGTTTCCGAGCCGGTGCCCATGGCTTTCAAGGCGCGCGCGGTCTTGCAGCCGGGGTAGCTCCCCGTCAGCCGCGCCAGCGCGCCGCCGTAGAACACGTCCTGGCCCAAGGCATCGATCACGAGATCGGCCTCGGCCCGGCCCAGCGGCTGCGCGGCGCTTTCCAATTGGCGGTCGATAGCGGTCAGCGCATCGAGCATCTGCGCGCGGGTCATCTCCTTGCGGTTGGCCGAGAGGCTGGCGGGCAGGGTGGCGTAGACGATCACGCCATAAATGCCGGTGATGATGACCAGCAGCATCAGCACATAGGCAAGCGTATGGACGTTCCAGCCGATCTGGAACCCGGTGTGGAGCGTCCCCACCACGGCGAGCGCAAGGCCGAGATAGACGTGGGCAGACGTCCACGCCTTGAGGCTCCACGCGCCGGGATTGATCCGCCGTTTCCTCACTCCCAGCAGCGAGAGCCACAGGATCAGCCCGAAGCCGATCGTGCCCAGCGTATAACCATACCACGTCCCGCCATTGGGCCGGGGCTCCTGATCGATCAGCAGATAGCCCGCGATGCTCGCGCCGCTGAGGGCGAGCGCGATCCACAGCCAGCGGAATCCTCTGTGCTTCAAGAAGCTGACATGGTCGCTGTCGCGCCGCCGCTCGTCCTGCGAAAAGCGCCCCGTGCCTCCGGTTTTCGCCTGACTTGCCATCACTCGATATCCTCGGTGAGCTTGGCGAAGGTCAGGAACTTGTCCGGGCTGACGCGGATCGCCGCGCCGGTGGGGCAGGCGCGCACGCAGGCGGGGCCGCCGTCGATCCCGGAGCACATGTCGCACTTGATGGCCTGCTTGGCCTTCTGCCCGCCCTCCTTCTCGGCGGCCTTCTTGCGCCAGCTATAGGACGCCTCACCCGGGCCGGGACCCTTGCCGAACAGCATCCATTGCAACAGGCTCGGCTTCTTGGGGGGCTTCGCATCCATGCGGATCACGCCGTAGGGGCAATTGCGCTGGCAATTGCCGCAGCCGATGCAGGTCTCGTCGATGAACACCTCGCCATCGGGCCCGCGCTTGATCGCGTTGGGCGGGCAGTCGGCCATGCAATGCGGGTGCTCGCAGTGGCGGCACGAGGTCGGCACGTGGAGGTGCGCATAGGTCTTGCCCGCCTCGCGGTCCAATCGCGACAGGCCATCATGGCTGTCGGCGCAGGCCTTCTCGCAATTGTCGCAGCCGATGCACAGCTTCTCGTCGATCAGCAGCACGTCGGTCGCCTCGCCGATGCCGTTGTCGACGAGGAACTGCGCGGTCTGCGAATAGAGATCGACCGCGCCCGAGAACTCCCCTTTCCGGCTCTCGATGAAGGCGTTGGTGGCGCGCCTTCCGGCCATGTCCTTCAAGGCCCGCTCGCGCAGCGCGGGGCGCTTGTCGAGCAGCGCGAGGAAGCCTTCGCCCGGCAGGCGGATCACCTCGCTCTTGATCGCCGCCTTCACTGTCGCGGTGCGCGCCGATCCGTCGATCACCGCCATCTCGCCGAAATAGCTCCCGGCGGGGAGGTAGGAGAGGAACACCGGCTTCTCGCCAACCTGCTTTTCGACGATCATCGAGCCGCGGCGGATGATGAAGATGTCCTTGTCGTCCGCGCCTTCGGTGACGACCACTTCGCCCGCGCGCTTTTCCTCGACCCGGGCGGCCTCGACCAGGGGCGCCACATCCTCGCGGGTGAGGCCCGATCCGAACATCTGGAGCAATTGCCGCTCGATCGAGATGCGCTGGATCGCCGCCTTGGCGCTCGGCACCTGCGATTGCAGCTTCAATGCGGCAAGGCGCGAGATCTCGACCACGATGGTGTCTTCGGCCGCGCGGATGGTCGCGCCGCGGCGGCGGCCCGAGATGAGGCCGACCTCGCCGAAGATCGATCCGGCTTCGATCGGGATGGTAACGGAAGGATCGGCAGGGTTCACCTCCACCGCGACCGACCCGCTGGCAATTCCGAACAGCGAGGACCCGGGGGCATTGCGCTCGAAGATCACCTCGCCCGGTGCGTAGAACTTCGCCTCCGAATCGAGCATGAATTCGCGCATCTGGAGCGGGTTCATGCCGTTCAGGATGGAAACATTGGCGCGCAGGAATTCCAGCCATTCCTCGGTGCTGCGATTACCGGGAAGGTTTGCGAACTTGGCCGCGATGATCGGCTCGTCCGCAGGTTTCAGCGCGGTGTTGCCGTTGATGAACTCGATGACGTCGTGGCCCTGGTTCATGCAGTGCTTGATCAGCGGATAGCCCGCCAGCGCGCCGATCACGAAGATGCCGGGCGCGGTCGATTCGAACACCGGCGACAGCTTGGGGAAGGCGCCGCGGTCCTCGCTGGTGAATTCGATCCCGCAGCCTTCGACGAAAGCGCGCGGCGGGGCCGAGCCGATGCGGGCGATGATCCGGTCACAGGGGATACGGATTTCCCCGTCGCGGGTGGTGAGCGTGATGAAGCCCGGCTCGATCGACTTGGTCTCGCTCTCGTTCCTGACGGTGAGCTTGCCCGCTTCGTGATCGGCCATCAGCGCGCTGACGTTCGCCGCCTTGGCGGTCGGGAATTCGGTGCCACGGTTGAGGATCGAGACGGTGTTGCGCTGCGCCGGGTCTTCGGCGAGGCCGCGCGCGTTCTCGATCCCTGCGTCCCCGGTGCCGACGATGATGATATGCTCGTCGACATATTCGGTGGGATCGTCGAGCTGGTACTGCACGTGCGGCAGGTCGGCGCCCGGGCAGCGCATCAGGTTGGGGTTGCCCTGCGTGCCGATGGCGAGGACGACGTTCTCGGCCATCACCACCTCGCCGCTGGTCAGCTCGATGGCATAGGGCGGTGCGTGGCGCTGGAGCTCGGTGACGTTCTTCGTCCCGTCGCGCGCGCGGGTGACGATCTGCTGCACCGAACCGGCAATCGCCTCGCCCGTGCCGCGGATCGCCTTGGCCTCGGCGTGATACTTCACATTGACCTTGTGGCCGCCGATCTGCTCGTCCCAGATGCCGAGAATCGTTTCGCGCTTGCCCGCCTCGAAATCGATGTCGGAGCGCAGCACCAGATTGCTGGGCGTCGCCATGACGTGCTTGCCCTTCTGGTACTTGTAGATCGTGTCGGAGAGGTGATCGGTTTTCTCGAGCAGCACATGGCTCAGCCCCAGCGCCGCTGCGCGCGCGGCTGCGCTGAGCCCGGCCGGGCCCGAACCGATGATAGCGACTTTGAAGATATCGCCCACCTATCCTCCCCCTCGCGGATAGATCGCCCCCTGTGAGGCACCATACCCAAAACCGGCCCCGATGCCAGAGCGAATTGCCCCCGTATCGCGCCAGTGCTAGCGATGCGGGCATGGGACAGGGCGAAACGCGGCCAGAGGGCGGATCATCGAAGGCGGGCTGGGTCTTGCTGGGGGCGGCATTGCTGCTGGCGGCAGGCTCGATCGGGTTCAATATCTATCAGGGCTCGGGCGGACCCGCTGAGCCCGTATCGGCGGCCGGCGGCGAAGGATCGATCGATGAGCTGCGCGCCGCAGCCGAGGCCTCGACCGACGATGCCGGCCCGTGGGGCGATCTTGCCTTCGCCTATTTCAACCAGGGCCAGTATGACGAGGCCGCCGCCGCCTATCGCCGCGCGGTCGCCATCGCGCCGGACGAGGCGGTGCTGTGGTCGGCGCTGGGCGAAACGCTGGTGCTGGCGAGCAAGCGCGACCCGCTCCCGCCGGAGGCCTTGCAGGCCTTCCAGAAGGCGGTGTCGCTCGATCCGGAAGACCCGCGCGGGCGCTACTTCCTCGCCGCCAAGAAGGATTTGGACAAGGATCACGAGGGCGCGATTGCCGCGTGGCTCGATCTGCTGAGCGACAGCCCCCAGGGCGCGCCGTGGGAGGCCGATCTGGTGCGCACCATCGAGCAGGTCGGCCAGATCAACAAGATCGACGTCGCCGCCCGCATTGCCAAGGCGCAAGCGACGCGCAAGCCCGCGCTGATCGCCCCGGGGTCGGGCGCGGTGGCGGGCGATCAGGCCTCGGCCAACCTGCGTGGGCCGACGGCCGCCGATGTCGCGGCAGCGGGCGCGATGAAGCCGAGCGAGCAGCGCCAGATGGCCGAAGGGATGGTCGAACAGCTCGAAGCGCGGCTCGCCAAGGAACCCAAGAACCTCGATGGCTGGGTGATGCTGATGCGCAGCCGCATGACGCTGGGCGAGCCGGCCAAAGCCAAGGCAGCGCTCGATGCGGCGGTGAAGGCGAACCCGGGCGCGGCGGCGCAGCTGCGCGAGGCGGCGGCGCAGCTCGGGGTCAGGTAAGCGGCTGGCGCTTCGGCGCGCGCGCCGGATCATGGGCTTCGATCTTGCGGAACACTGCCGTGGTGATGGCGATCGCCAGCGCCGTCAGGGCAAGGCCCGCGACCACATCGACCCAATAGTGCCAGCGGGTCGCCACGGCCTCGAACATGATGAACACGAACAGCGGCAGGTAGGCGATGCCGAGCCAGCGCGCGTGCCTCCATGCGTAGTGGAGGAAGACCGCCGATGACGCGACATGCAGCGAAGGCATGGCGGCCACGGCGGCAAACATGAAGGTGCTTCCCTCGGCGGCGATCCACCCGCGCCCTCCGGCGGCCAGAGCCTGATAGCCGCCGAACATGTGCTGCTGGCGCGCGGTCTCCAGCGCATTGGCGCCCGGCTCGTAGAGGAACGGGCCGACGGCCGGCATGATGCAGTAGGCGAGCGCGCCGAATACATGCACCAGCATCGCGGCAAAGATCACCTTCCGGAACACGATGAAGGCCTGCATCGAATGGACGATGATGCTGCCGGCAAACATTGCCAGAAAGGCGAACAGGTAGAGATGCTCGCCCGCGGGCATTGCCGTTTCGGCCAGCTGATGCACCGCGAAGGCGAGATCGACCAGCGGCCGCACCGCCTGATCGGTCTGCCAGTAAAGCCCGTCCCACAGGCGCGGATTGACGAGGTTCATCCACAGCTTGATGTTGAAATGGGTGATCAGGATGACGGCATAGGCGAAGGCGGCAGCGGCGTAGTAGATCAGCCGCATCGTCTGCTTCGCCAGAACAAGGCCTGCGCCCAGCAGGCCGATCAGCGTCAGCGGCACGCCATAGCTCATCCCCGTGAAGGCGAGGGACTGGCTGGAGGGGAGCGAGAAGGGCAGATCGAGCATCGCGGCGATCAGGGTGCCTGCCGCGAGAAAGGACAGCGCCAGGATCAATTCGGGAAAGGGGACAAAAAACATCAGCTTCGCCCGGCGCGGCGAAACCAGCAGTTGCGTGTCTTCAAGAGCAATAGACGACACGAGGTTCATAGGCTGAAAAGTGTCTTCCCTTGGCGTGGCGGGGGCAGGTTTCGCGGACGCCCAGCAGGCGTGTCAGTTCCGTGACGAATGCATGACGGAAAAAAGACCTGCTGCCAAAGGAATTTCACCTATCCAGACGCAAGCGAGGCCCGGCAAGCCGGGCCTCGCAGCGCTTTCTCAAGACATCCCGCTCGCGTTTGGGCAAGCGGGGCAGGTCGCCTCAGACCACCCCGAAGGCCAGCATCGCATCGGCGACCTTCTTGAAGCCCGCGATGTTCGCGCCCTTCACGTAGTCGATATAGCCGCCGCCCTGATCGCCGTAGCGGATGCAGGAATTGTGGATGCCCGACATGATGTCCTTGAGCATCTGCTGGAGCTCTTCCTCCTTCCACGAGCGGCGTTCGGAGTTCTGGCTCATCTCGAGGCCCGAGACCGCGACCCCGCCCGCGTTCGAGGCCTTGCCCGGCGCGTAGAGGATTTTCGCGGCCTTGAAGGTGTGCACGCCGTCCAGGTCGGTCGGCATGTTCGCCCCTTCGCTGACCGCGCGGCAGCCGTTGGCGACCAGCATCTTGGCGTCCTCGCCCAGCAACTCGTTCTGCGTCGCGCAGGGCAGGGCGACGTCGCAGGGCACGCCCCACGGGGTCTTGCCAGAGTGGAAGGTCGCCTTCGGGAAGGCCTCGACATATTCCTCGATCCGCCCGCGGCGGTGGGTCTTGTGGGTCTTCACCCAGTCGATCTTTTCCTGATCGATGCCGTCGGGATCATGGATGAAGCCGCCCGAATCCGACAGGGTCAGCACCTTGCCGCCAAGCTGGACGATCTTCTCCGCCGCGTGCGTGGCGACGTTGCCCGAGCCCGAGATCACCGCGGTCTTGCCTTCGAGGTTCTCGCCCTTGGTCGCCAGCATGTTCTCGAGGAAATAGACCGCGCCATAGCCGGTCGCCTCGGTGCGGATCAGCGAGCCGCCCCATTCGAGGCCCTTGCCGGTCAGCACCCCGGTGAAGTTGTTGGTGATGCGCTTGTACTGGCCGAACATGAAGCCGATCTCGCGCCCGCCCACGCCGATATCGCCCGCCGGAACGTCGATATCCGCGCCGATGTGGCGATAGAGCTCGGTCATGAAGCTCTGGCAGAAGCGCATGATCTCGCGCACGCTCTTGCCCTTGGGATTGAAGTTCGATCCGCCCTTGCCGCCGCCCATCGGCAGGCCGGTGAGCGCGTTCTTGAAGGTTTGTTCAAACGCGAGGAACTTCAGCACCGATTCGGTCACGCTCGGGTGGAAGCGAATCCCCCCCTTGTAGGGGCCGATCGCATTGTTGTTCTGGACGCGCCAGCCGCGCTGGACGCGGATATTGCCCGCGTCATCTTCCCAGCACACGCGGAAGGATACCACGCGGTCGGGCTCGGCAATGCGGCGGAGGATCTGCTGGGAGTGATACTCCTCCTTGTCCTCCATGAATTCAAAGATGTCCTCGGCCACTTCCTGGACCGCCTGGACGAATTCGGGCTGGTACGGATTGCGCTTCTTGACGCCCTCCATGAAGCCATTGAGGTCGACGTGATCGGTAACTGCCATGATGTATTCCCCCCCTGATCGTGACTATACGCGCCCCTGATGCTCCCCGCTTGTCGATTTGCGGCAGAACCATCTTCCCAAATAGTGGCACTTCCATGGCAGGCGGAGGGGGGAGGGCTGCGGCGTGCTCAGATCGCCGAGGAGAAGGTACGCGGGGCGGCAGCGCGGTAGGCGTCGAACAGGGCGGCGATGACGCGGGCATAGGGGAGGCCTGCGGGGGTGATCGCCAGATGGCGACCGTGGAGCCGGGCAAGGCCTTCGTCGGTGAACGGGGTGAGCCGCGCCGACACCTGGCCCAGCAAATCCTCGGGAATGGTCGCCTCGCCATGGCACAGCAGCGCCTCGATCACTGCCCCGCGGCGCTGGTCTTCGGCCGACCGGGCAATGCCGTGGCTGGCGGACAGTCGCCCCGCCTCGCTCAGCTGGCGATAGGTTGCGGTGTGCTTCTCGTTCTGGGCGAGCAGTCCGGGAAAGCCGCTGATCGCGCTCGCGCCCATGCCGATCAGCACCTCGGAGGGATCATCGGTGAAGCCCTGGAAATTGCGCCGCAGCGTGCCGGTTTGCGCCGCGCGCGCCATCGGATCGTGGGGCAGCGCAAAGTGATCGAAGCCGATCGCCTTATAGCCGTAGCCGGTGAGAATCCGGTGCGCCGCGCTCGCCATGGTGAAGCGCGCTGCGGCGCCGGGAAGATCGCCTTCGCGGATCATCGTCTGCCGCGGCACGAGGTGCGGCACATGGGCATAGCCGAACACCGCGATCCGGTCCGCACCGAGTTTGCGGGTCAGCTCGAGGCTGTCTTCCAGATCCGCCTCGCTCTGGTGGGGGAGGCCGTACATCAGATCGAAGTTCAACGAGGTGACGCCGCCGCTGCGCAGCCAGTCGGTGCTGCGGCTGATCATCGCCAGCGACTGCTCGCGCCCGATCGCCTTCTGGCAATGCGCGGCGAAGGTCTGCACGCCCATGCTCGCCCGGGTGATGCCGACACTGCCGAGCACCGCGCTCCATTCGGCGGTGAGGCTGCGCGGATCGAGCTCGATTGACCATTCGGGGGAGCACAGCGGCAGGTGCGCGTGGAGCGCATCGACCAGCCGCAAGAACTCGCCGGTCAGGATCGCATTGGGGCTGCCCCCGCCAAAGGCAATACGCCGCACCCGCGCGCCCTGCGGGAGCAGGCTGCCGACGGTCGCGATCTCCTGATGCAGCGCGGCCAAATAGGCCTCGACCCGCGCGCGCTTGCCCGAGGCGGCGGTGTTGCAGCCGCAATAGAAACAGATCGCCTCGCAGAACGGGATGTGGAGATAGAGCGAGATGTCCCCGCTGGCGCCGGCGACCGCGCGCTCGATGGTGCCGGGCTCGAGCGGGCCGAAGTCCGCGGCGGTCGGGTAGCTGGTGTAACGCGGCACGGGGGTCGCGAGCAGCTCGGGGTGATAGGTCCACATGAGACGCTTAGAGCGCGCTGCGGATCACGCGTCTTTGCGCGAGATCAAATAGTCCGTTTGGGATGCTTTGCTTGGTTTCTCTCGCGGCAGGTGCCCGCGTGGCAGCCCTTGGGGTGGCAGTCGCGATCCTTGGAGGGGCGCTCGTCTCCAATCGGGATTGTGATCGTTCCGCCGTTGCACAGTTGCATGGTCAATGTCTGGCTCGCCGGGGCGGGCAGCGGGCCGATCATTACCGGCACCAGCACAGCAAGCGCGAAGGGGAGAAGGTTCACGCCTCGTCCTCCCCGCATCCTTCATCGTCGATGAGAATGCGGTGGGCGGCGCCATCCATGTCGTCATACTGGCCCGCGCGCATCGACCACAGGAAGGCGGCGAGGCCGAGCAGACCCATGCCCAGCGCGATGGGGATGAGGATGGCGAGGCCGGTCATGCGTTTTCAGGCTCCTTGGCCGCTCCTGCCAGCCGCAGCGAATTGGCGATCACCACCAGCGAGGACACCGACATCGCGATCGCGGCGACCAGCGGCGTCACCTGCCCGGTCAGCGCGAGCGGCACTGCGAGCGCATTGTAGGCGATGGAAAAACCGAAATTCTGGCGCACGATCCGCATGCAGGCCTTCGCGACCCGCACCGCGAGCGCGACCGGCATCAGCGGCTCGCCGATGAACACCGCGTCGGCCGCCTGCTGGCTGGCGTCGGACGCGGTGCCCGGCGCAATCGAGGCATGGGCGGCGGCAAGCGCGGGGCCATCATTGAGGCCGTCGCCGACCATCAGCGGGCGGTGTCCGGCGGCCTTGAGGTCCTCGAGCGCGGCGAGCTTGGCGCGCGGATCGGCTTCGGCTTCGGCGGGAAGGCCGAGCGTGGCGGCAACGGCGGCGACGGGCGCGGCGCGATCGCCCGAGAGGATGCGCGCGGGCAGGCCCTCGGCGGCGAGCGCGGCGATGGCGGCGGCGGCATCGGGGCGCAGGGGATCGGAGAAGGGGATGGTCTGGCGCGTGTCGCCGATCCTCAGGGTGGTGGCGAGGGCATCGCTCGCGCCTTCGCTCTCGGGCTTTTCGAGCGCGACCGTCAGCCCCTGCCAGCGCCCGGCAAGGCCCGTGCCGCCCTCTTCGCGGATGTCCTCGACCACGGCCGGCGTCACGGCCTCGCGCAGCAGCGCGGCAGCAAGCCCGCGGCTCAGCGGGTGGCGGCTGGTCTGGGCGAGCGCGAGCGCGATGCTGCGCGCTTGCAGGTCAAGGCTGGCAATGTCGGCGCGCGGGGTGCCGAGCGTCAGAGTGCCGGTCTTGTCGAGCACCGCCAGGTCGCACTCGGCAAGGCGCTCGAGCGCGCTGCCGTCCTTGACCAGAAGGCCCCGGCGCATGAGCGCGCCGCTCGCCACCACCTGCGCGGCGGGAACCGCAAGGCCCATCGCGCAGGGGCAGGTGATGATGAGGACGGCAATCGCGATGGTGAGCGCGGCGTGCCAGCCTGCCCCTGCGCGATGGGCCTTGCGGTTCCCGCCGCGCAGGTGGTGGCGAGCGGCGCGCTCATGCGCCGGGGCCTTCTGGTCAAGGACGG